>JBEPYM010000001.1:0-6413 GCA_041641375.1 Paenibacillus sp.
ATGCATACGCCGCTGCTTCACTCCGGACCGGTCACCTGGGCGCCTTCGTGGTTGACGTTCCTGACCAAAGGCGAGTGGAAGCATCAACTGCTCGTCGCCAATTTGCGCGGCACGCAGCTGCTCCGTCTGCAGCTTGACCATGCAGGGACGAAAATAACAGCGCTCGACCCGCTGTTCAAGGGCGAGCTCGGCCGTATCCGTGATGTAAAGGAGCTGTCCAGCGGTGTCGTTCTGATTATGACAAACAATCGGGATGGCCGCGGCAATCCCGGTCCGGATGACGATCGAATCATTCGCCTGACCCCAATTCGATAAACGGTGAAAGAAGCAGGAGGTCCAATCGGACCTCCTGCTTCTTTCATCATATTTCCCGTTAGGCGCGCATAAGGTGTAAGAGTACATGGGAGGGGGCTCGTCTTACATGCGCAAACTGCGCCGTCGATTGAGCAAATGGGCTGCAGGTGTGATGGACCTGCCTCAGGACGTCGTATTCGACCTTCCCCGCATCACGATGATCGGGGACATGCAGCTTTATATCGAAAACCATCGGGGCGTGCTGCATTTTTCCGGTGAGGAGCTAAGGCTGTCACTCAGCAAGGGTACCCTTCAGGTGACCGGCAGCGAACTCGCGATCCGTGCGATATTGCCTGAGGAAGTGCTGGTAGAAGGGAAGATTCAGGGCGTTCGATATATGTAAAAGGTAAGGGGAGGACTTTCGATGGTGTCGCAGCTGCTATTATCCGTACTAGGCTTTGTACGAATACGCATTACCGGGAAGCGCGGCGGCGGTTTGCCCGCCGGCGCTTTGGAAGCGTTCATGAACGGTGCGATGAACAAGAAGCTCACGATATGGGATATCGAGAAGGTCCGTTCCGGAGAAGCTGCCGAGCTCTGCATGCCGCTGAGAGATTATGTGCGGATTCGCACGCTCCTGAAACAGACAGGCTGTCGGGCAAGGGTGCTGGAGCGCCGCGGCACACCGTTCGTGCTAGGGAAGCTGATGCGGCGGAAGGTGCTGGCAGCCGGCATTCTCCTGTTTGTGATCGGCATTTACGCGTTATCTTCCGTCGTATGGAGAGTCGATATTGTCGGCAATGAGTCAATTTCCGACGACGCGGCCAGACAAGCTGCTTATGCGGCCGGGATTCGGCCATTGCAGCTGAAGCACCGGCTTCAGGATCCGGACAGGCTGTCCAGGCAGATGCAGACACAGCTTCCCGGAGCGGCCTGGATCGGTGTTACGATCGACGGCACGAGGGTCAGCATCAAGATTGTGGAGGCGACCATTCCGAACAAGCCGCCCCTAATGAATCCGCGTCATCTCGTCGCGGATTCGGATGCCGTCATTACCTCCATATTGGCGGAGCGCGGTCGTCCGCTTGTCAAGCCGAACCAGCATGTGCGCAAGGGAGATGTGCTGATCTCGGGAATCATTGGAGACGAACAAACGCAGCAGACGGTTCCTGCAAAAGGCGAGGTAAGAGGACTCGTATGGCATCAATTTGATATGGAAGCGCCGCTGACCAAACGGTACAAGGTGTATTCCGGAGAAGAGCGTACGCGTCAATATCTCGTGATCGGCAACCGCGCATTGCAGCTGACTGGGTATGGCAAGCTTCCTTACGCCTATGCGGAGGTTCTGCAGGAGCGTTCCGGGCTGGCATGGCGGAAGTGGGCCATTCCTCTCGGCTGGTTAACCGAGACGGTGAAAGAATATGAGCTTGTGGAGCAGAAGGTAGATACTGCTGAAGCGAAGGCGAATGCGCTGCTTCACGCTCGCGCCGAGGCGGCGGGCGCAGATGGGAAGGCAGGGGCGGTCGTCCGGGGCGAAAACATTTTGCATGAAAAGACGGAGAATGGTAAAGTTTATATGACAGTACTTTTTGAAGTGGATGAACCGATAGCGGTTGAGCTGCCTATCATCCCGCAACCAACACCGTAAGGAGAGAGACGATCATTTGACTATCCAAGCCCGCAGTGCCAAGGTGAAGCTGAATAACGTCAGCGAAGGGCTCGCGCTCTTCGGTCCTCAGGACAAGTTCCTCCGGTTGATCGAGAGGGAGACGGAGGCGTCGATTCTGTCCAGGGATGCGGAGGTTGTCATTCAAGGACCGGAGCAAGAGGTGGAGCGGCTGGAGCAGCTGTTTACTGTACTGCTCGCCCTCGTCCGCAATCAGTATTCGCTCACCGAGAGGGATATTTCTTATGCGCTGGAGCTTTCCAAGAGCGGACAAACCGAGCAGCTGCTTGATCTGTTCAAGGGTGAGATCGCTACGACTTATCGGGGAAAACCGATTCGCATCAAGACACTCGGCCAGCGGCAATATGTATCCGCCATCCGCAAGAAGGATATCGTATTCGGAATCGGACCGGCCGGCACGGGCAAGACGTATTTGGCGGTCGTTCTGGCGGTATCGGCGCTGAAGGAAGGACAGGTCAAGCGTATTATTTTGACGCGTCCTGCCGTTGAAGCCGGTGAAAGTCTAGGCTTTCTTCCTGGTGATCTGCAGGAGAAGGTGGACCCGTACCTTCGCCCGCTGTACGACGCACTCCATGACGTGCTCGGACCCGAACAGGTTGCCAAATCGCTCGAACGCGGCTTGATCGAAATCGCACCGCTCGCTTATATGCGCGGACGTACGTTGGACGATTCTTTTATTATTTTGGATGAAGCGCAGAATACGACCCCGGAGCAAATGAAGATGTTTTTGACCCGGCTTGGCTTCGGCTCCAAGATGGTCATCACCGGCGATGTGACCCAGATCGATTTGCCGCGCGGCAAGAGCTCCGGACTGATTGAAGCGAGCCGCATCCTGAAGGGGATCAACGAGCTTGGATTTATTCACTTCGCTGAGCAGGATGTCGTCCGTCACTCCCTGGTGCAGAAAATTATCGTTGCATATCATGTGGAGGCTGAAAAACAACCGTAATGGAGGGAGGACCTCCCATGGCGAAGCAGGAATTGCTGATCAAGGGGAAATTTCGGTATACGCCATCTGGCTGGAAATTTAGCGGCGCTGTCCGCTTTTTTCTGTTTGCGGGTTTAGTCGTACTGCTGTTTGCTACACTTGCCGGCAATTTGCTCAAGGAAACGTACGATATCCAGCTGGGCTCAATCGCCGAGAAGGATATTCTTGCTCCCGAACAGATTGAGGATGTTAAGGCGACCCAGAAGGCGAGGGATGATGCTGCCGGACGTGTCCAGCCGATTTCGACCGCAGTTTCATTACGCAATGAAGAGCTTGTCGATCAGGTGTTCCGGGAGCTGGAGCAAATTAATGCCGACGACCAGGTTACCTTTGACGATAAGGTACAAATTTACCGCAATGTGTTTCCCCAGATGTACACGGATTTCTTCAGCAACTGGGTGAGAACGACTAAGGCTAAAGGCTTGTACACCGAAACGTTCTATCAGGAGCTGACGGGCAAGCTGGAGGAGCAGCGATACCGTCTCTCGGAAGAAACGTACTTTAAGCTCCCGAGGCTCACCCGCGAAGAATTGGCCGAGATGAAGCCGGTTGCCAAGGAAATTGTGAGCCGTATTATGGCTGACCCGGTTGTGGATGCGCAAGCTGCAAGAATGCGGGTTCCGGAGCTGGTCAACACCTCTCCGCTCACGAAAAAGGTGACTCGCGAGGTTGTGCAGGAAATCGCCCGGTACGCCGTGACCGCCGGAACGTTCTCGAATAAGGATGCAACCGAGAAAGCGCGCACTGACGCACGTGACGCCGCTCATCCGGTCTATATCAAGAAAGGCGACGTTCTCGTTGCCAAAGGTACGCCAATCAACGAGGAGCTGTATCAGAAGCTCAAAAGCCTGCAGCTGCTCAAGGATAACGCCAGTTATTGGCCGCAGGCGGGCCTTGCCATTTTTAGCGTGCTGCTGGTAGCTTTGCTGTATTTATTCGTTCGCGATTCCCGGCTTCCGATCCGTACCAGCAATCCGCAGCTGCTGATGCTGCTCCTCATCGTCGCGCTGAATGTGCTGCTGATGAAGCTTGTATCGATCGGGCAAACCTACGACGCACCGCTTGGCTTCCTGGCCCCGGTTGCGATGGGAACGATCATGATAGCAATCCTGCTGGACGACCGTCTCGCTATCGTTTCCTCCGTGCTGTTTGCCGTGATTGCTTCCGTGATGTTCAGTCCGGAGCAGGAGTCAATCTTTAATTTTCACTTTGGTTTTGTCGCTATTATCGTATGCTTCATCTCCGTTTTCGTCATTCAGAAAGCAAGTCAGCGATCGTCTGTGCTTCGGGCGGGCATTCTGATTTCTATTCTCGCCGTCGTCAGTACGGCATCGCTACTCATGCTGTCGGAGACGAAGGATACGCAGCTGTTTCTGTACTCGCTTGCCTACTCATTCGCAAGCGGCCTGCTGACGGCTGTGCTTGTGATCGGTTTGCTGCCGTTCTTCGAGGTGACCTTCGGGATCTTATCGCCGCTGAAGCTGGTGGAGCTGTCCAACCCGAATCATCCGCTGCTGCGAAAGCTGCTGACCGAGACGCCGGGCTCCTATCACCACAGCATCATGGTCGGCAACCTGTCGGAGGCTGCAGCGGAGGCGATTGGCGCGAACGGCTTGCTGTGCCGGGTAGGCTCCTTCTATCACGATATCGGCAAGACGAAGCGGCCGCGCTATTTTATCGAAAATCAGATGGGCGGCGAAAATCCGCATGACCACATTAACCCGGAGCTGTCCAAGTCGATCATCGTGGCGCATGCGCGCGACGGGGTCGAGATGCTGCGGGAATTCAAGATTCCGAAGCAAATCTGCGATATTGCGGAACAGCACCACGGTACAACGCTGCTGAAATATTTTTACGTCAAAGCGCGTAAGCTTGCGGAGGAGCGCGGAGAGCAGCCCGATTCGATCGCGGAGGAGACGTACCGCTATCCTGGTCCCAAGGCGCAGACGAAGGAGGCGGCTATCGTCGGCATCGCAGATTGTGTGGAGGCGGCCGTACGATCTCTGCGCAGTCCGACGATTGAGCTGATCGATTCGACCGTTCAGAAAATTATCAAGAGCCGGTTGGACGACGGACAATTCAACGAATGCGACCTGACGTTGAAGGAGCTCGATGTGATCGGCAAGACGCTGAAGGAAACGGTGCTCGGCATCTTCCATTCGCGCATTGAGTATCCCGAGGATTTAACTCCGAAGAAATCAACCGATACGGATAATAAAGGAGGCGTCAGCGCGTGAGCGTAACGCTGGTTTGGTCGGACGAGCAACAGAAGTTTGAAGTGAACGACGAGCTTATTTTGCAATTGGAGCGAATTTTGCAGCTTGCGGCGGAAGCCGAAGGAGTTCAAGGCGGCGAAGTATCGCTGACCTTCGCCGATAATGAAGGTATACAGGTTTTAAACAAGCAGTTTCGCGATTTGGACAAGCCGACGGATGTGCTGTCGTTTCCGATGGAGGAAGCGGATTACAATTTCGGCGAAGCGGCGGATGATGAGCTGTTGCTTGGTGATATTGTCATTTCGCTCGAGCGTGCACAAGAGCAGGCGGACGAATACGGTCACTCCTTCAATCGGGAGGTCGGTTTTTTGTTTCTTCACGGATTTCTGCATCTGATCGGGTACGATCATCAGGATGAGTCATCCGAGAAGGCGATGAATGACAAGCAGGAGGTATTGCTGCTGCAAGCGGGATTGCCCAGATGACAGCTCGTCCGACGCGGAGGAAGCCGGCGCTTATGCAATCATTCCGCCACGCTGGAGCGGGATTTGCGCATGCACTGCGTTCAGAGCGGAATATGAGGATACACATTGCGGCCGCTGCAGGTGCGGCCGTTTTCGCTTGGCTGCTCGATTTTTCGAGATTGGATTGGCTTGTTTTGTTGATTGCAATCTCCATTGTCGTGACGGCCGAGCTGCTGAATACGGCGATCGAACGAATGGTCGATCTTGTCTCGCCCAATTTCCATCCGCTCGCGAAGGCAGCCAAGGACATTGCGGCGGCGGCAGTCGGCTTTGCGGCTTTGACGGCAGTTATCATTGGAATATTTCTGTATTACCCCTATGTGGCGGGGAAGCTAATGATGTAAGTAGAAAGCAGGTGAATCGTTCATGAACGAGAAGGACTGGAAACAGCAGCTGATTGACAAGGCGCTGGAAGCGAGGCAGAGAGCGTACGTACCGTATTCCCATTTTCAAGTCGGTGCGGCGCTGCTCGATGAGGACGGGCACATCCACCTGGGCTGCAATATTGAGAATGCCGCCTATGGACCGACCAATTGCGCGGAACGGACGGCTTTGTTTCGTGCGATTGCGGACGGCAGGAAGCCGCGAAGCTTTCGCGCTATCGCAGTAGCGGGCGATACAAGCAAGCCCATTACGCCTTGTGGCGTATGCCGTCAGGTCATGATCGAGCTGTGTGCGCCCGATATGCCCGTATATTTAACTAA
>JBEPYM010000002.1:0-15163 GCA_041641375.1 Paenibacillus sp.
CACGTTCATATCCCCGATTGTCCTCTTGATCGTAATTTAACTAATTTGCGCGGAGATGTGCAGGAAACGACGGTAGCCGAGCTGCTGCCCGGAGCATTCGATGAGGAGGCATTGCGTTCCCAATGAACACGAAAAAAACCGGCTTCAAATCCGGCTTTGCGGCCATGATCGGCAGACCGAATGTCGGCAAGTCGACACTGTTAAATCAGGTGATCGGCCAGAAAATTGCGATCATGTCGGACAAGCCTCAAACTACTCGCAACAAAATTCAAGGCGTCTATACGAAGGAGAACGCCCAGATCGTTTTCCTCGATACGCCTGGCATACACAAGGCAAAGCATAAGCTCGGCGATTTTATGATGCAGGTGGCGACCAATACGCTCAAGGAAGTGGATGTAGCGCTGTTCCTGATCGACGCGGAGGAAGGGATGGGCGGGGGCGACCGCTTTATCGCTGAGCAGTTTGCTTCCATCCGGACACCCGTATTTCTCGTTGTCAACAAAATCGACCGCGTCCATCCGGACCAGCTTTTGCCGTTGATCGCTTCCTACAAGGAGCTTCATTCCTTCGCCGAAGTGATACCGGTATCGGCGCTGAATGGGAACAATGTGCCAACCCTGCTGGAGCAAATTATCAAGTATTTGCCGGAAGGTCCGCAATATTATCCGGCTGACCAAATTACGGACTATCCGGAGCAATTTATTTGCGCCGAGCTGATTCGCGAGAAAATTCTTCATCTCACCCGCGAGGAGGTGCCGCATTCCATTGCGGTGGCGATCGAGGATATGAAGGTGGAAGAGAACGGTGTCGTTCATATTTCCGCATTGATTTATGTGGAGCGCGATTCGCAGAAGGCGATTGTTATCGGGAAGCAGGGGCAGCTTCTGAAGGAGGTCGGCAAGCAGGCGCGGGCGGATATTGAAGCGCTGCTAGGGTCAAGAACGTTCCTGGAGCTGTGGGTGAAAGTAAAGAAGGATTGGCGCAACGAGGACCGAATGCTTCGAGATCTTGGCTTCCGCCACGACTAGGTGTAAGCCGCTCCCAGTTATTGCAAGGGATAATCGGGTTTCGCTTTTCTCATCCTAACGGTACAACTGCATAGTCATTCCCAATGGACCGAAAGGATGAATGCGAATGCGTGATTTTTCCTGGAAGTATTTTGCGATGACAGGCGATGTCGAGTCTTACCTGCTGTTCAAGGAAATGAATCGTCCGCTTGATCTGGCGCAGGAGGACTATGAAGAAGGATGGCCGGATGAGGAATCCGAGGATTTCAGCGTGTAAGGCGTGAGTTCGTAGAAAGCTGTTGGTGGCGAGATGCTGGTTCGAGTAGAAGGAATCGTTATTCGGAGTATGGATTATGGGGAAGGCAACAAAATTATAACGGTTTTGACGAAGCCGTTTGGCAAGACAAGTATCATGGTTAAAGGCGCCCGAAAGATGAAGAGTCGCTTCGGCGCATTGGCTCAGCTGCTGACGCTGGGGGAATTTATTTATTATCAAAGTAAGCCGGGGTCGATGGGGTCGTTAAACCACGGTGAAATTGAAGAATCACACAGCCGCCTGCGGGAGCATCTCACGCTGGCGGCTTATGCCGCATATATCGCTGAATTGACCGATAAGCTGGTTCACGACGACGAGCCTGCTCCGCTCCTGTATGAGCAGCTGAAGGCGGCGCTTCAAGGACTTGAGGATAACAAGGATCCGGAGATTGTCACGGCGCTGTACGAATGGAAAGCGGTGACGGCGGCCGGATATGAACCGTTGATCGATCAATGCTGCCAATGCGGTGCGACCGCGGCGGAGGGACTTGGCTTCAGCGCTGCTGCAGGCGGGCATGTTTGCCGGAGCCATGCAGGCAGCTACCGAGATACCATTCCGCTCACGGCAGCTTCCTACAAGCTGCTGGCAGCTCTCATTCATCTGGACGCGCGTCGACTCGGCTCCATTAACGTAAGTCCCGAGAGCAAAGCCGATCTCAAAAAGGTCGGCAGGCTCTGGTTTGATACGCATGTGGGAGTTCGGCTAAAATCCAGAGATTTTTTGGATGCGATGGCAGATTATTTGTAAGACTTGCCGGCAGAAGCAAATACACGACTGTTTTTCCACGTGGAAAAGCAGGATTTTTTTTGTCAAGAGCGTATATAATAATACGACAATAGGTTCCTTTCTAAGGCGGTGATGCTGCGAATGGCTCATAAGCTGACCGGCAGAATCATCGTTGACGCGGATGCATGTCCCGTCAAGTCGGAAATTGCCCAGGTTGCCGAGCAATTCGGCATCGAGGTTTGGTTTGTCGCTTCGATCAGTCATCAATTGTCTCCGATGCAAGGCGTTCGGATCGTACAGGTTGACGCTGGCAGCCAGTCCGCGGATATGTATATTGCCAATCATACCCGCAAGGGTGACATCGTTGTCACCCAGGATTACGGGCTTGCTGCATTAGGACTTGCGAAGCAAGCCGTTGTGCTCTCCAATCGCGGGCAGCGCTACGACTCCGAGCTGATCGATTCGTTGCTGGATCAGAGGCATGTGGCGGCCAAACGCAGGCGCAACGGCAAATATGGCAAAGGGCCCAAAGCTTTTACAGAAGCGGACCGGAATAATTTTCTACACGTTTTGACAAAAGTTTTGCTCGCTATGCAGGAGAACGGGGGTACATAGCGAATATATTACGTGCAAATTTTGGGTATGGTGATTGGTGGTGGCCGGAGGAAACTTCTCAGATGAAATAATTGAAGCAATCCTCAAGCGCCACGACATTGTCGAGACCGTCGGCAAGTATGTGAGTCTGTCAAAGCGCGGCAAAAATTACATTGGTCTGTGTCCGTTTCATTCCGAGAAATCGCCGTCGTTCACGGTGTCTCCCGATAAGCAAATATACCGCTGCTTTGGCTGCGGTGCGGGAGGCAATGCGATCCGCTTCGTTTCGGAAATTGAGAGCATCTCGTTCCGCGAGTCGGCCCGTCGTTTGGCGGCTGAGGCGGGAGTGCAGCTTTCCCCGGAGCTTCAGCAGGCAAGCGAAGAGACCGATCGCGATCAGCTGGTAGCGGATATGCTGGAAGCGCATGACCTTGCAGCGCGATGGTATCATTACATGCTTCATACCGATACCGGCAGGAAAGCAATGGAGTACGCTAGAAGAAGGGGCTTCACCTCGAAGGAGATCGATGCCTTCCAGATTGGATATGCGCCGGAGCAGTGGGATTCGCTGACGCAAGCGCTCGACAAGAAGGGGTTTTCACCCGAACGGATGGAAGCCGGGGGCTTGCTGTCGCGCAAGCAGGATGGCAGCGGATATGTGGATCGATTCCGCGACCGGCTTATGTTTCCGATCTGGGATGCTAGAGGCAGGGTGGTTGCTTTCGGCGGACGGATATTGAATGACGGTCAACCGAAGTATTTGAATACATCGGATACCCCGTTGTTTCACAAGAGCCGCAGTCTGTATCGCTTCCATCAAGCTAGGTCGGCAATCCGCAAGAAAAATCAGGCCGTGCTGTTTGAGGGATACGTAGATGTCGTGAAGGCATGGTCGGCAGGAGTCGATAACGGCATCGCCACGATGGGAACGGCACTGACTGAGTTTCATGCAGGCGTCATTCGGCGGAATGCGGAGCATGCTGTATTATGCTATGACGGCGATAATGCGGGCTTGAACGCTGCGCTCAAGAGCATCCCGATTCTCGAAGCGGCCGGACTTCGAGTGTCCGTGTGTTATTTGCCGGACCGGATGGATCCGGACGAATTTATCGCCAAATACGGCGCAGAGCGGTTTTATTCCGAAATCATCGAAGCTCCGTTGACCGTCACCTCATTCAAGCTGTTGATGATGCGACGCTCCTATCGGATGTTCGACCGGGAAGACCGACTTCGGTATATTCGCGACGCCGTCAAGCTGATTGCGGACTTGCCTGCGCCTACCGAGCGAGAGCACTATTTGCAGAGCATTGCAACCGAGTTTGAATATTCTCTTGACACCTTAAAGCAGGAAACGCATGAGATCAGGTCGAATATTCAAAAAAAGAGTCAGCAAGGGGATATAATTGACGTACCGTGGAATAATGGAAGGAATGAGAAGCGCTCTGCGCGAACGGACATTCCTGCCCTGCAGCCTGCATTTTACAATGCCGAACGGCATTTGCTGCATGTAATGATGGCGGACCGCGATACCGCCCTGTACGTACAGGAGCACCTGGGAGATCGGTTTAATGTCGACAACCATGGAGCGTTGGCGGCTTACTTGTACGCCTATTACGCCAGTCACGACTCCCTGCATTTGGGCGCATTCCTGACTTTGCTGCAGGATGACGGCCTGGAACGTGAAGCCAGCGCGATCTCGCTCATGAACCAAAGCGCTGAGGCCGGTCTTCAAGTTGTGGATGATTACATACGTGTTATTCGCAACCGTTATGAACGACATCATATTATAAATCGTCTTAAAGAAGAGGCCAAGCAAGCAGTAATGAGCGGCGACGATATTCGCGCGGCGCAAATTGAACTTGAGATCATTGCCCTAGAGAGAAAGCTGTTGCGTAGATCTAGGGAGGAGGAGCAGGAATAATGGCGAACGACCAGCATACTGAATTGGATACTGAATTATCATTAACGGCAGTCAAGGATCAGCTTATTGAGCAGGGGAAGAAGCGCTCCTCCCTTACGTATAAAGATATTATGGAAAAGCTCTCGCCCTTTGACCAGGATGCCGAGCAGATCGACGAGTTTTTTGAACAGCTTGCCGATCACGGGATTGAGGTTGTCAATGAGTCCGAAGACAGCAATATGCCAATCATGCCGGATGATGCCGACCACGAAGACTTTCATTTTGACGACGATCTTACCTTGCCGCCCGGCATCAAAATCAATGATCCGGTTCGGATGTACCTGAAGGAGATCGGTCGAGTTCCTCTTCTGTCCGCCGATGAAGAGATCCAACTGGCGAAGCGGATCGAGAACGGCGACGAGGAAGCGAAGCGCAGGCTCGCCGAGGCCAACCTGAGACTTGTCGTCAGCATTGCGAAGCGCTATGTGGGGCGTGGGATGCTTTTCCTTGACCTGATTCAGGAAGGGAATATGGGCCTTATCAAGGCGGTAGAGAAGTTCGACCATTTGAAGGGCTTTAAATTTTCGACCTATGCGACCTGGTGGATTCGTCAGGCGATTACGCGGGCGATTGCCGACCAGGCGCGTACCATCCGGATTCCTGTTCATATGGTGGAGACGATTAACAAGCTGATTCGGGTGTCAAGGCAGCTGCTTCAGGACTTGGGACGCGAGCCAACGCCGGAAGAAATTGCCAATGAGATGGATTTGAGCACAGACAAGGTTCGGGAAATCATGAAGATCGCCCAGGAGCCTGTCTCGCTGGAAACGCCGATTGGTGAAGAGGACGATTCTCATCTCGGGGATTTCATCGAGGATCAGGAGGCGCTTGCTCCTGCAGACGCTGCGGCATATGAGCTTTTGAAGGAGCAGCTGGAGGACGTGCTGGATACGCTGACGGAGCGCGAAGAGAATGTGCTTCGACTGCGGTTCGGGCTGGACGACGGGCGCACGCGCACTCTGGAGGAAGTCGGGAAGGTGTTTGGCGTAACCCGCGAGCGGATCCGCCAGATTGAAGCCAAGGCGCTTCGCAAGCTTCGCCATCCAAGCCGCAGCAAACGCCTTAAAGATTTTCTCGAGTAATGCCGATAAGGGATATAAAGAGACTTTCTGCATGCAGAAGGTCTCTCTTTGTAAGCTTGGGAGGTTGGGTACCGGTTTATGAGCGATGAGCGTAAAAAAATCATAGTGACCGAGATTGAGCGTTGGCGCAGAAGCAAGCTGCTGCCGGAGCATTATTGCGATTTTCTCATGAACCTGTATATGGACGAGCATACGGAACGTCCCAAGGAAGTACTTGGGGTATCAGCTGATAAAATAGCGGGCGCTTCAGCCAAGCTTTGGATCGCTGTTATCGCTGGGATCGGGCTGTTCTGTTATGTGCTGTTGAATTTTGTTTCCTTCCCGGTATACGCACAGCTTGGAATCGGAGCCTTGTTCGTCGGGGGTCTGTACGTGCTGGGTGCACGCAGCCGCGATACAAGTCCCATTCATGCCTTGGCCTATAACGGAGCTGCTTCGGTGCTGCTGCTCGCATTTGGCATGCTCCTGCTGCATCTGCATGGCAAGCTGGGTGAACCGACTTATGTAATCGGATACTTGCTGTGCAGCAGTATCATCTGGATCGTTACCGGCATTGCGTTCTCCATGGCGATTTTTCATCTGTGCGGCTGGATCGGCGTTGCGTTCACCTATGCATGGCTCCTGCATACGTATGTCGGCAGCGTGGATTGGGCTGTCGTAGAGCTTAGCTGGATCCCGATTTCGCTTCTATTCGGCTGGCTCGGCTGGCTGCTTCACTATCGGGAGAAAGCCATCGGAGTCGTTCTGCTTATGATGTGCGGTATTGTTTGGCTGATGCCCGAGCTCTATATGATGGCGGTTACGAATTGGCCGAATGAGCTCGCGCAGCTCTTACTGTTCGGCAAGCTTGCCGCGGCAGGACTTGTTCTCTTCCTGTCCCGAAAAAAATGGATTGAGTGGGTTGCATAAAACGATGGTGAAATTATCTCGAAGGCTGTCAGCGATCGCCGAACGAATTCTGCCGGGTACGTACGCATCGGCGGATATCGGCTCGGATCATGCGCTGCTGCCTATTTTTTTGGTGGAACAACAGAAGGTGAAAGTTGCGATTGCGGGTGAAATCAGCGATGGTCCGCTTGCAGCTGCGGAACGAGGCGTAGCGGAGGCTGGCTTGCGCGAACGAATTTCTGTGCGCAAGGGAGATGGGCTAGCCGTTGTGATGCCTTCAGACAAGGTGGAGGCTGTCACGATATCCGGTATGGGCGGGGCGTTGATTGTCCGCATACTGGAAGAAGGACGAGGCAGGCTGGCCGGTGCCCGGCAGCTTGTTCTGCAGCCTAATATCGGAGGAGAGCTTGTCCGGCAATGGCTGCTGCTGCATGGCTGGTTTTTGCAGGATGAAACGATTGTGCTGGAAGACGGCAAGGTATATGAAGTCATGAACGCGCTGCAGATTGCTCATGCGGACAAGCGAAGCCTGGATTTATACGCCGAGGACATACTGTCGGACGGCAGCATGAGAATAACACGCGATATGAAGCTGAAATTCGGCCCTTATTTGCTATATCAGGAGAATGAAGCCTTTGAACAGAAATGGCTCGATGAGAAGCAAAAGCTGCTGCGTATTGTGAGACAAATTGATACGGCGTCCAATGCGGAGGAAGTGCAGGAAAAACGGGCAGTCATCATGAAGGAAATACGCGAAATTGAGGAGGTGCTCGCATGGCGGCAAAGGGACAAACGGTAATCAGCCTGCTGGAGGCGTTCGCGCCCAAGCACTATGCGATGGAAGGGGACCGTATCGGTCTTCAGTTAGGCACGCTCCAGAAAGAAATCAAACGTGTGCTCATTGCTCTTGATGTGACGGATGAGGTGGTGGATGAAGCAATTCGGCTTCAGTGTGAGCTCATCATCGCCCACCATGCCATCATCTACCGTCCGCTTGCGAGTCTTCAGACGGACACACCTGCAGGCCGCTTGTATGAAAAATGCATCCGACACCAGATTGCAGTCTATATCACGCATACGAATCTGGATGTTGCCCACGGCGGAGTGAACGATATGCTTGCCCGGGCAATCGGATTGACAGGCGAGCTGACACATTTGGAGGATGTACATACGGAGAAGCTGTACAAGCTTGTCGTATTTGTGCCCAAAGACCATCATGACCGGGTACTGGATGCATGTTTTCGAGCGGGCGCGGGCTGGATCGGCAACTACAGTCATTGCAGCTTCATGATCGACGGTATAGGCACCTTCAGGCCTGAAGAAGGATCGAACCCGTATCTGGGGACTGCAGGCAAGCTGGAGCATGCAGAGGAGGTCCGCATCGAAACGATCGTACCCGAATCGGTACGCAAGGCAGTCGTTCAATCGATGCTGAAGGCGCATCCGTACGAGGAGGTAGCCTACGACTTGTACCCTGTTGATCTGAAGGGACGCTCCTTCGGACTAGGCCGAGTCGGCAAACTGGCCAAAGCGGTGAACGCAGGAGACTTTGCTCAACAAGTCAAGGAAGCGTTTCGGCTCGATTTCGTCCGGGTCGTCGGTGATCTTCAGCAGCAGGTGAAGAAGGTTGCCATACTTGGAGGATCGGGAGCCAAATACATTCGACATGCGCTCTTTGCCGGTGCGGACGTACTGATTACAGGTGACGTCGATCATCATAGTGCGCATGATGCTCTTGCTGCAGGCCTGGTCGTGATCGATGCCGGTCATCACATTGAGGCGGTTATGAAAGAGGGCCTCGCGGAGGTTCTGCGCGGCAAGGCTGAACTGCAGAAGATTGCAGTGGAGTTTATCGCATCCGGAATATCGACCAATCCTTTTACGAGGGTGTAGTTGACTGTGTGGATGTGCTGGGAATTCGCCCAGCCATTCGCGGTTGTGATTTGTCTGGATTCCCGGTATACTAAGGTACGTGTCGAGAATGGAAAGCTTGACAGACAATCGCCGGCGGTTTTGGCCGCGGGAGGAAAGTCCGGGCTCCACAGGGCAGGGTGCTGGATAACGTCCAGTCGGCGCGAGCCGAAGGATAGTGCCACAGAAATGGACCGCCGATGGCCGCTGCTAACGTAGTGCGCACAGGCAAGGGTGGAACCGTGGTGTAAGAGACCACGAGGGGTACTGGCGACTTTACCCCTGGTAAACCCCACTTGGAGCAAGACCTAATGGGACGCAGCAGTCGGCGCAGGCCGGCAGCAGCCTTAGCCCGAGGCGCGTCTGGGTTGGTCGCTTGAGCCAAGCAGCAATGCTTGGCCTAGATAGATGATTGTCGCTTCAATGGTGGGAGGCTGCTCAGGCAGCCGTTTGCACCACTGGAAGACACAGAACCCGGCTTACGGCAAGCTTTCCTATGGACACTTTTTCTCAACTACACGCTCATGATGAAGAGCTGCGCAAATCGCGCAGCTCTTTTTGCATGATAATGCATTTTTTCTCATCCATGAAAGGACGTCGTTACATTTTTGCTTAACATTGCTTTTTCGCTATACGCTATCTATCGTTCGTTAGAGTTACCTGCGGACTTCTCGTTATTTCCCGATATTTCCTAAGCTAACGATCGGGATTAAGACTATGTGACCATTTCCTTGACATTTCCTGAGCTAACGATCCAGATTGGCCTTATTTCCTCTTAAGGTATCCTGAATACACACTCAATGAGCAAATAAGGTCGTTGGGAATCGTTAGAATAGGAAAACCAATGTATCCTTAACAATAGCGTTGCGGGGGATTGTTAAACACCATTACAAGCATGTATACGCCCCCGACCCGCGACCCCGAGCCCTGAGCCCTGAGCCCTGACCCCTGACCCCTAACCTGCGAACCCACCAATATTCCCCATGTCCTGAGGCAAAGCTTATTCTCTGGTTGCAGCTGCTTCCAACCTGCGCTGCCGCGCAATCTCATGCTCAATCCCACGAAGCTCGCGGGCATACAGATCGTCCTGCATAAGGAGCGAGCGGCGGCTCTGCAGCGCGAGCTGAAGCGCGCGTTCCACATGGATGAGTCCGTGCCCGAAATACATATCTTTGCCCGGATCGCCGAGGTCTTGTGCGGTACGCCTCATCACCTCGTACACCTCGGTATTTTTTAATCCGGGATTGGCCGAGCGAATTAACGCGGCAAGAGCCGCAACATGCGGGGAAGCCATGGAGGTGCCGGACAACGCCGCATATTGATTGCGAGTGTACGTGCTTGCAATTCCGACACCGGGAGCCGCCACATCGATATAGTCGCCGAAGTTTGAGAATGTCGCCTTCTTATTGCGGCTGTCGGTCGCCGCTACGGCGAACACCTCAGGATATGCAGCGGGGTATCCAGGCTGCTGCGTATTGTCGTTGCCGCTGGCAGCGATCAACACAACGTCGCGGTCAAATGCATATTTAATCGCGTCGTGGAGGAAGCGGGCATTGGCATAATTGCCCAAGCTCAAGTTGATGACTTTCGCCCCGTTATCCGTTGCCCACACGATTCCTTGTGCGACCGTATAGGTGCTGCCTGCACCCGTGTGATCAAGCACTTTTATCGGGAGAATGCTGTTATTCCACGTCATGCCAGCAATACCTTGGCCGTTGTTGGTAATCGCACCGATTACCCCGGCGACGTGTGTGCCGTGACCGACATCATCCTGCGGCGTTGTGTTGCGACCAACCGCGTTCAAACCAGGTAACAGATGACCGCGCAAATCCGGATGATTGAGATCGACGCCGGTATCAATGACCGCTACCGTCACCTTCTCGCTGCCAGTCGTTACCGACCACCCGGTAGGCGTTGCGATAATCGGCAAGTTCCACTGGTACCGCGCATAGAGCGTATCATTCGGCGTTGTTGCCTGCGGGGCGGCAGCCGCTTGCGGAACGGCTGTGTTGGTGACATACAGGAAATGCGGCTCCGCGTACTCTACACCCACCTTTTCAAAATATTGCAGAAGCTTCTCTGTATCGTCCCGATCCGAGGAAAATACATACGTGTACCCTAGCTTCTGGACATTGCCGGCTCCGATCTCGCTTCTCATGCGCTCCAGCTCTGTCTCGCTCGGCTCTGTGCGAAATTTGACAACCACTTCGCCCTTGTAATAGTGGCTGACGCCCTCATTGTCCTCCGGATGGTCGACTTCTACCTGCTGAAGCGTATGAGGATCAACCGCCTTAATGCCGAAGCGCCCGGAGCTTGGGTAGGGAACGATTCGCAGGTTAAGCGCCTGCTGATGACCGACCTCCTGAAGCACAGTCTGCTCGACGATGCCAATGATTCCGCCTTCGGATTTCTCGGCCGGAACGCCAAGTACAAAATAAGGCTTGCCACCTGCATCGAAGGTTGGTGATTCGTAGTGACCGCCTGATTGAACAGCTACGCGTGCTTCGTTCACATACATTTCCGCCTGCTTGCGCAGCTCGTCGTCAACTGCGCCGGCCGATGCCTTATCGGTGGATTGACAGGTGTAAGCGATATAGCGCATATGCGGATGCTCGGCTACAAGCTCCTGAAGCTGCTGGGCGGTTATTTGCAAATCACTGTGATCGATCCTGGAAGAAGCTTCTTCTAAATCCAGCTTGCAGCTTGTGCGGCATAACGAGTCGGTGCGGGAAATATCATTTTGCATGAGATAATGTTTTGCTGACAGCTCCTGACGCGGTCCAATTCGTTCCGGCGACGGCTCGTTCGTCAGTAACCGGCTGCCTAGCGGCAGCAGCACAGCTGCTCCCAACAGAAGCAGGAGCCCGACTCCAAATTTATTGCGCATCCTTGTTCCTCCGCCCTTGATCGAATTATTTTCCTTATGATTAGCTTGAAAAGTCGGCTGTCGAATTATACATGCTTCGGTATTCAGTTCCGAGCCGATTTGTGGTAGGATGGTCTATAAAGCTTGGTCTCAATATTAGGGGAGGTTTTCATCCGAATGGCAGTTTACAAAGTTCAAAGCTTGTGCGAATCAACAAGCGCTAAGCTGAAAGAGACGATTGTCAAGCTCGAGCATTTTCTCAACTCCAGCTCGCTTCCGGAGCTGAATCCAGATAATGATGAAGCGATGAACGAATTTTATTCCGGGTATTTATCCGATCTGCGTCATTTGCTCGTATTCTCCGAGGTATGCTACGAGAAGGTGGGCATCTGTCTGAGAAGACCGACATTTAATGTAGACCAGGCGGAGCGTGCGTTGTACGACACCTATCATCTTTGTATCAACAAATTTTTCTACCCGAAGAACGAGTGCTATTCGGAAGACGGCCGCTACGCTTACACAGGTCAGGATGCAATCCGCTTCCGGAAGAAGCCGACCCGCTCGATCCGCGATTTGACACTGGAGCTTTCGAAGGTATTTGAGGAGCTTCGAGAGGAACTGGCTTATTACGAAACGGACTACATTACCCAGCGCCGTATGCAGGGCGAGAAGGTGTAATGTGAACGAAAGCCGCTGATCAGGCGGCTTTTTGTCTGCCTGTATAGCGACACTTCCCGGAGGGAATACTCGTAACGGGGGTGATTGACAATGCCGCAAGGAGTAAAGTGTTCCGTAGCGAACTGCACGTATTACGGTGAGGGTAACGTGTGCAACGCAGATTCGATCATGATTGAAATCGACCAGCATGCAGGACGCAGCTTTGACGCAGAATTTGCCGGCGAATCGTTTGATTCCGAGCACCAGGATAACGCAAGCCGGAGCTCGGCGACGTGCTGCCATACGTTTAAACCGAAACGCGCATAATGCGGGAGGAGGTTGGGACGGTGAACAGAGAAGAGTTAGATCCGAAAGAGCCGGAATTTACTGTTCAATCCGATGAAGCGGTCGTTATTGCAGCGGATCGCGCCGGAGCAGTGGAAGCGCTTGGCCTTGAGACGACGGAAGAGCTGGAGCTTCCCGAACCGGACAGCCATCGGCTGTACGATGATTTGCTGCCCGCAACTACAGATGTATTTGTGAGACGGGATGCAGATGCGGAAGCCTCGGCGGAGCTAGCGGCACCATCGGGTACGCTCATCCAACCGGAAGATGATCGGCCGCTGACCGCCTATGCTCCAAGACGAGGGCTTGAGGAGTCGTATGCAGGAGGTATGATCGGCTGGATCGCACTTATTCTGGGGATATCGTCGCTGCTCGTGTGGCCGTCCATCCTCGGACCTGCAGCAATCGTCGTCGGCTTTATGTCGTACGTACGCGGGCGAAAAGCTCTCGGAGTGTGGTCGATGGTGCTGGGCTTTATTGCATTCGTCACCTTCCTGGCGCTGCTTGCTTATTACCGCTGACGAATGAACTGCAAAAAAACGCCAAAAGCCGGGAGCATTCGTCTCTCGGTTTTTGGCGTTTTTATGAAATTTCGAGTGCCATCACGGACTTTCATTGCCCGCTGCATATTCGCTCGGGGATAGACCTGTATGTTTGCGGAACATTTTGTTAAATGCCGATGAATCGTAATACCCGAGATGTTCCGCGATAAAGGCTACGGTCGCACGGGTGTTGCGCAGCAGCTCCTTGGCGGCGGAAATACGCAGTCGGTGCTGGTATTCAAGGGGCGTCAGACCAACGGCCTCCTTGAACAAGACAAGTGTATAATTACGAGATCGGGATATGCAGCCAGCCAGCTCCGTCAGCGTAATCGACTTCCGATAATGCGCAAGTAAATATTGCTCAAGCAGGTCAATCTGTCGAACCTGAAGCTTCGGCAGCGACGGCGTGTCGAGCTCTCTGCTGATGAAGCCGAGCATCTCTGTAAGAATTCCCGCCTGTATTGTTGTATAATAAAAGCGCCTTTCCAATGACTGTCGATGCAGTGCGATATACCTCTGCTTTAGAAAGTCGAAATGCCTCGTATGATAAATGAGCGGCTCCCTCCTCTGCAGCAGTGGAAGCGTTATATCGGGCTCCTCCCAAGTGAAGGCGGCGGCGTATTTACAATGCAGCACATCGCCGTCATTGCATGCCTCGCGGCTTGTGCCGGATGGAATGAAAACAAGATCGCCTCTGGCTGCTTGCTTGAGCTCCCCGTTCAGCCGATAGAGCAGACGGCCTTCGGTTATGAGAACGATAAAGTGAGATTTTACATGCTCCAGGCGATTGTGCCATTCCGGCAAATGATCATCATAATACACGTTAATAACGTTGATCATAGGATTGTCCTTTTCGTAAATTCAAAGTGTATTTATACATCCTATCGTAATATGGTACATGGAAGGTGTAAAGTCTTCCGCCTATAATGTACTTGAGGTGAATCCAATGACGAAAAAGAATAGGCCCAATATTATATTTATCATGTCCGACGATCACGCATCACACGCTATGAGCTGCTATGGCAGTCGCATCAATGAAACCCCTAATATCGACCGCATCGCCAATGAAGGCATCCGCTTCGATAACTGCTTCTGCACCAATTCGATCTGTTCGCCAAGCAGAGCGGCTATACTGACCGGGAAATACAATCATCTGAACGGTGTGAAGTCAATTGAGGATTCCCTGGACGGCAGGCAAATGACGTTCCCGAAGCTGCTGCAGGCTGAAGGCTACCAGACCGCAATGATTGGGAAGTGGCACCTGGGACACGGAGGCGATGCGGATCCGACGGGTTTCGATTACTGGACGGTCGTTCCCGGACAGGGGGATTATCATGACCCGGTCTTTATCGAAATGGGCGAGAGCAGGAAGTTCGAGGGATATGCTACAGACTTGATCACAGATTTCAGTATCCATTGGCTTGATAAGCGCGATAAAAGCCGTCCATTCCTGTTGATGTGCCACCATAAAGCGCCGCATCGGCCGTGGGAGCCTGCTCCCAAATATGCGAATTTGTACGAGGATATCGACATTCCGGAGCCGCCTACGTTCTATGATGACTATACCGGTCGGTCACAGGCGGTAGTCGAAGCGAAGATGAGAATAGACCGGGATATGAAGGATGAGGTCGATCTGAAGGCGAAGCCGCCCGCAGGGTTGACACCAATTGAACTGAAAAAGTGGAGATATCAGCGTTATATCAAGGATTATTTGAGATGTGTCGCCTCTATCGATGAGAGTGTGGGCCGCCTGCTTGACTATGTAGACCAGGAGGGATTGGCGGAGGACACGATCATCGTCTACACCTCCGACCAAGGCTTCTTCTTGGGGGATCACGGATGGTACGACAAGCGGTTCATGTACGAGGAGTCGCTGCGCATGCCGTTCATCGTCCGATATCCGCGTGCCATCCAGCCCGGAAGCGTAACGGATGCGATGGCGCTGAACGTTGACTTCCCCTGTACCTTTCTGGATTATGCAGGCGTCGAGATCCCACAGGAGATGCAGGGAAGGAGTTTGCGTCCGATCTTCGCCGCAGAGATGCCGGAGGACTGGCGCACGTCCATGTATTACCGATATTGGATGCACCTTGATCAGCATCATAATGTGTATTCGCACTATGGAATTCGCACGCAGCGGTACAAGTTGATTTATTATTATGCCGAAGCGCTGGGAACCTCCGGCTCTATTGAGGAGAAGCGCCCGCCAGAGTGGGAGCTGTTCGATCTGGAGACAGATCCGTACGAGTTGAGGAACGTGTACGCGGAC
>JBEPYM010000002.1:15173-22970 GCA_041641375.1 Paenibacillus sp.
CCCAGCCTTTGCTTCAAAGGTTCAGGCGCTGAAAACCGAGCTGCGTGCGCTTCAGTTGGCTGTGCTCGATGAGCCGGTGGAAGAAGTAGGGGAGTAGCCATGTTATGATCCCAGTAGAAGTTTTGTCCATGAACGTGTACAATAGAGATAACCATGTACAGGCTTACAGTCAGGAGAAACGATTACAATGCATGTGAATCCAAAGCTGCTACAGCTCATGCTTCAGCTGCAAGTCATGAATACGATCACAACTCTTCCCACAGCTGCGTCTTCCCGGAAATCGGTGGACGGCGGATTTGGTGCGGGGGTCGATTTTGCCGCGCTGCTGGAGCAGATGAGCCTCCAGCAATCGAATCCTGCGAGCGGTCAGTCTTTCAAGCCTTCGACTGTACAGCCTGCCGGAAGTCGGTCGACGTATCATCCGGCCATGAGACTTGCACAACCCTCTTCCGCTTCGCAAACGGAATACGAATCATTGATTGAGCAAACAAGCGCCCGTTTCGGTGTGGACAGCTCACTGGTAAAAGCTGTTGTGAAGGCGGAGTCCGGCTATAACCCGAATGCTGTCTCTCATGTTGGAGCCAAGGGCTTAATGCAGCTGATGGACGGAACGGCGAGAATGCTTGGAGTGTCTAATTCCTTCGACCCGCAGCAGAATGTGGAAGGAGGCACGAGGTATCTTCGTGACCTGCTTCGGCAATATGAGGGTAATGTGGGTACAGCTCTTGCCGCTTACAATGCCGGTCCGGGAACACTCGCGAAGCTCGGTATTGCCAATGACAAGCAGCTGGCGCAGAAATACAGCTCGCTCCCGAAGGAAACGCAGGCGTATGTACGCAACATTATGAACGATTCCGGCTTGAAATCATAAATATCACACGGTACACAGGTTCACACACAATAACACGGGGAAGCGGAATGCTCCTCGTGTTTTTAACGTTTGGATGAAGGCAGGAGGCTCTATTCTGAATGCTGTACTTTGATTATTGCGCCACAACGCCGCCGTTCCCGGAGGCGATTCAAGCCCTACATGACGCGATGCTGCGCGTGTACGGAAACCCATCTTCTCTCCACCGGTTTGGCGTCCAGGCAGAGAAGCTGCTGGAGGAAGCTCGGACGGCGATTGCTCGGCAGCTTGCGTTAACGGACCAGCATCGCATACTCTTTACGTCAGGCGGTACGGAAAGCAACAATCTCGCTATCTTCGGAACGTCTGCAGCGTGCGAAGGCAGAGGAAAGCATCTGATCACGACCTCCATTGAGCATGATTCTGTGCTGGGAGCGTTTGAACGACTTGCCGGGCAAGGGTTTACTCTAACCATTCTGCCGGTTGACAGTGAGGGGATTGTCGATCCAGACATGGTGCGCCGCGCACTGCGCAAGGATACCATTCTCGTGAGCGTGATGCATGCGAACAACGAAACGGGATCACTGCAGCCGATTGAGGAAATTGGACATGTCGTTCGCGAGCACAGCTCCGCCCGGTTTCATGTGGATGCCGTGCAGTCGGTTGGCCATGTTGATCCGCCGATTTCATACGGACGCTCAGAGCTCGTCGATTTGATGTCTGTATCGGCTCACAAGCATAAGGGACCAAAGGGCGCCGGGCTGCTCATCGCCAGGGAGAGGCTTCCATTGGAGCCGATGTTTGCTGGAGGGGGGCAGGAGGACGGGCTTCGATCGGGTACGCAGAACGCGCCTACCGCTGCCTCGCTTGCCAAGGCGCTTCGACTTACGCTGGAGCGTACAAGGAAGCATCCGAACACCTTGCAGCGTTATCGCAGCCGGATCCTGGCATGTCTGGAGGAGCTCGGTACGTGGGTGATTAACACCCCGCTGGATTCGGACAAAGCTTCTCCGCATATTGTGAACGCCTCGCTAGCCGGTATGAAGGGAGAGGTGCTGGTGCATGCGCTTGAGCAGGAGGGCATCGCCGTGTCGACACGTTCAGCCTGCTCCTCCGCCAAAGAAGAGCCGAGCCGGGTGCTGACTGCGATGGGATTGCCGCGAGAGCTTGCGCTCAGCTCCATTCGGATCAGCTTCTCCCTCGATCATACGGATGATGAAATCGATCAGCTATGTAAGGCAATCATGAATGTAACAAGGAGGTTTCAACACGTATGACAGCGGACTTTATTATCGTTCGATTCGGCGATATTACGTTAAAGGGAAAAAACAGGGGACGATTTGAAAAAACGCTCATCCGTGAAATTCGCCGCGTAACGGCTTCCTTCGCATCCGTTTCCGTCAAGCGTGACTTCGGACGCGCCTATTTGGAGCTGAACGGGCAGGAGCCGCAGCCGGTAATCGATCGCCTGACATCTGTTCAAGGACTGACGACATGCTCGGTAGCGATTCAATGCGGCAAGGAAGAGGATGAGCTGAAGCGGGCGGCGTTGGATGCTTTTCGCTATGCCTATCGCAAGGGAGACACGTTCAAGGTTTCCGTGCGCCGGATTGACAAGTCGTACCCGATCGATTCGACGGAGATGGGGAAGCGGATCGGGGGACACCTCCTGCGCAATTCGGAAGGAGCGCGTGTAGACGTCAGGAAGCCGGACCTGGACCTTCGCGTCGAAATTCGCGAGACGACCGCTTACGTCTATGCAGGTGAAACAACGCTGATGGGAGGTTATCCGCTAGGCTCGAACGGCAAAGCGCTGCTGCTGCTCTCCGGGGGAATCGACAGTCCGGTTGCCGGTTATTTGGCGATGCGCCACGGGCTGGAGCTGGAAGCAGTCCACTTCCACAGCTATCCATACACGAGCGAGCGTGCAAAACAGAAGGTGATCGAGCTGGCCGAGAGGCTGGCGGATTATCATGGAGGTCGGCTGACGCTTCATCTCGTTCCGTTTACCAGCATACAGGAGCGGATCAAGCAGGATGTCCAGGAAAAGCTGTGGATTACGCTGATGCGAAGGACCATGCTGAGAATTGTCCAGCTTGCTGCAGGCGATACGTCCGCACTCGGCGTCGTTACCGGTGAAAGTCTGGGCCAGGTTGCCAGCCAGACGTTATCGTCCATGCATACAATAGGCCGCGGAACCGTATTGCCGGTTCTGCGGCCCTTGATCATGACAGACAAACGGGATATTGTACAACTGGCGGAGCGAATCGGGACCTTCGAAATTTCGATTCAGCCTTATGAGGACTGCTGCACCCTGTTTATGCCGATGAATCCGAGCACCAACCCGAATGTGCATATTACCGACATTACGGAAGCCGCAATCTCCGAGCTGCCGCTTCTTGTCGAGCAGGCATGGCGGGAACGCGAGACGGTGATGCTCGGCACGGGCATAACGGGCGGAACGACCAACAACTTCTCCGAATTTCTGTGATGATTACGATTCCGAAGGCGTCGGCGCGGGTACTGCAAGCTTGCGCCGGTCGTTGGCGCGTTTGCCAGCCAGCAGCACAAGTGCGATCACGGCCAGCTCAAACGGATACTTGATCAGCGGATTTGCAAAATACGGCTGTACAAAGCCTTCGCCGACGATCATCTTGGCCGCTGTAAAGGCCAGAATACCTGCTCCAGCGTAAATGATCCAAGGGAATTTTGTGACAAGCTTGATAAACAATGTGCTTCCCCAAACGATGATCGGCACCGAGATGAGCAAGCCGATAATGACGAGAATCGGATTTCCGTGTGCGGCGCCCGCTACCGCAATGACGTTGTCGACGCCCATCGCGGCGTCGGCGATGACGATGGTGCGCACTGCGGCCCAAACAGAAGCGCTTGCCGATACTTCCTTATGATCCTTCTCATCCTCAACGAGCAGCTTGTAGGCGATCCATACGAGCAGCAGTCCCCCGACAAGCAGCAGCCCCGGAATTTTCAAGAGGTACACCACGACAACCGAAGCGACTGCTCGGATGGCGATGGCGCCGAAGGTCCCCCAGAAAATCGCTTTCTTCTGATGCTCCTGCGGGAGCTTGCGAGCGGCCATC
Organism: Paenibacillus sp.; assembly: GCA_041641375.1. Taxonomy (GTDB): domain Bacteria; phylum Bacillota; class Bacilli; order Paenibacillales; family YIM-B00363; genus Paenibacillus_AK. The sequence goes on from JBEPYM010000002.1 coordinate 19,122, forward strand.
CCGATTACGATGGCGTTGTCACCGGCTAGAACCAAATCGATGGCGACGATAGCAAGTAGTGCAACTGCAATTTCCATTCCTGTCACTGTTTCATTTCCACCCTTCGTTAATTGGTCCGCCGAGGCGAAGTTCACAAAAAGAAAAGACCTTTGCCTCTGCGGCAAAGGTCTTGCAAACAACGATAAGTCGTTGCCAACAAAGCCGGGGTTTGTGACCCGTCATGACGACTTTGTTGTACAGCTACTCCCCTTTGATGAATATGATTATATAGAAGCCCCCTTGTCCGCGTCAAGAGGTCAACTTTATTTTTACGGTGCAGGGGCTGTTTCATACATCTGATTGGGGAGGAAGCACATGGAAACTGTTTTGCTCATGCTTCAAATTTTATTGATTAACATCGTCCTCAGCGGGGACAATGCCGTCGTCATTGCGATGGCAAGCAAAAACTTGGCTCCCGCACAGCGAGTGAAAGCGATTTGGTGGGGGGCGTTCGGGGCTGTAGCGCTTCGAATAGCATTGACCTTCGCCGCCGTCTATATGCTGAAGCTGCCGTTTATTCAGCTGTTCGGCAGTTTGCTGCTGCTCTACATAGCCGTCAAGCTGCTAACCGAGGATGAGTCGCACTCGCAAATTAAAGCCGCAGCCGGTGTGGCAGCCGCCATATGGACGATCATTGTGGCCGACCTTGTGATGAGTCTCGACAATGTGCTTGCTGTTGCCGCAGTTGCCAAGAACAATGTTCCGGTGCTAATTGCGGGCATTGCAATCTCCATTCCGCTCATCATTTGGGGCAGCGGGGCGATTCTTCGTTTGCTGGAGCGGTATCCGGTGCTTATTTACGTAGGGGCGGGCCTGCTCGGCTTCGCCGCCGGCGAGATGATGATTGCCGACAAAGCGGTAATCGCGTTCATGCGGAGCGGCCACGAGTATTTGCACTGGCTGCTGCCGGCCGCATTCCCGGCTCTTGTCATGGGGGCCGGCGCTGTCAAAAGGCTGTCTGCGAAGTCAGTGTAGCCTTTCGAACAGAAATGGGGTAAACTGGTCCTAAGAAGAATGTGTCGGGAATCGTCGCTTCTTGGCGTTCGGTCCCGCGGGGTTGGGAGAGGTCGTTATGGCGAGAAACAATGTCTCGATCGGGCTTTTGATCGTAGCGGCGGGAATTGTCATTTTGCTCGGCAAGCTCGGCGTGTTTTCGTTCCTGGGGTGGCTGCTTTGGCCCATGTTTATCATCGTGCCGGGTTTGCTGCTGCATTACTTGTATTTTTCGCGTGTGCTGCCTTCGGCTGCACTCATCCCGGGGGGAATTCTGACCGTCTACGGAGGACTGTTTTTCTTTTGTAACTTGTTCGGTTCCTTTCTCTATCAATATTTGTGGCCTATCTTTATTTTTGGCGTTGCGGTGGGGTTATATGAGTATTATTTCTTTGATCGCAATCACCCTCGACCGGCATTCGTTGCAGCTGCTATCTTGGCAATCATCTCCGGAATTTTCTTCGCGTTCATGATTTTGTTTTCGGCGGCTGTATATGCGGTTGCTTTTGCGCTTATCATCGGCGGCGCACTGTTGCTGTACAAGCGTCCGAAGGCGTGGTAGGTTTGATTTTTGGATCGGTTATAAGGTATACTGAAAGGAAAAGGCGTCGGCTTAGTCCGGCGCTTCATTTTTGTTCGAGGGAGAGAATACGATAAACCATGCATGAGAGAAACATGATTCGCAATATTGCCATTATTGCACACGTAGACCACGGGAAGACGACACTTGTTGACAAGATGCTGCAGCAATCCGGTACATTCCGGGATAACGAGGCTGTTGTGGAGCGGGCGATGGACTCCAACGATCTGGAGCGCGAGCGCGGCATTACCATTCTAGCCAAAAATACGGCCGTTCGGTATAAGGATTTCCTGATCAATATCGTAGATACGCCGGGACACGCCGACTTCGGCGGCGAGGTGGAGCGCATTATGAAGATGGTCGACGGCGTTCTGCTCCTCGTGGATGCCTTCGAGGGCTGCATGCCGCAGACCAAATTCGTGCTGCGCAAGGCGCTGGAGCAGCACCTTAAGCCAATCGTTGTCGTCAATAAGGTCGACCGGCCGAATGCACGTCCTTCAGAGGTCGTCGACGAAGTGCTGGATTTGTTCATTGAGCTCGGGGCTGACGATGAACAGCTTGATTTTCCGGTTGTTTATACGTCCGGTTTGCAAGGGACGAGCGGTCCGACTCCGGAAGATCAAGGCGAGAACATGCAGACCTTGTTCGAAACGATTCTCGAACGGATTCCACATCCGACGGAAAGCACCGAAGAGTCGCTGCAATTCCTGGTTACACTGCTTGATTATAACGAGTTTCTTGGACGTATCGCGATTGGCCGCGTGAACCGAGGCGTCATTCGCCAAGGCCAGCCTGTGGCGGTATGCACAAGGGAAGGGGCAATCAAGCAAGGACGCGTCGAGAAGCTGTTCGGGTTCCAGGGCTTGAAGCGCATTGAATCGGAGGAAGCCGCGGCTGGCGATATCGTTGCAATCGCGGGGCTGAAGGAAATCAACATCGGAGAAACGGTTGCCGATTTGAACAATCCCGAAGCGCTTCCGGTACTGAAGATTGACGAACCTACGCTTCAGATGACGTTTGTCGTCAACAATTCGCCGTTCGCCGGCAAGGAAGGCAAGTGGGTCACTTCCCGCAAGCTTCGCGAGCGTCTGTATAAGGAGCTGGAGACGGACGTCGCGCTGCGCGTTGAGGATACGGAATCGCCAGACTCCTTCATCGTATCGGGACGCGGTGAGCTGCATTTGGGCATTCTGATTGAGAATATGCGCCGTGAAGGCTTTGAGCTGCAGGTTTCCAAGCCGGAGGTCATTATCAAGGAGATCGACGGCGTGAAGATGGAGCCGGTAGAGCGGCTTCTTGTTGACGTGCCGGAGGAGTCGATGGGCGCGGTGATGGAGAGCCTGGGTACTCGCAAAGCGGAGATGGTCAACATGACCAACAACAGCGGACAAGTTCGCCTCGAGTTCCTGATTCCCGCACGCGGACTAATTGGCTACCGGACACAGTTTCTGACGCTTACCCGCGGATACGGCATTATGAATCATGGCTTTGATCACTATGCGCCGGTCGTTTCCGGTCAAGTCGGCGGAAGACATCAAGGCGTTCTTGTTGCGAGCGATAGCGGCAAAGCAACGTTCTACGGTCTGATGTCCGTTGAGGACCGGGGCATTATGTTCATTGAGCCTGGTGCGGATGTGTACGAGGGTATGATCGTTGGCGAGCATACGCGGGACAACGACATTATCGTCAATGTGTGCAAGGAGAAGGCGCTCACGAATATGCGCTCCGCGAACAAGGACGAGACCGTGAAGCTGAAGACGCCGCGTCTGATGAGCCTTGAGCAGGCGCTGGAATATTTGAATGACGACGAGTATTGTGAAATAACGCCGAAGTCGTTACGCCTTCGGAAGAAGCTGCTGAACAAGAGCGAGCGCGACCGTGCCGAGAAGCAGCGCAAGATGGCCGAGACGGGCGTCTAATCTCGTCAGCGACCGGCCGGGAAAGCGAGGCTTACGAATATGAATGCATGGTTTGCGGAGCATCATCTGATCAGCTATATTCTGATCTTTGCGCTGGTTACTTTCGTTTACAACAAAGTATTTCGGACGGGACGCCTTCCGATTCTCAAGGAAGTGGCCGTTGTCTTTATGCTGCTGATCGGCTCGTATATGCTGTTATTCTTTCAGGTAACGGCGGGGCTGCCGATTATCCCGAGCTTGCTTGTTGCAGTCGGATTGATGCTGATCACCAAGATCCGTTACGTCATGGAGGATCGTCAGAAAAAAAACGAGAAGTCC
>JBEPYM010000003.1:0-85293 GCA_041641375.1 Paenibacillus sp.
TCGCTATACCGAAGAACCCGAAGGCTCAATCTTTACAACTGGTTTGCCTTCCGATAACCGAAGTCATCTTCCGACGTTTTGTTCATTTTCTTACGCTCAATGTTCAGTTTTCAAAGAACAATTTGTGTTGCTGTTGTGAAGCTTTTTTTGTTTTCCGCGCTAACGGCGACTTTTATAATATATCACAGTTCGTACCACCAAGTCAACAACTTTTTTCAATTCAATTTGTTGTCGCTTGTCGTTTCACTGCTTCCGCATCGCACTTCTTTTTCAGCGGCGAGATATAATTTATCACAGAACGACATCTCTCGTCAACAACTAATTCGACATTAATAATAATCATCTATTCGAACAGAAAAGAGAGGAAAAGCCCCGCTTCGGCTATCCCTCCCAATTATCCTAGCATTATAAAAACACACGCATGCTTCCGCCAAGCTCTGCATTTGATTAGCTAACAGCTGATGTATACCGAAGCTCCAATAATCCCGTAATTCGCTGATGGGCTGGCACCGCGATTTCACAAATATACCCTCTCTTGACTAGCTTGTGCAGAAGTACCGAGATGTCCAGCGACAACCCCGACAAACTCGGATGCTGCTGCAACTCAGCCGGCGTCCAGGCTTCAGTACGACTTTCTACTAAATGAATAAGCAGAGAGCACGACGATTTCATTTTGTTCAACACAGAGAACTCGCAAGCCAGCAACACAAGCTGGACACGCTGCTCTAACGTCTCCGTGCTCGTCGTTAATTCTTCGAATAATTTATATACACCAGGGTTGACCCTGAGCATCTGCTCCCAAACGGTAAGCTCCGGATGCATCCCCTGTTCTACTAATAGAATATGCGCCCAATAGTGTAAGGAAGACAACACATTAGAATAGGCGTCTAATATCTGACCTTCTCTAATGTCTTGCTTCGCTTGCAAATACGTACATACAAAGCGCGAGAATTCACTCAGCAGCTTCTGCTCACGCAAGAGAGGTGACCATTCAAGCAACCGATTGCTCAGATTCCTTAAATAATGGTCTTGATCTAAAATTATTTCGCCTTGAACGAGCCAATGAACGACATTATGATTGTCACCGCTCACAATCCAGCTTTCCAGCGTTTCTGGAGTTACCCTTCGCACTTGGACTCGAGCATCCTCCCACATGATGTGCTCAATATCCATTTCATTCATCACTGTATCCACCACAACTAGAGCCAAACGATCCATTCCATCAATTAACGGCTGATAGGCATACGGGTTCGCAACTAGAAGAAGACTGATGACCTCTTCTTCTTGACCAAATAACTCTGAATAGAATGATTCTCTTTTGTTCAGCGGAACCATGGTTCGCTCTCCCTTTGGAGCGCCCAGACTTTGAGGGATTGAAGTCAGGTGGTCTGTGCGCAAAATGTAAGCTATAATTAATGTATGAATATGGTCTAGTTCTACAATATCCCCCCAAATTCCTGCTTAATGAGCAAGAGCGGGGCAAATCAACCTCTGGAACGGCCTGTTAAAAGTGTTTTAAGGATGGGAGATAACAAGATGAAATGGAAAGCCAGTAAAATATCGACGATGCGCACTTGGGGACTTCTTCTCGTGTTAGTCGGTATGGGAATTATGATATTCGGAACCAGCGGTATTCTTTTATTCGGGGAAGTCGGGAAAATCATCGCAGCCGTCTTCATGGTATTCGGTATCATCGCCTGCTTCGTGAGCATGGGTATTTATTTCTGGGTCGGCATGCTGTCTACCAGCGCTCCTGTAATAGAATGCCCGGAATGTAATAAAAGAACGAAGATGCTTGGAACGACGGATCGTTGCATGTACTGTCACACTATTCTGACTTTAGACCCAACTAAGGCGACTGAGCAAATACCGTTAGATAAAAGAGAAGAAACAACTATTCAACCCTAATCTTAATGCTAATGATAGAAAAAACTCCGGAGATACTGACTAAATCACGTCAATGCTCCAGAGTTTTTTATTTAGACTATTTTTCTATTATGGACGACTTTGCAGCGCATGATCCAATACACTCCAGATTTCTGTTGACTCGAATCCCCGGCGCCAAGAAGCGACTCCTGCAAGGTTATATTTTTTGGCCAATTCAGCACGGGCTTTAATCGACGCAGCATCCTCAATCCATATTTTCTTCAGTGCATTTCCTTCTTTATATTCTACATATTGCTGTCCTGTATTCGCTGAGAACACTGGCTTAAGCTTCTTTTCTTTGATGAGCTTCTGTACGGTATCCATCCCAACGGATTTCGAAGAAACTTTAATGCCGTCTTTCCCGTTCGGTTCCTCCGTCCATATGCGCGAATAATAAGGGATGCCCAAAATCAGCTTACTTGCCGGAACTCCATCTTCCTCCAGAATTCGTTTAATTGAATTCTCTGACCATGAAAGCGAGGATACAGATCCCGAAACCGGGCTCGCTGCCCAATGCTCGTCATACGCCATCACCATCATGAAATCAACGATCGACCCCAAACGTTGCCTGTCTAGAAACAGCGACCACATTTCGCTATTAGACTTTGGTGTTACATCTATAGATACAACCAAATTCTGTTCATGCATTAGCGGTGTCATCTCTCTCATGAACTGAACGAGATTTTCCTTATCCTTCGTATACACATTCTCAAAATCGATATTGATTCCTTGGAGCTTAAAGGTCTTGGCATATGCAAGAAGCTGCTGAATCATCAATGCCCGCGTCTCATAGGAAGCCAATGCCGTTTGTGTGCGATCCGGTTCAAATCCGTTGCTGAACAAGCCCCATACTTGAATTCCTTTAGAGCGCGCCCATGAAGAGTAACTTGCATCGGCTTTGCTGCGAATATTGCCTTTTTCATCAATCAACTCAAACCAGGTCGGGCTAACAACGTTAACGCCTTGCAGGTCACCAATTTTATTCGTATCCGGGTTAGCGGAGTACACAGCTTCCCAGGTTAGATTAATTCGTTTCCCCGTTCCTTTCCAGGCGACAAATGGTTGTTCCTCTGTCTGATTCTCGGAAAACTTCTCCACAGCTAGTAAAGTTACGCTTCCTTTGGGGACATATCCTAGGTTGCCAGATTTAGATTGAGCTTTGTACCAACCTTCCTCCTCGCCCCAAACCCGCAGGTCCGTTTCCGCTATCAAATGCTCTACAATCGCAAAGGATTTATCGGGTCCACTCCGAAGTTCGACACCATCCTCGTCTGCCTCTGGTACACCCGCATGTGATATCGCATCACCAGGCATAAAAAGAGTAACAATCCCAGATGCCTGTCCGACCTCCACCTTCACTCCGAACAGCTCGGTAAGCGGTGCAAGCGGCAAAAAGAGCTGATCATCCACTTTCTCTGCTGCAAAACGCATAGCAAACGGTTTGCGGTTTAATATGGCATCCAATGCACCCGTTTTGAAATGGAGCACCTTAGTATCCGTCGTCAAAACAATAGATTCAGTCTGCTCCTCATAGTGGATACCTTCACCTATTAGCTGGACGGCCACCGTTATCGGGATCAGCAATCCTTCTTTCGTTCCTTTCGCAAAAGCATTCGTCCATTTGCCCTCCACCATAATAGGATTAGGCTTCGCTGTATAGTCAGGTTTAATATAGGATGTATTCGGAGCATTCACTGCCTTCCACCAAACAACGGCTACCGCAGCTATAACAAAAAGCATTAAAAAAAAGATCCACGGTCCCCAGCAATTCCGAGATCGCCTAGATCCGGTAACTACATCGGTGTTCACTTTCTTCCACTCTCCATTTCTGTTTATCTGGATGCAGGGCATGTCCACCTAAAAAACGATCCATCTACCCAGAAAGTTGCTAAAGGCTGAAATGTACTAAACAAAAAAACGCGCTTAGGCCATTAACCCACGCGCGCTATAAATAAAGGATAATTAAGAGTGCATGACTTTGCATGTTGGACAGAGACCGTGAATTTCCGTACGATGGCCAAAGACGCTAAAGCCTGTAGCCTCTGCTGCTGCTTGTTCAATCTCTCTCGCTGGCGGATGATGGAAATCAACCATCGTCCCGCAATTCGTACAAATCGCATGATAATGATCTGACATATCTGCATCGAAACGACTAGAGTCATCTCCATAGGTCAGCTCGCGAACAAGATTCGCTTCTGCGAACACCTTCAGGTTATTGTAAACGGTAGCAACGCTTAAGCTCGGATACTGAGGCGAAAGAGCGCGAAAAATATCATCTGCAGTTGGATGCTTACACGATCCCATAAGATAACGAAGTATAGCGTGCCGTTGCGGAGTCATCCGGACACCACCGGACTTGAGATGGTCCACGGCATGTTCGACCCTGGAGTCCATGCTCTCACAGCCTTTCGATTAACGTCTGCACAAAAAAGGTATAACTTTATTTTACGTTTGGTCTCCGAGCATTGTCAATGGAAGATCCAACCCCCGTCTGCTCATTGGACTCTCTATTCACTTTTACGATGCTGTCCACGCCGCTCCCAGAACCATAGTCCAACGCCAGCTCCGATAAGGACTATCGCACCTATCATAGAGCCGATTGAATCAAACAGCCAATGGGTCCAATTGATATCCGCCATCATTAGAATGACGACTCCAGCGGAAGCAAGAAATAGGATGCCGATCGGTGGAACTCCGCGAGAAAAGCTTTCTTCCAAGGAAGGCTTCGACAAATAACTCATGTGCGAATTCATTGCCGGGGGTACATGACGGTCGTTCACGTTATCCGTGCTTTGAAGAGCATCGAACAAATTATAGAAGTAAATAATAGGCATCAGTAAGCTTAACAATACGATAGATAACACATTATTTCCTTCAATTGAAACATAAACAATGGCTGTGATGTCCAACATTACCAGAAGCATAAGCACAATACCTTTTACCATTAACCCTAAATACATATGCCCAATTCCCGGAATTAAAAACGCTAATAAGCCGGCTAACCACTTGCTTTTTTTTCGTACGGGGGACTGCACCTCATGCGGATAATTCGGGGCTGCTCTATAGCTTGGCCGCGGATCTTGACCCTCTTCGGCAGCGTCTGGATTTGGTGGAAGAGGATATTCTTTGGCGTTACTCCAATCTCCCGATTCTTTCATAATCAACTCTCCTGCCCGGTTCATCTCATTGTTTTCATAATTGTATCACGCTGGAAATCGATGCAACAACGGTTCCCGGTCGGGGACAAAACCTAGGCTGAGGTCTGAGTTGACATGTAAAGCTAACCGCTAAAGGGAGGCCGTTGAAGGCGCAGCATAGTGATTTCCGGTACCGGCTGGAAGGTATCGAGGTGAACAAAGCCAAATCTCTTATATAAGGCGATTGCGGGCTGGTTTCGAACTTCAGCCGTGACTAATGCTGTGCTGTTCTTAGGTAATTCAGTTAAAAAGTGCTCGACCAATAGGCTGCCGATGCCTCGACGCAAAAATTCAGGATGAACCATAAGCCGGCAGAGTGTATAATAGCCCTCCCGTTCCTTCTCCCAGGAAATGACCCCCGCAAGCTCCCTTTCGGAGCTCCGATATCCCCAGAAGGTTTCTCCGCACGCCTGAAGGGATTCGATTGTGTCTAGCAATGGCGGTAACTTAGCTACACCGATCAAAGCCGCTTCCAATCTATAAGCCGGATGCTGTACTGCCCACACTTCCTCAGCTGCCTCCGGATCCGTAATATCTAATGGAGTTATACCCATACAATCTCCCCCCAAACGGCATTCGCAGAACAAAACGACAAACCCGCCCATTAGCAGATTTGCCGTTTTTTTATTCTTTATGCATTCAACCGAGCTGTCAGGATCGTGTTAACAAGACCAGGATTCGCTTTCCCTTTTGTTTCCTTCATGACTTGACCGACAAGGAAGCCTATCGCCTTATCTTTGCCATTCCGGAAATCCTCGACGGATTGCGGATTAGCTGCAATAACCGAATCGACGATAGCTAGTATTGCACTCTCATCGCTAATTTGCACCAAGCCTTGCTCTTCGACGATTTGCTGAGGCGATTTACCTGTCTCAAGAAGACCCTTGAAGACGGTTTTTGCGATTTTGGAGCTGATCGTACCCTTCTCTATAAGCTGGATCATCTCACCTAAGCCTTGGCCTGTAATTTTAACATCATCAAGCTCCAAGTTATTCGCATTCAAGTACCCGAGCAGCTCGCCCATAATCCAGTTCGCAGATGCCTTGGCATCGCTTGTATATTTAAGACTGTCCTCGAAGAAATTTGCCAGCTTCATTGAGGAAGTCAAAACTCCAGCATCATATGAAGATAAGCCGTATTGCTGAATATAACGTGATTGGCGAGCATCGGGAAGCTCAGGAATAGAAGACTGCACTCGGACTTTCCACTCTGCGTCAATGTGTAGGCGAACCAAGTCCGGGTCTGGGAAATATCGATAGTCATGTGCTTCTTCTTTGCTGCGCATGCTAATCGTTTTGCCTTGTCCTTCATCCCAACGACGTGTTTCTTGAACAACGATACCGCCAGAATCCAGAACCTCAGCTTGACGCAGCTCTTCATACTCCAAGCCGCGTTGTACACCTCGGAAGGAATTCATGTTCTTCAGCTCGGCACGGGTTCCGAACTTCTCCTGTCCGTATGGACGTATGCTGATGTTGGCATCGCAGCGAAGACTGCCTTCCTCCATTTTCACGTCGGAAACATCACAGTATTGCATAATCGCTCTCAGCTTCTCCAAATAAGCTTTCGCTTCCTCAGGAGAACGAATATCAGGCTCCGATACGATCTCAACGAGCGGAGTCCCAACTCGATTAAAGTCAGCAAGAGAACCGAAGCCGCCGTCGATATGGGTTAATTTACCGGCATCCTCTTCTAGATGGAGACGAGTAATCCCAATACGTTTCGTTTTGCCGTTTACTTCAATGTCGATCCAGCCATTCTCACCGATCGGCTGATCGAACTGTGAGATCTGATAGGCTTTGGGTGAATCGGGATAGAAATAATTCTTACGGTCGAATTTACACCATTCTGCAATCTCACAATTAATCGCCATTGCCGCTTTCATTGCATATTCTACTGCTTGGCGGTTTAATACCGGCAGAACGCCGGGATGGCCTAGGCATACCGGGCAGGTGTGGGTATTGGGCGGTGCTCCGAAGGATGTCGAGCACCCGCAGAAAATCTTGGATTTAGTATGCAGCTCGACGTGCACTTCCAGCCCGACGACTGTTTCGTATTTGTTAGAAATAGACATGTTGGGCTCCTCCTAAGACAGTGCCGGACGTAAGCTATGATGCCCGGTCTGGCTTTCAAATGCGTGCGCGGCTCTAAGTACGGTCTGCTCATCGAATGGTTTGCCGATGATTTGCAGACCTACAGGTAAGCCGTCAGCGATACCGCAAGGCACGCTTATTGCCGGCACACCCGCTAAACTAATGGGAATTGTACAAATATCATTCAAATACATTGTAAGAGGATCTCCAACCTGATCGCCCAATTTGAAGGCTGCCGTCGGTGCGGTAGGTCCGATAATAAGATCAAATTTCTCGAATACTTGATCAAAATCACGCTTGATAAGCGTACGAACCTGCTGAGCCTTCTTATAATAAGCGTCATAATAACCAGAACTGAGTGCGTAGGTTCCAAGCATAATTCGGCGTTTTACCTCCGGCCCGAAGCCTTCACTGCGTGAACGGCGATAAAGATCGAGCAGGTTGGATGGGTTGTCGGCACGAACGCCATAACGCACACCATCAAAACGCGCTAAATTGGAGGATGCTTCGGAGGAAGCTAACAAATAATAAGTCGCAACGGCGTATTCAGTGTGCGGAAGCGATACTTCTTCCCAAACAGCGCCCATCGATTCGAATTCCTTTAACGCTTCAAGCACACGCTCTTTAACTTGCGGGTCGATTCCTTCACCTAAATATTCCTTCGGAACTCCGATTCGCAAACCTTTGACATCACCCGTCAGGGCAGCAAGATAATCAGGAATTCCAACGTTAGCGGATGTCGAATCTCTCTCATCGTGACCCGCAATAGCTTGCAGTACGTATGCAGAATCTTCCACATTTTTAGTGATGGGACCGATCTGATCAAGGGACGAAGCGAATGCCACTAATCCGAAACGAGAAACTAGTCCATACGTTGGTTTCAAGCCCACCACTCCACAGTAAGCAGCTGGCTGGCGAATGGAACCGCCTGTATCGGAACCAAGCGTGAAATAAACCTGTCCTGCCGCAACCGCTGCAGCGGCTCCACCGCTGGACCCGCCAGGTACACGCTCAAGATCCCACGGATTGTGCACAGGATGGTATGCGGAGTTCTCATTAGAGCCTCCCATAGCAAACTCATCCATATTCAGCTTACCTATCGTTACTGCTTGCGCTGCACGAAGCTTTGTTACCACGTTTGCATCGTAAATGGGATCATGGTTTTCCAAAAATCGGCTTCCGCAGGTCGTACGAAGTCCTTCGGTAACGATATTGTCTTTGATTCCAGCTGGAATACCGAACAGAAGGCCTTTCTCTCCGCCTGCAGACAATTGAGCGTCCAAAGCCGCAGCTTCCTTACGCGCACCCGCTTCGTTAAGAGCAAGGAAAGCACCAATCTTATCATCCGTATCGGAAATCCGTTTAATGGAGTGCTCTACGAGCTCGGAAACGGATAATTGTTTATTATGAAGACGGTTATGTAATTCGGACAAACGTAAATCGAACACCGACATGCTTGTTTTCCTCCTCTTTCTATTCCAGTACCGGCGGTACCTTAAATTGACCGTCCTCATCCTCTGGGGCGTTGAGAAGTACTTTCTCAATCGGCCAGGAAGGCCTAACCTTATCTTCTCTCATGACATTCGCCAGCGGAAGCACATGGCTTGTCGGTTCAATTCCAGTTGTATCTAACCCGTTCAACTTCTCTGCATATTTAAGGATAGCGTTTAACTGTCCAGCAAATTGTTCCTTCTCTGACTCGGAAAGCTCAAGACGCGCTAAATTCGCAACATGCTCCACATCTTTTTTCGTAATGCTCATACTCTTATAAACCTCCCTAAATCGCCATTTCCACTCATTCTTTTTATTATATCGGACATACTAAGGGAACTCAATCATTCAGTCGTGCTTCGACATTGAAGATGTTGGGTAATGAAGATTAGCAAGTATGCCGGCAAGGAGGGAATTGCATGTCCCAACATTACCACAACTGCAGGTCATCCTTACCCTTGAAGGATATTGGATATATTGAATTTGCATCCGACAATATCGCGGTCTGTACAGTTATAAGGGATGTAATTCAAGAGATCGCTTATTCCGAGAATCCCGATTTAAGTCTGCATTATGATGATCAAGAGCAGCTTCTCAAACTATTCAGCAAGCTCCAGAAGCAACTTTCAGCAGAAGATATCCAGAGAGTCCAATGTCGGATTTCCTATGATACGGAAGAGAATTTTACGCCTAAGGAAAGCGATAACGAAGGTGCCGAAGCTTGGGCTCCATTATCTAGCTTGTTAGACGAGATTGGTGGAAGAAGCGTTGCCGACTACATTCTGCATCGTTCCTTCACCGCACATTTGCAGCCTATTGTACAGCCAAGCGGCAGCATTATCGGATATGAATTTCTGACACGCCCTTTACCGGAGCAAATGCCTTTTCGTCCTGCGGAGTTATTCGAGAAAGCTCGTAAAATTGGGCAGCATTCTTTTCTGGATCGAGCGGCTAGACAATTGGCTATCCGAATGAGCGCCTCACATCTTCAGAACGGGATGAAGAGATTTATTAACTTCTCACCCTCATCTTTACACTGTCCGAACGCATGCCTTAAAGGGACATTTGATATGATCAAGGAGCTTGGAACAGATCCGGGCGATTATGTTTTTGAAGTTACGGAAACCGAGCCGCTGAATGATCCTGGCCTGAGGAAAATCTTCGACGTGTATAGACAAGAAGGAATTCGGCTTGCACTCGATGATGTAGGCACCGGATTTGCTACGTTGGATGCCGTGAATCAACTTCAGCCGGAATATGTGAAAATGGATCGCAGATGGATTAGCAATTGTGATACGGATAAAATCAAACAAAATTATATTGATGAACTGCTGGATCGGGTATCACGATTCCATGGCGTCATTTTAGCTGAAGGTGTCGAACGTCTGGAAGAATGGAACTACCTAAAAAAATCAGGGGTTTCCCTATTCCAAGGTTTCCTGTTCGGTCGTGCATTACCCGTGCCTGCATCGATTCCTGTAGGCGTAAAGTGAGCAGCACAAAAATAGCGCAGAGATGTTATCTTAAAGGATAAGATAATTTTCCCCTGCGCTATTGTTGTTCTTTATGGGTCTTTCTTTGTCATTAAATCCAAGCCTTCAGATTCACCTGACGGATGAACTCCTCGCGACTGAGCACCTCTTTGCTTACTTCTTCGACGGGCTGCTCTTCTTCTTTGTTACCGTTCATAATTCGCTTGAACAGATCTTCATTACGTGTAACTAAGGCGAAATCAATAAGAGCTTCTCTCTCAATTCGTTCTACTTCAAGCTCTAACAATGTCTCTTCCAATTCGACATCCTCACACGGGACATAGAACTGTCTATTTGCTTTGGGTACGCGGATAATATAATCAAAGACACTATCATTATTACGGTCATAAGCAATAACATAACCGTATTCGCCAACAGGTAAGTTCTGCTCAAAGTGGTCATCAACGATTACGACTTTTTCCCCTAGCTTCAGCAATCTGATTCTCCCCTTCTCGTTGCATGAGGTCATTCTACTATCCTACAAAAATCTACTTAGTTCTACTATCCTACAAAGATAACATAGGTACAGTCAGTTCGGAAACCATATAACGGAACAAATTTTTTCCATCTGCAAGCTATATGTAAATCATACTATATCGCTCAGCTAGGTTGCAAATATGTTAGATAGATTAACAAATTTACATGATAATCCTAATAAACAGCTCAGACTTCACGATATAAAAGCTTTTTCTTCTACGCAGATATTATCTAAACTGGTAATTGGAATAGCTTCTCGGGAGAGATTGTTAGAGCACGGCAACCGGATTCGGTAATAAGATATGTATTTTCTATTCCAACCACTCCAAGACCTGGAAAGGTAAACTTAGGCTCCACTGCGATTGTCATGCCGGTTTCTAGCGGAGCAACAAAACCTCTGGCCAGAACTGGCCATTCGTCGATTTCAAGACCAATTCCGTGGCCTAGGAATTTTACTTGGTCCTGACCAAAGCCCATAAAGTGCTCAGATAATCCAGCTTCCTCCGCTATCCGCAACGCCTCCGAATACAGCTGTTCCGGCCTAGTCCCAGGACGGAGAAGCTCCTCGGAGCGCCTAATGATGACCCCGGCAGTCTCATATGCAAATTGAAGCTGCGGCGAGAGTTCACCGATGACCGCAGTCCTTGTCTGGTCAATTGTATAACCATCCACGCAGCAGCCTATATCAATGAGAATGGGTTCATTTCGGCCAATCGGACGCAAGCTGACGCTTTGCGGTGCCGCAGGAGACAGCCCGCGTCCGCCTGCCGGACCATCGAAATAAGTCGGCTCAGCAGCGGCATCACCTGCAGCAACAACACCAGTCATAATTTCTTGGTTATATCCACGCATTCTCATCAAGCCGATATGGCCATTAAGTCGCATGGAATTCTCAATAACAGCCATTAATTCTAGCTCAGTCATCCCCTCGGATAAGCTGGACAGACCTTTGTCCAGTGCGATAGCAGCAACCTCTGCTGCTCTAGAAATACAAGAGATCTCATACTCTGATTTCACACTGCGTGTATTCCTAAGCAAGGCTGAGGCATCGGTCCATAATGCCTGAGGAACAGCTTCGGTTAACCTCATATATATTAAAGCGGGCATCACGTCAAGATCGGCTCCAAGTAATGGCCGCTTGCCGGAAATCGCCCCGAACACCGCGGGATAGTCATTCTCTAATTGCTTGCCGAATTGTCGAAAAGATTCCAATGACGTAGTTTGTACTTGAGACTCTGAGAGTGCCCGAGTCAAGCTTCTTCGAACATAAAAGGTTGGAGTACCTTCAGCAGGCACAAACAAATAGCCGGTTTGCATAGAACCGGCTAAATAATAAATACCAACATTCTGTGAAATCAAGCAGCCGCTTAATCCATTCTCGATCAAGCTGCGCTGCAGCCGCATTTGACGGTTGTTCCATTCTGCTTGCTGTGGAAAATTAAGCATTCTGTGAGCACCCCTTTAACGTCCTAACACTTGATCTCATTAGATCAAAAGAACAGGGGAACGTCAATAATTCTTAAAAGTCTCAATACACTAATTGCGCTGTCCCTTTCAAATCCCATTTAACAGGAGCTAACACACCGAATAGCCGCGGATAAATGACATGAATAATCAATACAACACCCGGTCGATCAAGCGTAACTTCATATCCGTAAAGAGAATTACGGTAGGTATAAGGAAAATCTATCTCGTCGTTAATCACTTCAAATACGCGTACTGCAACCCGATCTCTTAGGAAGCTGCCCGGAACCGGATTTAGCTCAGCATCTAACGACAAATTCTCACGGAGATAGACTATTAAAGCTTCTTCAGCCTTCTCTCCTTTAATCGATAACACACCAAGTTCAAGCTTTTCCCGATCCAGCTGCTGCGCGGCCGCATGCGCTGCACGATCCACAGCTCTCTTGGCCTCGTGTACCGTACCCATTGCCAGTTCCTCATCCATCTGCAAGGCATGAAGCATCCACCAGATGACGATCATCAGCACGCTGAACACTAGCTTGGCCATAAAAGACCGACTCCTTCATCAAGGCACAAACTCGCTCATCTTCATCCCGCCGCCGGCAATTCTAGCATGATCGGGAGGCGGCTCTAATCCGATTAAACGGTCGATATTCAGTAAATTTTCGTAGGGATAAGTAATCATTAACCGAATTCCGACTCCCCGCGGCAGAGGAGCTGCAGCATTATCCCCTTCTGCTCCGGAGGTTGAGGAAATGTCGTATTGAAGTAATGGGGAAGAAAACCCATACTGAGCTAAACGTATCCGAGATTCCGCGACCATAGTGCCATCAATATAGCCATAGCGACCGCTGGCACCTATTTCTAGCAAATAATCAACCTCTTGCTGGAGCAAGGCTTGGCGGATGACTAACACATGCTTATAAATGGGAGAAAACATTAGCCAGCAAAAAAGAGCGGCAAACATGACGAACACCAGCAGTTGCTTCACGGACTCAAACGGGAAATGTGATCTGCCATTCTAGTCCCTGATTCATTGATCCGGCTATTCGTTCCGTCATTGCCTTGGGCGATTTGCATGTAAAGAAATACAACAGTCACAACCATCAGCATCGTCATCAGAAGCTGTCGCATCAAACTATTCTCCTTTCTGCTACTAGGGCTGTAAACTTCCGAGAGTCGTGTTTGCCGTTGATCCATGAGTTTCTATGCGCGCACGTGTACCTGTATTGTCCTGAGCAACAATGGTGTTGAACATAAGCGCTACTACGATAAGCATCATAACAGTGATAAGAATGTTCCTCATCCGATAACCTCCCTTCTAAGGATTGAGAGCATCAAAAAGCTTGGCAGCCTCTTGAACCCAGGGGTAAAGAAAAATTTGAAAAGTATATAGAATGGGAATACCCGCGAGTACAAATAAAAGATAGGAGGTCGTTTCTTTGCGTGTGTCTTTGGAAAGCTCTATCTGAGCTTTGTAATCTTTGACAACTTCTCTCAGCAAATCGTATATTTCTTGGCTTTCGTTCAGACGGAGTGAACGCATGCTCTCGGCAAATCCATAAGCTTCATCCGTTCCAAGCCGCTCCTTAAAACGTTTCAGAGCCGTATCCGCATCATGGTACCATTCATTCAGAAGCAACCCCATCTCAGCACGGATGTGCCTAGTCAGAGGCAGACATTTCATAAGCTTGCCATGCAGGTGAAGTCTAGAGCCTGTATAGTAGAGGAGCTGGCTGCTGACCGCCACAACTTCAAGCCGAATTCGATCTGTCCTGTATCTACGTGCGGATTGAAGCCACATCCGATCACATAAAGCAATTACAACGAAAAGCGATAGAATAAAGATAACGTTCCATGACAGCAGAAAGGAAAAAGTTCCGTTACGCCCCAACATATAGACAACAATACCAATCACAGGAAAAATCGTTAATAAACATCGCCTATAAGCCAAATAAACTTCCGGCTGCAAACGAATACCGCAGCCTGCCAACAGTACACGTCGCTCCTGCAGGCTTATGCTCTCCCTGTCCGTATGCCAAATTCGCAGCCACCAACGCGGCGTCTGTTTATAATGCCAGTTTCGAAGGTGAATTCTCCATCTATTGTGAGGAACGAATGACAACTTCAAGATTATTGTGAGCCCTATAAAAATAAGCCCGAACTGAACGAATCCCCCAATTCCGACAATGAGAATCTGGATGTTATCCGTCACATTCAGTCCTCCTCTTCAGTATCATATTTTCCTCCTGGACAAATAGAGCCCCATGATCAAGGATCCAAATAACAGCACAACAGAATTGAGCACCATTCCTCTTCCCGCAGCATCCATCATATAATACTTGTAGCTCTGTTCGGGATTAAGCCGAAAGTTAATGCCGAGAAATAGTGCCAAGAAAAGGATCGGTGCAAAGTTAGCCATCCGAATTTCCAGCAAACGATGCCGCTCTAGCTGATTCGCTAATTGTGACCGGCGCATATCAGATATAAGTTCCTTCAGATTATCTGCAACATTATTTCCTTCTTCGAGTGCCACCTTAAGGATGCTGCCGAAATAGTCCGACCATAGATGCCCGAAGGATAAGGAAAACCGACGCAAGCTCCCCTCATCATCTCCTCTCACGGATAAATTGCGATAAAGCTGGTCGAATACGGCCTGTACTTCCCCAGGGAGCCGACGTTCCTCTACCGTTTTCTGTAAAGCAATCCGAACATGACGGCATCCTGTGACGAGATAACATTGATAGAAGAGCTCCATCGCAGGAAGAAATTCTAGTCTTGTCGCCATTTGTCGGTTAATTAAAGACATGCGAAGCCCTAAATAGGGGAGGCATCCCAGAATAAGAAATAGTATGACGACAGAACGAAAGGACTGGAACACGACCACCCCCAATGCGATACCGGTTAAACCCATACCAACGGAAATAAGAGCAAACTCTCTAGGCTGGATCCGCCACCCTAATGCCAATAGCAAATCAAATATATGCTGATGAGGCTTACTTAGCCGTGTAAGCTGGTGCGATAAATCAAGATTCCAACGCGCATCCTTATTTGCGTTCAACCGGTGCTTCCGTGATTGTAAATCCCACCAAGTGATTAGACTAATGCGAAAACTCACATATAATAACAGAAATAGAACTCCAATTAGCGATAGAATAGCAGCATTTAGCATGTTTCACCCCCTTTCCCTGCCGCTATATTCCGATAGCCTTCCGGGTCAAGCCTAAATATTCTTTGAGAAGCTTTATTTGAGAAAAATTCCGGAAATAGCCACCGCCCCGAAGCTTCCTCAAAGCGGACTAATTCCCTTACCTTAATCCCTTCTGTACTCCATTCGTATTCCCCGACACGTACGAGCTTTCGATCACCACCCAGCATTCGCATTTCCATTCCGATGTGCGTGACTTGCTCCGTTATGCGCCTAGTCATCGTTATGGGATTCATCCCCCTTCCATCTAACATGCACATATCCGTAATGGTTTCGGGGACATCCTCCAAGCTATTGGCATGTACGGAGGTGATGCTGCCCTCATGTCCGCGCGTGCATGCCCTCACATAAATATTGGCATCCTCATCCCGTATTACCTTGTTATATTAAAAGATTCGTATAAACATCTTTCCTTCTATTATAAATGCAAAACAAAAACAGCCACACATACCCGGCTGCTCATTCACTCAATATCACATTACCATCTCTATATACATCTATGAAATATGATTGTCCGGACGGAAGAGTTATTTTACACACCATATATTCGTATTTCGTCCCGGACCTTCCGAACGTCTCTAGCTTGCCTAATGTGTTCAAGTGTTCGTATGCTTCTTCTACGGTTGGATATTTGCGGGATTTCATTGGCGTAGTTGTTGGAGTGCTTCTTCTGAAATATTGCCGGACATCATAAGCATTAACTCTGCATCTTCGCCCTTCACATCAAGGTAAGCATTTTTAAATACTTTTTCCAAAGCCTCCTCTGCTATCTCTAAACGGGATAGGAGGTACTCCGCATCACTATGGAATGTGTTTGCTAAATCAAACGCAGAGTCGTAAGGAATTACACTTCCTGGCTTCAATCGTGCCTTTATCTCATCTATCCTCGACATCCTCTCACCCTCCTCTATAATCTTCCTCATCCCGGCCGGCAACTCTTCCGTTAATAGTTCCTTTGCTTGATCGGGTGTTAGCTTAGTCTTTCCTATGTCGTGGAGTATGTAGATTTTATTTGGTTCCATGTGGGGGCTCCTTTTAGGTAATAGAATCTACTTCACCCATTCCGAAAATAGGGTTACGTTTTAGTTTTGGAAAGTAGTTTAAGTTTGACCGTTTGCAATCTGCGCATTCTCCCGAAAGGACAAGAGAATCAAAACTTTTCATAGCTTCTTTAATGTCCGTGTGATCGGTGAATCCCATGCAATGTTTACAGAACCATTTTGGGTGGTCTAGTTCTTCCATCTTCTCACATCCTCTTTAGATTGGGGGGGATTAAATAAGTGACTTAAATTCATTCAGACAATCGTCACACATTCTAATCGATATTGTCGTTCCTTCCATTACGGTAACTTCGTCATAAGGATATTTTAATCCCATACCGTCTTCATTAATCTTGCCTCTGCTACAACAATTGCAACTATGAAAGTCTTTGATATTTCCGCGATATACCTTCACTCTTGTTCATCTCCTCTTATTGGGGTTGAAGGTAAGTTCCGCGACTTCCTCATTTCCGCCATCCAATATTCTTTCGTCAGCTCTGTAAACTTACCGTGCGGTAGTCGCTGCAACCACTTATAAAGCTTCATTTCCTCTGAATCGCTCTTTATGAACGACACCTGTTTAAGCGCATATTCTTTCGGTCTAGCCAATGAGATCACCTCTGTAATTCCATTATACTATGACTATTTATATAATTCAATAAATATACCAATGGTCTAGTTGGCTCATAAGGTTTCGTATACATTTGTATACCTATTTTTCTATTGTCATAACCTAGCGAATCCTGTATAATGATGGTAATAAAATAAATGAACCGCCCCCTATAGCGAGAGGACGGTTCGTGCCGATAACCTATGACGAGGTATCTCGGTCTTGAATATATTGTAACATAAATTGTTACAGTTTCCAAGCCCCTCGTTCAGTAAATGGCGTAGGGGCTTTTATATTGCTCCTCCAACGTACGGATGAACGAGAGGTAAGGAACTCGTTTGCTCCAGTTAATGGGAACCTCGTTTTGACCGAGGACTACGGAAACGTAGCTTATTCCTTGTCCGTATAAAGGCGGACGTTTGTGACCAGAAATCACAGACACAATCCCAGTTAACAACAACAGTATGTGTGACGAGAGTCAGATGGTAATAAGGGAGCAGGGTTTAACCCTCATGCGGTAAGAAGCACAACCTGGGCGCATCTTCTCTTATTTCTTTCCCCCGCGGGTGGGGATGGTCTTCATGTCTTGTTCTCCGTAACGAGATTAGATTAAAGCATCAGCATACCAACGGCGTGAAATGAACCATAAGCTTCGGTGAAGCGTTGGTGAATGAATCGCTAAGCAAGCAGAGCGCGGTAGGCACTAGGGATCGAAAGATTGAAAGGAAAGAAAAGAGAGTACCCCATTCGTCAGAATGCGGGGAGGGACAGGGGGAGTTGGGGGAGTGACGGCAAGCGTCCCCCAAGGTCTTTACATGGGAGTTCTAAAGAGGGATATGATTCGCGGGATATACCTTTTAAAACAAAAAAAGCCCCCGAAGGGGCTACTTCAAGAATCCTAACCGTCTAAACTCCGGCTCAAGCAATAAAAGTTGCTTTAGCGCCCATGCTTTCTGAGCATCCGTTACTGGCTCACCATTGTTTTTTCCACGGGACATGTTCTGTAAATAAAGAATTTGGTTCGCCATACGATAGGCTAGTTCTTCTTGCTTTTGCGGTGACTCAGCTTGTATGATTTCTTGTTCCAATGTCATGATATCCTCTCTAATACGATTCTCAGAAGTCTGAGGGCAGGCGGTTGGAGACAACTCACGATGACCTTTTATATGCTTAATCGGCAAAACCGCTTTAACGCTTAGTATAGCGGCGTATAATAATTCTCTCTCGCGCTCAGTTAGGTCATTTCCAGTCAGGTCACGGTTAACCATAATGGCAACGGTGTACGTGTTGTGACCGCCTGTGTGGAAGGTAAACGAGCGCAGGTCATTAACCTGTTTAATCATCCCTTGATCAATCGCAACGTGGTACGCAATACCGCCGCCCCATTTCCTAGCGTGATGTCTTGCATGGGACTCTAGAGAGCCGTTAGGAGGGCCGCTATGATGGATTACTATGGTGTCAATATCGTTGGGATCACGAAAACCAGTATGATACGTGCCATCCCATGTACCCTTTACGATATTTCGTTTTCTAATCGGTTCCCACGGTGATTTTTTAGGGAGCTGATCGGTGATATCAATAATCTGAGGAATGCTACTCGAAATGTTCGGTATTAGTTTTAAATTCCTCATTTTGTCCTCCTGCATTTTTTGATGCTTGAACAACCGACACGGCGGATTTGCCGAGTATAAACGATACCGCAATACCAACGATCACATAGATGTTGTCGGCAGTCATTCCCCATTGATACTCGTCATTTAGAATGATCAGGATAGAGCCGATCAATGACACCCAGAGCTTGCTAGACTTGAGTTTTTGAATCAATGGAGCAAATTGTCCTACTCCGTTTGTATCAACAACGGATTGACCAAGGATAAAGGACATGAACAAAGAGCCGATACCGATAAGCGAATCAGCACTCAATGACCATCCTAGCTGCTGATTAAGTACGAGTATCACGGAGCCGATTATTGTCATCCATAATTTCCGCGAAAGCAATTTTGACCTCATGCTCATTCTCCTTTGTAACGAATGGTATATTACCTTTAACGGTGTGAAACACTTTGCAAGAATAGCAAGCGCAAATGCCGCCAGTTGCGATGATGATTTCTTCTGTTGACCATTGGTTCTCATCAGCTCTACGTTTCCAATCTTCGAGTCGGCATCCCATGACACACCCCCTGCGCTCAATAGAGCATCTAATTTACTTTCAATGCGGATTTGCCTAGCTTGATAATTCAGCACGTCTGACTCGTCCTTGAACAGCCATGGCACACGCCTATTTGCTAATCTCTTGAAATGTTTCGTGCGGAAAAAATAAATAAGAGCCATCACCAAAGCTGTAGGTGTGACTCCGTATTTGATAAAGGACTCAATGATGCTTAGGAGGTATTCGTACATTCGGGTAACTCCCTTTCTTCGATAAAGTCAGGGATAAACTCATAAGCTCCTATGTCCCAAAGTGTTTTAATGTATTTACAGTGTTCTGCGGGACCGTGACAGCATCGGCAGCATTTCACGACCATCTGGATCATGGCATCACTCCTTTAATAGAAAAGAGCCGCCCTAGTGGACGACTCTTTTTATTTCTTCTTGAATTTGTTCTTCTTCAGTTGCTTCTTGCGCCGATTAAACTTTTGATTTACTTTTTGCAGCATGTCCTTCACTGGTGTTAGATCCACATGCTTTTTAATTTCGCGCCTTGGTTCGTCTGACACTAACGAATAGAGCGTTATAACTGTTCGGTTGATATCCCCATCATGGAACACGACAGTTAGATTAGTACCGTCTAAAATAAGTTCGTGTGTACCAGGCGATAAAGGAATCTTTTGCAATCTCGCAATAACCCATGGTTCAGGTATTTTGCGTTGAACGCACCTGAGCTTTGCGTGTTTGGTGAACTTGATTTTCATGGCATCACTCCCTTCAAAATAAAAAGCCTCCTGTTAAGGAGACTTAGATTCTAATGATTATTCATGATTTCGTTTACTCGGTATTTTATGATTTCTTTAACTTGATCAATCGTACATTCTTTTAGAGAAGGGACTCGTTCCATTATCATAGCGGCTAAGTGTTGCAGCTGTGCTTCACAGCCTAAATCCATCACTAACTTTTCCATTTGCCCTCCTGATAAGGGCAGCCCACACTTTTAAATTCTGTAGGTATGTATTATAATGTAGGTGTGGGCGATAGCCCCGTGTTGTTTACTCTCTCCTAGTCCGCCAAGACAATCAGGAGAGATTTTCTTTTTTCTTAGGGAACCACCCTTGGATGAAATCAATGGCCTGCTCAAAATCTTTGCGTGCGATCTTATCGTATTTAGACACCGAGAAGAAAGTATTTAAATCCCCATAACACCCTTGAAAGTGCGCGTCGATCGTCTGAGACTTCAGTTTACCAACTCGCGATTTAACCGCATCCCGTATATCTGACTTTTGATGCTCAGTGATCCATACTTCGTTATCCACTACAAGCGAAAGATGTTTCATATCTTTACGAAGTTCTTCATTCTCAGCCTGTAACTCAGTTTGTCTTGATTCTAGTTCGTTTTGCCGTTGTTCAGTAATGATCATGAATTGAAGTTGTGGACTAAGGGCATATATGTCTGGCTGAACTTTGTTCGATTGCTCTACTTTTTTGAAGTAGTCATCAACCAGTTGACCGTATGCATTCCAAGCTTTGTCTGTGTTAAGTGATTTGGCGTGGAGGAATGCGCCTTTCTCTGTCCATAAATATAGCGTATGGGTTTTTTTCAAAGAGGCATGAATTTCACAGTCCGTCTTAAAGTCCCTTAGTTCATCTCCACGTAAAACAAAATAGTGTTTGCCCTCTTCATAACGGTTCTTGTTGTAGTTATAGTTATAGTTTATCTTCCCAATATCCGCTCCGAAAGCCTCCGCAAGATCAGTACTGAGTACAACCCTCTGATTATTCCTCTCAATAACCTTCATTTTCCTTCCTCCTTTTAAGTCACCCTAATTGGGTGTATACTATTACACAGCATCGTCTAGCAATTCGTCGATACAACTTACTTTGAACAGCGTCTTGAGTTTCTTGGCTATGTCTATCGACATGCCGCGCTGACCAGTTTCGATCTTTGCATATCCCGGATAGGACATACCTAGATATTCAGCAACTTCACGTTGACTCAAGAAATTTGTTCTGCGAAGTGCTTCAATCTTATTTTTGGGTTGTGCCATTTAGTCTCACCTCCTGTTCCTATCTGAGTACAATATATCACCCTTATTGGGTGCATGTCAATACACAAGTGGGGTTATTTATGTCAATTTTTAGCGAACGCATTAAATGGCTTAGAGAAAGAAAATCTTTAACGCAAAAAGAGATGGCTGAAAAGCTAGACATCTCCCGTTCAAACTATAGCAAGTATGAATACGGTCAAAGGGAACCAACCATTGAAACACTAGCAAAGTTACCCGGTATATTAGGAGAGTCTGTAGACTTCATAATTGGCGTTACTGATTTCACCAACAATGCCGGAAAGATTTATGGCAGCTTCGAAGAAGCGTCTTCCGTAGCTAGCGTTGTTAAAACAGAAAAAGAGCGTACGCTTTGGATAGAACGAATGGAGATGTCTCGGGATCTGCTTCTCAATCTGCTGAACGAGACACCATTCGTTAAAGAATCAACCCTCAGTCATATAAGGGAAAGCGATGGTTGGTTATTTGAAAAAGGAAAATCAAAAGACCCCTCATGACGAAGGGTCTCTTTTTGTGGTAATATGTGACAAAAAGGACGTGATTTGGTGAACGATGACGAAAAGTTGGATCTGATACTAAATAAGTTATCTGCTATGGAATCCAGAATTGAAAAAGTAGAGAACAAATCCATTAACGTAAACATCGCTTCTGATCCCATTAGAGAAGAAAAGAGAGATGATTCGCGATATTATTGGACTGTCGGAGTGCTTGGTGTTATTGGATTTATTGTTTTGTATAACATCATTCTTTTTGTGGTAGAAGTTTACATGGGGATCATTGAACAAAACAAGGCAATGACCACCTCATTCATCATCTCTGCATTTGTTACACTCATATTTTGTTATACATTAATCATGAACAGAAAAGAAAAAAGCGAAGAGCGGTTATCATCTGAAAAATGATGATCCGCTCTTTTTAATCTCATTAACCGTTCTCGGCTTTTGTCCCTCTTGCTGTTCGATGTATTTCATTAAGTCCTGCAATGAGCGAAGCTTTTCAAGTTGTTGATAGTATTCTGACTTCTCCGCATCGAATTCTTTAACCATGTTCCTAATGCCCATCGTCGGTGCTCTAAACTTCGTATCCTGATCCTCTTTGTCAGAACCTTGTAAATACCCAGCTAACGCCCTTCCTGTCGGCCCTGCTAAAGACTCCAGCAAATACGCATTCGTTGCGTCGATGCCATACTTCTCTTCGCCCTCGAATTTCTTAATAGGCTTATCGAAATAGAAGTTCCGGTTCAGCGCAATCTCTGCCGGGAGTTTCGCTATAGGGGTTGTAGCATCCAACAGAAGCTTGCTTGGATTAGATAGCTTGGTAAGGTCACTCAACGGCAACCCAAGCCCTAGATAGTTACCTTTCCCTCCGCTACCAGATACAGGGATGGCAAACTGTTGCTTCATCCACTCCGGCACATTCTCTTCATCAAGGCCAACAGCATCCTGCGCGTTCAACCTTAGTTTGTTTATGGCAATATATTTCCTGGGATCGCTAGTGAATTGCTTTAATTGGTAAGGTATATTGTTTCTCATCCAACGGTAAAACGGTACTATGCGAGTAGCAACTTCGCTTTCGAATGCAGTTGTATTGGTATAATCGAACTGCGTTTCTTTCACCTTAGCCGCTGCTTGTTCTGCTGTCATACCCTTATCCCTAGCCCACTTGTAAATAGAAAAGCGGTTCGTTTGGTCAATGAAGTTTCCGAAATCTCGGGACGTTTCAAAGGCGTTTAAAGGGTTCTTCAAAGTCTTTGCCTCTGCCTTAATGCGTCCCTTCAGCGTTCCGTCAAACTGACTACGCTTTTCAATGGTTTTCCTTATCGCATCCTCCGGTTCTTGGCCCCTCCTAGCAAACTCGATAGCCGATAGGTTAGATGATCCTAAGCCCTGCTCACGATATTCCCGGTACAGTGGAGATTCTTTTTGTTTGATTATGGCATTGTATACTTCGATGTCCGCTTGCTTTGTGTACTTAGCTATATCAGGAAGACTCATTCCGCCAACCCAGTTGTTGAATTTGGCTCCTATATCGTTTCTAAGGTGATAAGGGATAGAGAATAGGGCAAGCCTCTTCCAACCGCTCTGTACGGTGTCTATGGCTCTTAGGAAGGAGTTAACACCTTCGTCAGTTGTCATCTTCTGGTAACGGTCTAGGGCTTGTTTGACGGACTTAGTTACAAGGTATTGGCCGCCTATCTCCTCTACAGCATTGGAAGCTCCGGCGATATCGTCAGCGTCCTTCATGAACTTGTAGTTATTAGTATCAATGACAACGGCGTTTGTCGGAACATCCATGCCTTTTTCGTACTTCTTTGCAAAATCGCCATTGGTTAAAACTTGTTTGCGGAAGGTGACGGCGTTTACGTATTCAATTAACTTTTTCTGACCGATTGCAGTGGCATAGAAAGCGTTTGGCTCAAACATCGTTCTACCAATGCGCTCGTTAACGTCTTCTGCCGATCCCATCAGTTCACGTTGCTTTGTGACGCTCTTGCTAGGCTGTCCTAGCCCTGAATTCCCACGATCCACCGTAGTCATTTTACTGCGTCTTAGGCGCTCTTCTGCGGCGAGTACATGGGTCATGTAACCCTCTAATTCACCGATAGGAATACCATTTTGAAGCGCCATGTCTCTAATTTCGTCATTGCTCTTTACTAATGTTTGAGCTGCCTGCTTTACTCCCGATTCATTGGATAGTGCTCTTTCCGGTCTAGCTATCTCGCGTTGGACGCTGACGGGGTTCTGCATGGACGTGCGAAGCGCTTCATTGTCCTGTGATAGTTTACCTATCCCTGTTACTTGCTCCGCTCCTGTGGAGCTTCTAGCCACCCTCAGACCGTCAAGCGCTGTCTTAAGTTCGTCCCGTTGCTTCAGCATCACATTAAAAGCAGGGCTAACACCGACTTTAGACATTGCTATTTCTTGCGACAGAGCCGCCGGATTAACAGGACCTTTCTTTCTTTTGCCCAACTGGCGTAATGCGGAATTCTCTTTCGAGAAGTACATGCGTCGAATTTTGTTATCCAGTTTTCCAAGGTCGTCCGCTGCCTTGGTGATCTCCTTATCAATCGCCTTACGCGATTCCCTAACCATCGTTCCTAATTCCTTAACCCGTTGCTTATTGCCGATGATCTCATTCTTTATTTCTCGCCTGCTCGTTGTCCTGCGGACACCATCGGGAAGCTCGAACATTTTAACATCTTCAAATTGACGTAAAGGCGCCTCCATAATGCGACCAACGTCGGTACCTTTTTCGACGCCTCCCGCTAACTTGGCGGCATCGGAAATCTTTTTAACGCTTTCCTCAGTTTGGAAACGAATCTTGTTCTCCGTCTGAGTCTTGAGGTTTTTAATAGTCGGGTTAATAGTTCCTTGGAGTGTTTCGTCAAGTTTGTAGTCAGGCACAAACATGCGTCCTAGACCGTCCTTAGTACCCGCTAGAGCAGGTTTAACGATGTCCTCTGTAATCTTGGGGGCAATCTTAGTTGAAGCCTTCATAACGCCACTACCGACCGCCTTCGTTCCCTTCCCTACCATCTGACCAACCTTAGCAAACTGCGCTCCAGGAACGTATGTGAGAGGGTCTAGACCAACGTCTACACCCAATCCCACCAACACTTTACCCAAAGGATCTTTTATTCCTGCGGTTTCGGCTAATTGCGAACCTGTCACTCTTTCTTGTCCACTAAAACCTTTCCACGCTGCCTGTAGTGGATCTCCACCTTTTAGGCCCGCGTTTGCGACACTTGTTATGCTTCTGAGCGGTCTTGAGATAATGTCTAAGGTATCAAAGAATCCGTTCTGACCTTGTGGGAGATTCGTTGCTTTCTCGAACCAATTCCGCTTGTCTGCATCTTGCAAGTCATATCCGGCATCTTGTATCCGTGTTAAAGCATTATCGATTTGATTATTTACACCTGAAGTATTGAACCCCCCATCATCGGAAGACGGGGATGTAAAAAACGAACTACCACTTTTTTTATTGCTGTTACTTGTGAAAAATGGCAATATCCTCGCCTCCCGATTGATTATTTAAACATCCCGCTAAAATTGAATGGATTCCATGACGGCGTGTACTTCGAACCAAATACAGATGTGCCTTGCTTCTCTTTAGGTGTTGAAGGATCTAGCTCAGGGTGAAGCATATACAGAGATTTTTTAAGTTTATCGCCATTGCTTTTATCCTCTAACCCCAACTTAACTTTATCATCAATTATCTTGATCAAATCTGCGGGGTTAGTGCCATTGGAAATCTGTCCATACATAGCGTTAAGGTCTTCTTTGATTCCGGAATCGTTCATGCCGCTAACATCAATCCCATAACCACTCATGTAGGAAGGCATCTGGCCTGTGGATTTATATGCCTCCATTCCTTGATTAAACTTGTTTTGATCCAAGCTCTTTGCATCCTGTTCCATTTGGTAATCAAACTGCTTATCTCGGAACGCTTGATTAGCAATAAACTCTTGCTGATTTTGATTGAGATTAGCCCACTGAAGACCACGGGAAGCGGCGGCTTCTTTAACGCTCTGATTAAATGATTTGTCTTTGAATGTTCTTTCCCAAGCATCAGATGCTTTTTGGTAGTCGAACTGCCCTTGAGCGAAGGCGTTAGACCACTGCTGTTGCGCTTGCTGTGCATCATAATCCCGTTGATCCACCTGCTTACCGTATTCAAACTGTTTAGCTTGCATCGTCTGACCCCCACCCGCACTAGATGGGAGCTGACCACTCAGCCCCGATAATCCTAGTTGATAGTTTTGATCTGCTGTTTTAGCAGCCAGCGTCTGCCCCATTCCATCTGGCAAAACACCGCTGATCTGTGACAAGTTCAGTCCGTAGTCGCGCTCCATGCGTTTAAGTTGTTGGAACAAGGCTTGTTGCTGTTCCGGTGCCAACCTGTCAAAGTCTAGCAACTGCTGTTGTACGCTCGTTAATTCGTTGTTAAACTGTCGTTCTGTGGCTCCGTCTTCTATGGTGCGTTGTCTGCCGATTAACCCCTGTTCATAACCGGTACGTCCTGAAAATGGATTTACCTTCTGCGACTTTTCGAAGTCCTCTAGTGTGCGGTTATCTTGCGTACCTTGCTTTGAATAGTCGTATCCCGCTTTCAGGCTTGAGATAAATTTATCTACACCTTGCTGTAGCCCTGCGCGTTGTTTATCGATGTTCGCTTGTGATTCGCGTTGGAGGTCGGGAACTGTTGCCACGCTCATGATAGATTGCGGAGGCGTATACCCACCGCTTGGGAGGGCTTGCGCTTTTACTTCTTGTTGCATTGGTAATGCAGATACACCCTTCACACTGTCGTAGGATGCCCCTTGTACGCCGCTGCGTATTTGCTGTCCTAGTGCCGCTGCCGCTGACATTCCCGCTGTATCACCTGACGTCTTCGCTGTAGCCCATTGTTGACCTGCGTCTGCTAAGGCGGTATGTTGCTGATTGTTAGCGTCAAAGTTGGCTATGTTGGAGCCGTATGCAGGGGGTGTATACCCTGTTGATTGTCCTGCAGACATTCCTTGTGTAGAGCCTGTTTTATTCGGTGTTGAGATACTAGGCACGACTCCAAGAGCTGCACCCACGCCTGTTTTCGCGGCTTGTGCAGACATTCCAGCACCAACACCTGAGTTATTAGCGCCTGTAACCGACCTGACTCTCGCTAGCTTATCTGCCTGAGATAATGATTTATAGTCAGCGAATGCCATGTTATCAACTCCCTTTAATTTAAATGCCTGACCTCTTCATAAATGCTTTAATGTCATCCAATTGAATGCCGTAGATAAAGTAAGGTGCTTCGATTCGCTTTGCCTTGACCACTCCGATTACTTTACCTTCCGAATCAATCATAGCCCCGCCTGAATTTCCGCTATTTGCATAGACGTTCGCCACAATGAAACGATCCATATCCTTTTGTTTGCTGATAATTCCACCAGTAACGGCAAAGTCCACAACGGCGCTGCCGATTACATAAATATCCTGCCCTACTCTAACGTCCTTTCCAAGGCTCAGAGGTTCGCCCTCACAGTCTACCTTGACCAAGGCAAGGTCTAATACTTGATCGTGATAGTCAAGTTTTCCAAGGCATTTCTGACCGTCTGAGCGTGTGATTGATATATCCTTCATGCCCGGCACGAGTACGACGTGCGAGTTAGTGATAATGTGGTTTTTGGCAACAAAAAAACCCGAACCATTTGCGGTAAGGGTTACGTTAATTTTGACCGTTGCTTTAACGGCGTTTTGTATGGCAGAGATTCGTTTCTCTTCGTCGCTTGGTTCGTCTGCGCTTGTTTGGTATGGGATGATAAAGAGAAGGATTATGATAGAAATGATTAGTTTTTTCATTTCATGCGCTCCTTATGGAGTTTCATTTTTTGATGATGTATAGCAAAAGAATCGCTCTGCCAATCTCCTTCTCGTCGATGGAAGTAACGTATAACCTTGTGATATAGATATGCTAGGTAATGGCATGGTTTCATGTATCCTCCTGCGTATAATTCTCTAGCTTGTGGCTTTTAAATCTCAAACATTCACGAATTCTTCTATTTGTTGTTTCCAAATCATATAACCTTCAGCATTTAAATGTATTCCATCAAAAGCGTGCTTTTTGTCCAAATGGTTTTTGTTGTCCACAAATACAGAATATAAGTCTATATAATTTAGATCTCGTTCTTCTATTATTTTCTTTAACCCTTCATTAAACTCAATTATAATTGATGGCTTAACCCCATTTCTAATAATGTCATTATTAATAGGAAGTGTACTATGAACAAAAATTTCTGTCTTAGGTGAATTTTTCTGAAAAATATCTAGGATTGTTTTGTAATTATCAAGTATTTGCTCAATAGTTATGTGATTTGATAAATCATTAATTCCAACCATTATAAATAATTTTCTCGGCTCCAAAAA
The DNA here is from genome assembly GCA_041641375.1 of Paenibacillus sp. Classification (GTDB taxonomy): domain Bacteria; phylum Bacillota; class Bacilli; order Paenibacillales; family YIM-B00363; genus Paenibacillus_AK. Next base: position 28,161 of record JBEPYM010000003.1, read on the forward strand.
AGTTATGTTTCCTACCCTCTGCAAAACACCAAAGGAAGTATCTCCCCCGATCCCTCGGTTTAGAATGTGGGAATTGTTAAAGATTTCTTCCCACATACCATTTCCTACATGACTATCTCCCAAAAAAATTATTTTGTTTTTTTTACTTTCGTCCGAAAAAGCCTCAAACATTTTATTTCTTCTTTCATAATTAGAATCAACTATCTCATTTTTTCTAAAAAGTATCCTCAGTTTGCTTGCGCACCACCCCGGACCTTTTAATGATAAAACAGCCAAAATTCCTATTACTAGCATTAAGTTAATCAAAACGGATGCGTAAAATATATTTTCCATACTATATAATCACTCCTTATAAGTAGTGATTATATAGTATTTTTCAGAAAATATCTCCGATTCTTTTCCGCGCATTACACTGTCTCTACCGTTGTTTTTAAACATGGATGAATGGTTAGTATTATAATATTTATAACGCAGTTATTACCTTTGCTCCTGCATCACTTATAGTTTCTACATACTTAGTGCCGTTTGCAGATTCCCATATGATTTGCCTTGTTTCCAGTATCCTAGAATTCAAGTAAACTTTCATCGCTTCATAATTTCGGTTGTCAGTTTCTGCTTGAATAGGATACTTTGACATGTACACTTGTGTTGCATAAAACTCGAATGTTTTTCCTGCGGTTACACCATCGGTAAATGTTGAAGCTGTTTGAATAATCGTGAATCTGTATATTCTAGCGAAGTTAGCAGAGCCTAAAGTTGTCTGAATGGCATCCATATCAAACCTAAAAATGATGGAGGATTCTTTTCCTACTACATTTAGGAAATCGACATCCATGGTCAATGTTGTGTCTCGGTACGTGTAAACCTGACTTACTGCCGACCCATCTAAGTATTCAACTACTAATTTATATTGCAGAACCTTTAATGTGGATGGGTATTTTATTTCTTGCCTTACACATAGATGTTTTGCTTTGATAGCGTATGTTGCTAGATTTCCATCCATAATTAAATTCGTTGACAACCCAGTAATTGCCGTAGAGGTAATCGTTCTACCTGTGTAGCTTACTGCATCTGATAAAGTTGTAGCTGCTGGATCAGCTAATAACCTCAACGTGTGATCATTGCCAGCCCAATAAGTAAACGTGTCCTTTCGGGTAGCGTCCATATACTGTGTCGCATAAACGGGTGAAGAGGTTTGTTTGTTGTTTTTCCCCTTAGAGTAGTAACCTAACGTCAAGTAGGTGCTATCTGATCTACACCCGTCCTCAATGTCAATATGCTGGACGTTTGTAGTTAGACTAAATACCTCGCTTGCATCCTTGGTCATGTTGCGAACTACTAATTTATTCACATTATCCATTTCAAAGATATCCGTGGTGTGTTTTATGCCATCTAAGGTAATAGTTTGAACAAGTTCGCTTGCCCCTGTCGCCACTTGCATGGTTTTAAGCAATTCTTCGAAATAAGTACCCCAAAATCCTACACCAATTCCAGTTCTAATCTTTACACCTATAGTAGAAGCCGTGCCCTCAATTGTCCCTCCGAAGAAGTTGACTCGATCAAACATATACAGTTCCACGTTATAGGTGACATTCTGTTCAGCCACTAAGTCATAGCACGAAATAGCGTTTACAGCATCATTAGAAGATAATGCATTACCTAGACGGAAACCAATATTATTATGCGAAGTTTCAATTTCGTTCGTGAAGTTACAAATCCATCCACTATTAAACTCGATCCCGATATTAAAGTAACGAACCTTAATATTTCTAAATGCGGAATGCACGACTTCGTTTCGTGTGCCCGTGCTAACGAATTTTCCGATTTTTATTCCAAAACCTTTTTTAGTCGCATTCAAGTTATCCATTGAGAAATTTTCCAATATAACATTGTACGCCCCATAAACTTCGATTCCCGAAACGGCATCATCATTTATAGTAAATGTTAATCTGGATAAAACCTTACCTTCTCCATACATCCTAAAATCTGAAAAGTCTATTACAAGAGGACTTGTGATTTTGTATGTCCCTCTCGAGATATACAAAGCGTTATGGTTAATTTTACAGTAAGCAATAGCATCTAGAAAAGCTTGGGTGTCATCATGACTCACCACCGCTCCTGCAACCGTTGTGCTTGCCGCATCGGCTAATGTAATCACTAAACCAGATATATTCGATACGATAGTGACTAACGTTGCTCCTGCGGCACCTGCGCCTGCTACAGAGATACCTTGACCTACTGCGAATGTGGAAGCACTTGCTACGGTAAGCAGCTTTAACCCACTTGTTATGCTTCCTGTGGTGGTCGTATCACCATCCCCTGATGCGTTATAGTCCTTTACGTTGATGATTCCAAGTCGTGATAGTGTTGATGCTGATACAAGCCCTGCGGCATAATCGTAATTTGTGTTAATGGTTGATACTAAGTCCGCAACAGCCGCATCCATTGCAGCAGGATCAGCAGTCGTTCCCGGCGTAGTGTTCGCGTAAAGCGCATTAATATTTGTCGTAGGTACGTGCGCCATGCTTCATCCCCCTTATTTTCCTGACAACCGCCCCATGTAGCGTTCTTTGTAAATGAGGACTGGCTCATCCCGGTTATTTCTCCATCTACGTTGAAAATAAAATCCCTTTCTTTTAACAATGATTCGTCTCGCGTTATTCAAAATGTCTGTGTAGTTTGTATTCGCCCATTCTGCTTCTGACCAGTCTGTTGTACCCCAAACGAATATTTGGTTTACGAGAGCAGAGGGAACTTCTACAACCCCTGTGCCATAGGTGATATACACATCTAATTTAGAGACAACCGTCCATTGCTTTGCTTCTACCAAGTAATAATCCAAATAGGCTTGATGACCGTCGAAACCGAATGATAGAAGTCCGGAGTATACATCGAAATCCACCACCGTTCCCGTTGTTCGGGCGTAATTGGTATAATCGGTGTACCAGTCCTCGTTGAACTTCTTCAGGAATCCGTCATCCCCGGCAAAATAAACAACCCCTTCGCTTTCAAGGAAGGAGTTAACATCTAAACCCTGCCACACGTACCATTCTGCATTACGAGTATCGAATCCGAATACATAACTTGTCGCGTTTCGTACGATTTCAAGTAGGTACATGTTGAATTTGGTGATGTATTTGCCTTTTGCCGCTTGTTTCTCCGCAACGGTGAACCCATAAGAGGCAAAGTCAATCTTATCCGTCATGATGTTTCGTGTGGCGTATTGTCTGCCTTGCGTGTCTAGTGTCGTGGTGAAAATCTCGTATACACCATCGTCCGATAGATATAGGACAGTTTGGAAACCATTAGGGTAATTAACCGTGTCTATGGATCTCGGAGCAATCGCGCCGTTATTGGTGTTTAGATACTCCGATGAATCAAAGTCGTCAAAGGTTGTTCCAGTTAAAACATTCCATCCCCTGCGCATCGGGATAAAACATACTGAATCAAACGATACGCCGCATCCGTTGATATAATCGCCATCTTTGACTAGTAATTCATAGAATGTTTCAGGGAAATAGTCGAATTTATATCGTTTAGAATAGAACACTTCATTTGTGCCGGGACTTACAAAGACATGACCTGTATGCTCCCAAATGAATTTATTCCCCTTTGTGTTAATACTCGCCAACACATTCGCAGGAGCCGGAGATGCATCGTCTGCCGCAGGGGTAACGTCAACCACCGTAGAACCTGTGTATTGTTTCAAATCCCCTGTGTCTGCGATTAATTTCCTTTCTGTTAGTGAAGAGTTTGTAAAATCAATATCATAGATGTCAGAGGTTACGAGTGCATCTGTCATCGTTGCGGTGTGTGTGCTGTTGTTGTAGATCGAATAAAGCGCTGTACCGCTTGCAACTAATATTTCGTTACGAAAAGCTGTGGTATTCGTTGTTGGGTATGCAGTTGTTCCACTTAACACTGTTGACTTATCAAATGTCGTTGTGGTTGTGTTGCCTTGTAGTTTCTCGGTGTTGGTCGTTGTTGAGATATATACATTGGTTTGATTGGCGTGGAACGGCACAGCGGGAACCGTCACCCTTAACTTAGCGACGATGCATGTATTTGCTACAGGCGGCGCGGTTACAGTTAGAATAGGCGCATTGATGAATGTTGTTGTCGTGGCTATGTTAGATTGAAATTTCAGTGTTCCGCTTACTGTCCCTGCATAGATGCTTGCTGAAGTTGCGCCTGATGGCAGGGCAGGGATGGTGATGTCTAAGCGATTGCCTGCGGTAATCAATATAGAAGCTTCTGGACTTACCATCGTTTCTCCAACCGCATTCTTCCACGTATGAGCAACATAGTAAGTTGTGTCTGGAAGTGTCTCCGTTCCGTCTGCCGATTGTGCCAACACTGGAGCTGCCACAGGATTTGCAACAGCAGGTGGGACAACAACGGATATCTCGCTAGAAGCCTGAGTTTCGCCTGTATCTGAAGCGAATGTATAGCGGACATAGTAAGTGCCTGCGGGTAACGTGGAGCTTGCGTCCCCCACTGGCACGCCTGTAGGAGCTGCGCCTATTGCCACTTCCTGTTCAAAAGGGAACCGCATCACATGACGAATTGCACTCCCTAACGCTGATTGAATGATAGGACCTGAGCCATCACGCTTGCCTATCGTTCCAATCTCGCGCATCATGGCGTTTTTAGCGAGCGCTTGTGATTCAACCGGAAGGTCAGCAAGGTTTAACGCTGAGTTTTGCCCGCGAAATGCTTTTACTTCAACGGGTGGAAAATATGTCTGTGTTGCGGGCATGGATTCACCCCCCTAGATTAAATATACGATCAACGTCATTCACCGCAGGAACATAACCACTCGAAGAATATCCCCTAGCTGCTTCGTTCGCTAATACAAGGATTTTCAAGCGTTCATTTGCTCTTTTGTACATGGCCCGACTCTCTTCGTATGCATTGCGCGACTCCTTGGCGATTCCGATCACCCAGAAGGTCAATGCCATCAAACCCGCATCAGGGAAGTCCAGTGTGCTGTTAGAATCCGTTACGGGTAGCGGATATCCTACGTAATGAAGTTTATGGTTACCTGTCATACTTTTGGTGTTAATAGATTGATTATCCGACTCTCTCCACCAACCCGCAGGAGCGTCATACGCTGTTCGTTTGTTAACTGGTCGTCCGGTAGAATCTAAGATGATTCTGAGAGGACTATATAAGTCTGTGATATTCGCTGAATCTTTCTTAAACGTTTGGTCACCATCGGTTGTGATGTTTAGTGTGTCGCTGATCCTAGTCCGATAGGCGAGATGCACAAGTTCCTTTAAGGCGCGGTTGATGAAGATGACATAATTTGCAGTCTGCGCCGCGTCGGTTGAACCAACTTCTTCGTTATCCATAGCGTTCATGGATTTAGCCATGGTGATAACATCCCCGGCTGTTGCCATCATTTCACCGTCCTTATCCGCGTTTCGCCGCCTTTACTCTCGCAAAATTGTTTTATACTCTGATCCATCATCGCCGCGCTTTTTGTCGGGGCTTCAACTGTCTTTGTGACTTCTTGACCATTCTCTATGAGTGGTACGCGTTTACCGTCTTGGATGTGGGAGAATGTTAAGGTGAACATGTTACCAACGCTCCTCTATTACCGCAGGTTCATTTTGTAGGGAGTACGTTGCAATCACCTGCGTTTTCATCATCTGATACCGCCCATTATGTTTTTCCCATTCCTTACGAGCCTGTGCTTCCCCTAGAGACTTTTTTATCTGTGGCAGGTCATAATACTCCATCTTGATATAGGACGTGTACAGAGGAACAAAGCGGTCTGCTAGGTCGATGTTTTCTGTGATAGACGCGTAATAGGTCATATTCCGGTAGAAGTCCACATTCAACGTGTCGGCTTCTGTGTAAGCTTGGGAGAAAATGATGTTCCCGTTATAGATCCGATAAGGCCATTTGAACTCGATGTCTAAGTCATCGTTTCGGTCACTTGTGAGCCATAAACGGTTTATGACTTTTAATGTTGCCGGCAGTGCAAACGAAATCTCTGTTGTCGTTAAAGTGATTGTCCCGGTACTTGGGATGTTGATGCTTAATCCAAACTCAGCCTGAGCTTCATTGCATTTGTTGATAATCCATTCATTGTCCAACATATCGCCTACATCACGTTCAACCTGAAATCTAACTTGTTCCAGAGTCGTTGTCATGTTATCACCACTTCAATCCAACGAGATTTGTTGCGGTTGTTCCGGTCGATTTCACTTTGATGACGCGCAGATGATAAATAGTCCCAACCAGTGCGCCATTAAGCGTTACATCCGAACCATCAAATAGAGTGACCGCGATATTTCCAGCACCGCCGACATAGATAGCGCTAAAATCAACTGCTGTACTATCGTGCGGCGTGATCGCTGCCCCTCCTGTTGCTGCGTTTACGTGAAGCGGAGCGTTTTTGCTTGTGATCATTGTTTATTCCTCCCACGTCTTTGAATTGGTTTATTTACAGGCTCAGAAGCCGATGTTTTCGTTTCTTTGGTAATTAAAAGTTGAGTTAACAGTTCGTTCGTCTTTCTTTGCTCGTCTACAAGTGCGTTAAGTGCATCTATTTCAAGTCTGTAATTGGACATTATTCCACCCCTTATCTTTGAAAAAAAGAGGAGCCGAAGCTCCCCTATTTCTTCTCCATCAAATCGTGCTTAACGAGCATATTCCTCATCGAATTAAAGTCACGAATGAATGACTTTTGACCGTCCGATAAGCCTTCTGTAATTCTTTTTTCAGATATGAACGGGTGTTTCTCTGTAGCTTTACTAACAACTCTCTGTGGTGCTTTTCCGGGTTCAGTAACTACCCATTGGGTATGCTCATTCATCGACTAAACACCACAGCTTTCCATGTGCCTGATGCAAGGTCTACCGTTGCCCCAGATTCGTTTTGAATGCGGACACTAACGGTATTAGCCGCAGATACATAGGCGGTCACTGTCAATCCTTGCAAGTCATACGGCGCGCTGACGATTGCAAAGTCACCTAATGCTGCGCCTGTCACCGTAATGGTTGCCGTTGCTCCGGCTGCGTCGATGAGAGAAGCAGGGTCGATGGTGGCTGATCCTGCGTAGAATGCATTCATCACTCGTGTACCGTTTATTTGTAACTCATCTTCTGCATTCAAGATGCTTAGGGTTGTTTTACGTCCTGCCATGTTTTACCTCCTCCCCAAAGTAAAAGAAGAGAGCCGAAGCTCCCCTCTTACGATGTTGCATCGTGACCGTACAACCAAGACCAGTTATGGAAACCGGCTTTCCAACGACCGATTACTTTGAACTTCAAGATTTCGGTGTCAAAGTCCGTGATGTTCCCGTTTTCCGGGCGGCGTCTCCAGAACCACTTGTGGAAACGTCTCATGCGCGCCGAATCGATAGCGAACCAATCATGCTGACTTGTAAGGTATGGGTTAACGATGACATTAACTTCCCCTGCGAAGATGTTGATGTCATAGTTTGCGCTTCCTGGTTCGTATTTTGGAGCCTCTCTCCCTGGAAGTCCAGCAATTTGGAATGCCTTACGAGCATTGTACGGATGAACCAATATGGTATCGGGAATTACACCCATGATATTACCTTGATCGTCCTTCCAAGCTTGCATATTGACGGAAGTGGTATCCCACGCATCGATAGAAAGAGTGCTTGTCCCTTTGTTATCGTTGGTGTCCGTCGAATTCGTTGGACTGTATGGATGATCATCGGCACACAGCGCTTTCGCATCCGGTCCCGCAGCGCTATAAGTACGTCCACGGAAGTCAGTTGCCGTTGTTGTCAAGAATGCGTTGTTGAATGTCTCGACCGCTTGATATTGGAATGTCTTAAATACACCGTCCGCAAGGTCTTTGATTTTGTCCTTGATAGAAGTGAGTTTCAAGTCATCAATCAAGTCGCGGTCGATTTGGCGGCCTAGAGAGAATTTTTTCATGGTGTAACGCTTTTGCCACAATTCTTCGATGTCTTGATAGAAAACTTGATTCGAAGATTGCCCCCACTCCTCCATAAGCCCGGAAGCACCTGCGCCGTCGAAGCTTTCTGTATCTTTCTCAGAAGTTTCAACGCCGTACAGCATTGGAATGAAGTCCTTCTTAGCTTTCTTCTCCATTTCAACCGTGTACAGTTCGCGAAAAACCGGTTCCAATACGTCTGAATCCCATTGAAGTTTCGTTTGCATCTAGTTTCTCCCCCTTAGCTTAACTGCCGATTTTTAACTTTTACCCGGCAAGTTGTTTCAGATGTATTTTTCTCTAGAACAGAAAACGCGCCGCCTGTGATATCGGAGGAAAGAACGGATAGACCGTTAACCGCAACATCTGCCGCGCCTACGCCTACGATAAATCCAGCGTCCGGCGTTCCGGTGTAAGGAGCCTCGAACACGTCACCTTCGCGTGCTAAAATTACCTCGATCGTTTGATCTGTTCCGGCTGTGACATCGTTGTTAGCGAATCCTGCAACCGCTGCACCATTCGTTGCAACTGTCCAGCGACCCGATGCAAGCTTGAGCGCTTCACCTTTCGTTGCTGCCTCACTGTTGGTCATTAGAATGTTGGAGATTCGAGTCGGCGGTGCGCCGTATTCGTTATAAATCCATTTGAATGACATGTCTCATACCTCACTTTTTAGCGTATTTTTTTGCCGCTGTTGGATTTAATCCGAACATAGAAAACGCCGTTGCAAGAGCCGGAGAAACTACCGGTTCATTGTTCGGCGCTGTGTTGGTTTCCACTTGTGACCGTTTGCCTAGCATTTGGTCTTTGATAATGCGTTGTTCTGCCGCCTTCTTCGTCACGCCCTGAAATTTGTCAGAATGAGCTAAGATAAGCGCATCAAGCGGCGAATAACCGCGCTCAAGTCTCGACTTCATTTCAGGTGTCATAAACTTTGGCATTTCCCCACTGTCAAAAGCTTTTGAATCCTCGACAATATCAGGGAATACCGCCAATACACGAGGGTCGTTATACATTGATCCCCATTCTTGTTGCATGACTTGTCGTGACTCTTCTTGCTGGCGTTGCATTCTTTCAGTATCACGTTCTTGCTTGATCTGTGCAGCCTCTTTGACGATGGGGAGGTTGTCTAGGTACTCCTGAACTTGATCGGGGTCTAGACCGGCATCCTCAGCGTCTTGGCGAAGTCTTGCAATGCGATCATCAATTACTTGTTGCTGTCTCAACTGTTGTTCTTGCTCGATCTTGTCAAAGTTGGCGACATAATCGGTATGGTCTTTATACCCTGCGAGTTTGGCGGCTCGATCAAGGTTCTTTTCCAACTCCGCCTTACGTTCGCGCTCTTTGTCCAAGGCGAGTGATCTTTGCACCAATTCGGGAAGCTTATCGTCACTTACATCGGCTTCGATTTCTTCCTTATTGTGCTTGACTTTAATAGTCTTTGACTCGGCTTTTGGCTCTATGGCAGGAGCTTCTTCCTCGTCCTTTTCTGACTCATCTTCGGTTTCGACTTCAATCTCAATGCCGAAAGCTTCGAATGCATCTTTGACAGCCGTTTGTTTCTCTTCAACTACGGTTTCTTGCGGCGTTTCCAAGCTCTGGCTGGCTTGTTCTTCGCTCATTCAAATCTCTCCTATCAAATGGTCCCTTGGCATGGGACAGGGTAAAAAGCAATATTAAAGGGCGCTCCACGACTGGATGCGCCCCGTTTACCTGTACTCAAATACTGATTCGCCCAGATAGAACATTTTACCGTTTGCAAGTACCACAACTAACGGTTTTTCACAATATTTACATGTTCCAAAATCATGAATCTCAAGAAAATCAGCACCGAACCATTGTCTCTTGTTACAACATGTTATGAATGTTCCAAAATTATTTAGGTTATCGGTATTTAGTGATACACGGACTGTGCGTTTCATCGTCCCGCGCCGACTGGCTGACGTTCCGCTTTCATGCGGTCAATGTCCAACTTCTCAATCTGCACCGATCGGTTGAACTGTTCCTTATCCATATCCATTGCGGCTTTGTTAGCTTCATTCTGAGCAATTAAGTCATTCTGTTGCATCTCGCCCATCTGACCTTGTGCCTCAACCAGAGCGGCGTTTAACTGCTCGTTCTCCATAGTTAATTGATCTAACCGTTGCTTGAGCATTGCGTCTCGCTGCATACGTTCGTCGATTACCTCGAACGGCTCCATGCGTCCGTTTTCCACTGTGTACCGTACCGCTTGAGCATCGATAAACGGCATTCCTGTCATTGGATCAAGCGTGCCGAATAGCGTAAACGCCGTCTTCACCCAATATTCTCGGTCTGTAGGCTTCTCAACGCCGATAGACACGTTAATATCGAACTTCGGTACGTATTCCTCTATAACAGGCTTGACTTCCGGCATCATCTGTCCGGTCATAGGGTCCTGAACCTCGTTACCTGTCTCATATTCCGTTTGTACGCCGCTCATAAGTCTATCCCGACTCATACCTACGGATTTACCAAGCACTCTCCCAATACGTTCTGTAGCGTAGAATTGCGCTATGAGTTCGATATACTGCTCAATGACTTCTGCAAGCCCATCCTCAATCAATTCCGTAGGCGTGGATAGATTACCATGCGCCGCCGATTGCAACGCCTCTGCGTGCCTTCCAGACTCCCCTTGGAATGATGCGCCACCGTTGGTGCTGTCGAACCTTCTCGGGATCTTCTGCAAGATCGTGAGCCAATGTTGGATAAAGTTCATGATCATTGCAGGAGGCCCCTTGCCCTCTATCTCCTGCACGCCATCTTTACGGATAACCGGAAGCATAGCCCCGACTTGGCTCCTTATGCGTTTCCATATAGGAATCTTACTCTCCGCTATTGCGCCTTCCTCGTAGATGATTGCCCCATTACCCATCTTCGCCGTTTGCTCAACCGCAAGCTCAGAGAACTTGTTAAGCATGATTTGAGGGCTTATGAGGTCGCGCATATAACCTTTAGGCCATATAGAACCTTCAATCGGGAATAAGCAGCGCGCAACAACCGGATATTGGCAGTGATCGTACACATATGACTTATGCTCAAGAAATACACCTGAAGTTGAAACATAGATGCAGTGTACGCCCTTCATCGTGCCTTCTGCCTTGGCTAGGCATTCCGATGGGTCTTTACTCTCAGCAAGCTTCTCTTCAGCCATTTCCTTGAACAGTTTCTTATCCTCAGGAGTCATAATCTTCGGCTTACCCTTGTACCAATACTCGATAAGTCCCGATCGTTTTGACTTCTCTGTTTGTGCGCCGCCGCTCGATGTTGTGGTGTTAAACGTTGAAGTTGATACTTGCCTGTCTTCTTCGAATATCTCCACGTCACCAGAGAAATTGTCTTCTCTAACCTTTTGGCCTTGCTCAGGCCAGCGCTCCTTGAAGTATTCCAAGTCTTTTATGGTGTGAATGATCATTGCCTTGGATTTCTGCAAATACAACAAATCCCCAATCCGGGGATCAGGGAAGAAGGAGCCGTAATCAAGTGGTATGATGTCATTCTGTCCGATGTAACGATTCATTCCCCTGCCGCCTTCTATGGTTGGGTCATAAACCGTTTTGTAAAGCAATAGCCCGTTAATGACGAACCTCCTGACCGCCTTCACATGTTTCGGCTTAAACTTGATACACCGGAGTTCGTAAGGTATAAACTTAACCAATTCCTGTGACTTCTGTTCGTCGCCATCCTCGGTTGCTTCTAATCTCGGTTCGGGTGTCCAGCCGGTTAGAGCTGATACAACGGACTCAACCTGTGAGAAGGCTATATTATCCACGCTGTTAGGGCGACTCTTCATGGTTGCCTCGGACCGCAATCCTTCCCATTGGCGCTTGCCGCCTTCGTAGAAACGATCTTCAGTGCGCCATGTGTCCTCGATGTCCTGCCGCTTAGCCTTGAACACTTCATAGTCACCCATTACCGTATCGTATATTTCCTGTTGATCCGGTGTATTAGGGTTCTGCTTGTCTGCTTCCGGTTCTTTGGTATTCGTGAAGATCCCGTTTATCTTCTCTTTTGCCACGCCGTCACCTCCAATCAATTCGGATTATCATGCCACGACAGAGGTTCATTTTCCTCACCCTCGATCACTGGTTCTTCCTCACTTCGCTTCATGCCTACATATTCCCGGTAATTACGTGCCATGATCTTGTCTGACAGCATATCAATTGAGCGCGTTAAATTGCGCTGGATGATTACGTTGCCTACTGCTTGGACAATTACAATAAGGATTAACGCTATGCAAAAAGCGTACAGTATGGTCATTTTTTCACCTCACCATTCATATCCGCTTGCCTCCTGTTCGTCCTCTGCTTCTCTTGGAGGATTCAAGTATCTATGAAACTGTTTAGCCGTTGTGAATCGCTGTATACGCTTCTCTTTCTCCCACACGTCCACATAGTCAGCGCCTTTCTGAAACTCGTCATAGACGATTTTAGGCATTGGAGAGACGGTTATTACCTCTGAGCCTTTGTACATCAGGTAGACTACCAATCAGCAAACCCCGTTTCCTGGTACTTTGGCTCGTCATCATCATGGTCGAAGTGATTGTTTTCCTTCTCATCCGGTATTGCATTCCATGGATCTCCGTTGTACACCATGCCATGAACGATCTCACCCGCCATCGAAGCTGTATCTACTGCGTCATCGTTCTTTCCACGCGGGAAGGATAGTAGCTCATCTTCGATGTCTGTAAGGTTTGGCATATCCTCTCTGTGATACACCATGCCGACCTCGTAACGAGCTGCTATGACCAATGAGCGTGTAACCTTATCTTTATCAACCTTGATTGGTTGAATGGTCATACCCTCTCGCGTACACTCTTGAATTAGGTTGGTTCCAAACGTCTTATCCTCGATTGCTTGAAACCTCGGTTTGTAACGGTTGTTTTGTTCCTTCATGAGCGGCTTTTGATCGGGGCCAGTTATGTGCGTCCTGAATGCATCAAACCATAGTAAATCATTCTTAGGTGTTACGTACCACGTTGACACTACAAAGTAATCATTGATTGTCTTCTCGCTATTTGCTGTATCAACGGTTTGGAATACCCAACAATCACGCTTGAGATATCGTTTGTCGCCTACTAAGAAGTAAGTGGCGTTGCCGACTGTCTCTTCTCGGAAATATTTGAAGTGCTGACGCTTGAATATTGTTCCACCGGCTGCTGATGGTCTTTGTTGATAAAGTGCATTCCAGGTATACCCACCGACTTCTTGGCGTTTCTTTTCCATGACTTCTTTCGTGAATCCAAACTCAGGCCATATCGGTTCGCCTATCTCCCTACCAAGCAAGTCGCCTTCCTCGGCATACTCAGGCATGTTTATGAGTGTCCATCTCTCTCCTACGTGCGTGCCTTCCTTGATCTCCTGCGCTTCTTTCTTCAGCAATCTACCAACTAGATCATCTTCGTGCCAGCGGGTCATTACAACCACGATACGACCATCTGGCGTTAAGCGCGTTAATAGAGTTGTTTCGTACCATTGCCATACCTTTTCGCGCATAACTTCTGAATTGGCTTCCTCGGCGTTTTTAACTGGGTCATCGATAATGGCTATCTTCGCACCTTTACCCGTGATAGCTCCACCAACACCCGCGGCGTTAACGCCACCTCTATGACCTTCTACTCCCCATGATTCACCAGCTTGCTTGCTTTGGGATAATTCAGTTTCAAATGTTGTGCCGCCGTGCTTCTTAAAGGTGTCTCTTGCTATAACAGAAAAATCCCTCGATAAGTCGAGAGAGTAGGAAGAGATTATAATTTCATCGTTTGGATTCTTACCGACATGCCACGCAGGAAACTTCTTACTGACTCGCTCTGACTTTCCTTTACGAGGCGGCATGGTGACTATAACGCGCTTTAAGATGCCTTCTGATACCTTCATAAGCGTAATGTCCAGTAAATCGAGATGTTTACCGTCAACGTCCCTAAAGTCGCTGTCATAGTCCATAAAGTAACTGAAATCCCTACGCGCTAATTCTTGGCTGGCTTGCAGCTCTAATGCTTCAAGTTGCTGATTGCTTAGTTTTAGCATAGGCTTTCAAGTCCTCTACGCTTAATCCACTCAAGTCTATTTTATTGGTCATTTGACCAGAGTGTTCGACCTTATCGACAAACATACCTAAATGTTTAGCCATGCTGTCAAGTGCGCCCTTCTTATCGTGCAGCTTAAACTTCAATGTTCCATCCTTTGACACGCTAACTTCGTTTATCAATGTTCCGTCTACTTCTTCGCTAGGTTTAAACTCGATCACAGGTGCATAGTCGATTATTGGATCTCCTTCTTTGTCGAAGCCAAGTCTCGTTAACGCCGTCTTGTAACTAAGGAAGTCCTTTATATCCGCAAATCCGATCTTTGCATACTCTCTTAAAACGTCTTTAGCACTAACAATACATTCATCCTCAGCTTCTTTTACAAGCCTTGAATGCAATTCTTCGTACCTTACCGCCACCTTACCGTTCTTCATGAGTTCAGAGGCTTTGACATCAATAACAGCATCACTCATGTTACCTGTGTCATAAGCTGTCTTGTATGCTTCTCTTTGTGACTTCCCTTTTATCAGCTCATGCACAAATAACTCTTGCTTAGCCGTCAATGTCATCATAACCCCTCCTTATTCATAGTTTGCTACGTATTGGTAAATCCAGACGGTGGACACATGCCACTCGAACACATATTTTCGTCTTAATTGCTACAGTTTGGCATCATTCGAAACACTCTCTATGTCCTCTTCCGACTTCTTTACCCTTTTCTACAACGACATATATCGGTGAGTATTCAACAAGCTTGCTGCATTCTGTACATGTCCGTTGCTTTATATCGCATTCATCGCAATATGGTCTATCTGGTGGATTCCATTCTTTTGCTTCTCTGCACTCTGGACAATTCATCTCTCTCACCTCAATGCAGCGGATTATAACTCGCATTAGCCACTTGATCGTATGCTTCTATGCTTTGTGGATGTACTCTTGTTCCTTGGTTGATTAATATTCCGTATAGTTGGTATTGCCTGAAGGCTCCGTCTCGTTCTTCTTCGTCTTCATAGGCTATTATGTTTGTTATGGAGTCTATGGTGTAGGATATTAGGTATTTAGATTTCATACGGCCTCCACCCTTCGGGTTAAGTATTTCGGTCGACTCGATGCAGTGATAAAACAAAAAAAGAGCGCTCTAGGCGCTCCATAGGAGGAAGTTTGTTAGATTGGTTAATGGTCAACGCATCACCACGTCGCGCTCCTGGGCTTTTGCGTTCGTTACCGCGCTTCTACTGACCATTTTGTTGACTTCAACGATATGGTTGCGCCCTATCCCCACCGTCATGCGCATGCGTGCTGTCCCGCCATCTGCCTACTGCATAATGGCGCAAGTTCGTCCCCCTGTATATCTATCGCCATACATACTGAGCTAAGTGGAACTTAACCGTTCGCATGTACAGCGCTTGTCACCTTAGTTGTGCCGTACCCGCGTCTATAACAGGTACGGCGTGGGGTGATCCCTTGTAAGAAGCCCCATAGGTTCATCCGGCATTGAATGACCTAATATCATATTAGCACGGATTACCTGAAATAAATTGCCTCAGAATTGCCTAATTATCCCGCTTGTCTCAATCTTTTTAACTTGCTGCTAACTTTCGCTATCCAATCATATGAATACCCTAACTTTGTAGCTATCTTAGCAATAGGCATACGCTCAATGTCCCTTAGATACGCCACTTTGTACTCTAGGCAAGCGACTTTCTCCATCATATCTTCAATATCTTTCTTTGCCTTTAACTTTATATCCAGCATTGTAGAAACGTATTCTAACTTGCTATTAACTTCCTTATGGGACTGTGCGACGTTGAATACTTCCCATAAATCATTAGATCCTCCTGCTCCTGGCATTCCTGTATAACTCGCTACTAGCTTTGTCTTGGGTCCAGCACTCGAAATAAGTCGATTGATTACAGACAACTCAGATGATAACTCATCTCTGCGGATTGTTAATATGTCTATCTCCTTGCATAGATCGTCATATGCATTTAATCCATCTAGGTTGTTCATGCCGGATTCCCCCTTGGTTTGTTATCCCTTTCGATTCACAGTCCCCAATCCGAGTAATTGCAAGCTTCGTCATATACCTTCTGCAATCCCTCATCCGTGCTTATTTCTGAGTCTTCTACCTCACCAAGGAACATTCGGTGAATAAACTTCTTCATGCTTTCCCTTTGATCCTCACTGTATATTCCCACCCCTCTAACCTCCACTTATCAGCCTTCTAACCTCGTAAAATACGTATCCAGCCCATAACAGAGAGCATCAGCCAAGGTATTGTTGCAAATATGGCGACTGCTGTTGTGAAGGGACGCAATTTAGGTTGGTGTATGTCCCACACAATCCATTTTATGAATCTCATGTCATCCCCCTTTACCCCAGAGAGGGGTTTAGACTCTCTGGATTGATTGGATTATCTTATGATGCTTCCACTTCGTTGTGCTGTTCGGTCGCGTCGATGGCCTGCGGCAAAGACTATTTAGCCCATTCAGGCGCATGGTCGGGAACATAGTTTATAAATCCCACTGACGTTCCTTCAAACCACTTTGCATCTGTACGCGTAAAGGCAATTACTGATAAATCTATTGTTTCTCCATCATCGGATATTGCTTCTGTAATTTCTTTGGGTGTCGCGCCTATCTGAACCAACGCTTCGCGTACCTTGTCGCTATTTATCGTGTGAACGTATTCCAGTTCTCCGCCACATGCAGAATGATCAACGAACGGCATGCTGTTAATAATTTTCAATTTGTCCATTTACGCCACCGCCTTAATCTCACCGAATGCATGAGCTTCAAGCAACGCTAACCGTCTTTCAACGGCTTGCTCGAAGGTTTCTTCTGCAACAATCCCACTTCCACCATCCGGTACATCTTGTCGTTCAGCGGAGTATTCATCCATGCTGTCGATTGGCTGTGCATCCGATACTTCACGAAAGGTAGGCGCTTCGATTGTTGGTTCCTCTACGACCAAATCACTTTCCACAGGCTCTGCAACTTCTGGAACATTGGCTTGCTCGGCTTCCAATTCGGATTGAAATCGCGCTACCTCTGCTTCATCCATCTTGCGGTATAACGAGTTGAATTCAGTCCAGATGATTTCCCCTGGTTCACCAGTTGCGGCATTTTTGAATGTTGTATAAGTCCCATCTTGCGATCTAAATACTTCTTTAACGTCATAAACAGGAATCTTAGCCGCTTCTGCTGCTGCTCTCTTCTCTGCTGCCGCTTGTTCCTGCTTTGCTCTCAATCGTTGAGCGGCGGCTTCTAACTCGGCCTCAGATGTAATATCGATTACGTTCGGCGCATTTGTTGACCCCACCGCGATCTCTTTACGAAGATCATCAACGTGAGAATTTAATCGCGCAATCTCTGCTTGTGCTTCAAGCAATTGTTGAGCTGCAGCGTCACGTTTCTCTGTGAGATCGTCCTTTTCCAGTTGCAGTTGTGCGTTTGCGTTCTGTAAATCGTCACGATCGGCAACAACAGAGTTCAACTGCTCCTGTTTTAATGCGATTTGCATATCGTAAACTGATTTTTGATTGTTAATCTCGTCAAGGAACTTCTGAGCTTGTGCCTTGCCAGTGGATTTCAATGCGCTTCTAAGGATTTCAGCAGCATCCTCGTCCACCGCTAATTGTTCCAACGTAAAGGTTATGTCTCCTACAGTAAATGTTTCCATGCTGGTTGTGATTTCCTCGGCAGTTGCGATGATTACCTCTTCCTGATCAAGTTTATCTAACTCCGCTTTCTTCGTGTTAACCTCTGCCATCTTCATGATGTAACCTGTCTCGTTGTTTAATCTGCGCAATGATGTTGCTTCCTCTTCCAATTGCGTTATTTCCGCTTCCAACACTTCACGATTAGTCATTTTACACGCTCCTATTATCATATACCGTAGTTTAAATCTAGTCTTATTTTAACATATTTTTCATTAAGATGCGACATATTCCTCTGGTTTTTTCTATGCTTTTTGTGTTATTCTGAAGTGTTTGTCGTAATAATCGCTATTCCTTGCATTCTCTTCATATGTGACGATTCGGAGATTAGTTTTTCTGTTATCTAGCGGATTGCGGTTTATGTGATCAACCACCAACCCCCTCGGAACGTTTCCAAGTATATACCTGTGTAATGATTCCGATATTCTCTTCCCTACTACCGTCCCCATGCGACCCACAACATATGGTTTATCGTATCCATTCAATGTCCATGAACCAGATATATTGCTGACTAAAGGTAAATCTTCGGAATCTATTAACGCTTCTTTCACTCCAAGCTTTTTGCTATTAACAATTATCACTGCCACGTCACCGCGTATCTCATATTCATTTTTCAATCCTCTAACCTCCCTGCTATTTTATGCCCCGTTATTTGGCGGTATATATCCCTTAAAATCAGCTTTTGTCGGCTTCTTCCTTGGCTTGTCCTTGATGTTTACAACTGGTGCTAATCTAGGTATTTTCATGGGTTATCAACCTTTCTTAGCCTCATTAGCGGCTTTAAGTATTTTATTTTTGTAGATGTCTGCTGCTATCCTATCCCTCATTGCTTGGCTTGATGGCATCTTCTATCAGCTCCTTTTCGTAGATGTTGCCGATTACTTCGATGAAGCTTATGTCGTATACAGAGTCGAGATTATTTGTATCCCACGTCCATTTGTCTCCGTAAAAGCATGTGCATTCCTTATCCCAAGCTACTGTCGTATATCCGAAATCTTCTTTGTCCCATACATCATATTTCTCATCCTTGTTCCAAGTCGCTAGTGTGTCGCCTTCATAAATCCACTTACCATTCCTGTCATGGAGTCCGGTGCACTGACCTACTGTTTCAAATCTAACTTGGAATGCCCATGGAAACCCTGCTGTATTTGAAATATAGAAACCTTCTTCTGGTTGTTTTGAGAACCCCGCTGATTCTGCCAACAGCCCATAGTGCCATTCCCCGTTTATATCCATTCCTCTAAAACTAATAACCCTATTCAACCTTCCCACTCTCCCTTATGCTGATTTTTTCAAGCTTTCGCAAGCCCTTACAACCTCATTCTTGATGTTCTCCATGAGCTTGATAAATCCGGTCAATGTAACCTCATCCGATTGATTGCCTTCGATTTTCATAAGTCCTAAGCAAGCTTGTGTAATGTCTGCGTAGTACTTAACATTCTCCCAGCGTGGTTCCGTGTGCTTCGACCCCTCTTTGGGGTATTTGACCTCTTGTAAAATGACATTCATAGGGTCGGATGATATTTTGTAACGTTCGTTGATCTGGATATCCATTGTATTTGCCTCCTTGGCTTCTATGTCGTCCTTTAGGGACGCTTGGCGCTATGTTTCGATAGAGAATACTAGAGAGCCACTTTTTACGCTTAAACTGCCTTATTTCCTGCTCGTTTTAACTCTTCCTCGATCATCTCCAATCTTTGAAGGATTCGATCACGCCCGACTGAGTTAACGTTAAGCAACTTTAAGCGCTTGGTGAGTCTCTCTTTTTCTTGGTGTAAGTCCTCTCTCATACTGTTTCCTCCCTTATCCAACCTCTTTGATTGCAACGCCGTATCTACTCTCGAATAGCTTTTTCTTAAGTTTGTACTCAGGAGTCCTCATTCCCTTAACGTCCACAACCTCTGTACGACCGTCTGGATACGTCACAAGGAAGTCGGCAATATAATACGTGGGTTGTACTTTCTTGCCCGTCTCAGGGTGCTTGTAGCTCTCTATGACTTCGTATCGTGGTTGTAAGGTGAAGTCTGTTATCTGTCCAGATCGTTTAAGCATCTTCAGTCCTAAGTAATACTCCGCTTCGGATTTACTGTGAAAGGTGATTCCGTCAATTGTCGTTTTCTTTGCTCCGTATTTGGTTCGTCTCAGTTGCAAGCACCTCCTTGATAAGATTGATCGCTGACTCATAAGCATCCGCTTTATCGAAATTATAGATAATGCAACAGTTTCCGCGACTAACTTCCAACTCCGCTATAACTCTTTCTATCGACTTTCTCATTCCACCACCTCAACTTTCACATCTGCATTCACACACGATTCCATCCTAAATGCCTCTTTTACCGTGCGTACATATCCGTTTACTTCGCGTTCGTTGATTTTGCGGACTTGACCGCCGATTAATAGTTTTGCTTTCATGGTGTCTTACTCCCTTCTGATAGGGTGGTTAATAGGGCGCAACGTGCGATAACTAGTGGTAGAGTGGGATGTGCAATCGTTTCTGTTTTATCCTGCATGTTCCAGTCCGTTATCCATACCTCGTAAAAATCTGCACAAGTACGAATGTCAACGTATAGGTGTGACTCCTGTAACTTCTCCACCACTTCCCATGCTGCGGATATGTCAGATGATGGATCGAACTTTTCAGCGAACGGTCCTCTTTTTATCTCTCCCATTGATTCGAAATAGTCTTCGTTATATTTCCATCCCATGACTTTTGTTGCTACTAGCATATTTAAGTCTCTTCCCGGCTCCAAACTCATAATCTCGTCTCTTGTCATTGGGACCCTCCTTCCGACAGTCCTTCAAATCCTGCGGTTGATTCAAGCCAATCATAGAGTTGTTGCGCTGAACAATCTTGACTTGGCAGAGAGTCGTTTTTGAAATCAATAAGCGCTCTCTCTAAAACTGATAATCTATTTATTTCTGATGATTGTTTAAGTAACTCCGATTGCCAATCAACCGTACAAGCGCAAGGTAGTGCGTAATAAGGGTCATGACACATTTCATTGATTCCAGATCCACCGCATTCGTCACATCGGGTTAACTTTTTGAGTTCGGCTATTTCTGCTGCCTGTTGGGATATGATGGATTGTTGATGGGTGAGCCATTCATGTGCATTTGTGATGATTTCCAAATCTGCATCGTATGGAGGATGTCCGGCAACTGGATAGTATGATTGATCTATTCCGCAATCGAATATAGGCCATCCATTACTTCCCCTTAGACATCCTTCACCTTCATTGTGAATCCATTTCCACGGTCCCGGTGTTGCTTTCTTCAACGCCTCTTCTATCTGCTGCTGTATAGTCATAGTCTTATTCTCCTTTGATGGATGGTTATCGGCTGCCGCTGTCGCTAGGCTTATGCTGTCGGACGTAGGGTTACTCTTTTATGCTTAGCTTCTCCAGACATTCGTCGCAGGTTGGCGGATAAACTGGCTTCCCTTCGCATCCACACATATAACCGTCACAACACATCTGAATTTCAGAATCTGCAACATCGTTTTCTTTGCATTCCCAGCATTTATACATAATTATCACCTCTTCGATCCCATTATTTCGTGAGGATACAATACAACCATACCTATTTCACCTTCGAACACTTCTGTCCGATCATAGAGTGGGAAAAATCTATGTTTGCTGTCTCCAGTACCTACCCCCGACCCCGCTGCATACCTGAACGCTGAAGGTTTCTCATTTCCGTTTGATAGAATTGGTATCCTTAGTTCTTTGCAACGTGACTTGGTAAGCAATACAGCAAATTCATATCTTTCATCTGTCCAACGTTTTGTAGTGGTGTTGTAATATGGCAAGCCCGTTTCTAACACTTCTTCTTTTGTATACCAACCTTTTTCATTCGGCATCTTCTGGTTCCTCCGGTGAAATAAAGTTGGAGTCGTGTGGATGAAAATAAATACATCGCTTCGCCTGATCGCGTTCATAACGTTTCTTGTTTTCTTCCTCAATCCACTCATCAAAATGATTATCATAACGTTGTTCGATATCATCCATACCGATCACACCTTTTCAATATTTTCTAATGAGACTGTTACCGTATGACCCCAACCGCTACCCATGATCCAAGTTACAACTGCTTTGTTTCCGCATATCATTTTGACTTTTCCGGGATTAGATTTATCTTCGAAACCTAGCGGCACAACCTGATCTCCTGATTTCATTTGTTTATCTCCCCTTATTCAATATATAACTCCAATTGTCCTGAAATTGTGGACGCATCAACCACGTATCCCTTTTCCACCCAAGTGCGATAAACAGTTTTCCTGAAACGATGATATATTGGTGTTCCCGCCTTGCGATTTGGGTATATAGATTCCGCAATTTCTGACCAAACCCATTCTGTTTCTGCCGTTGCGAACATCCCTTATTCCTCCATCCGTTGATTACGTTCATACTCTATCTCCTCTAGTCCACGCCTTATGAAGTCTTTTTGAGTATTGACCTTATCTTGTCCATCTCCGTCTTAATCTGTTCAGGTAGCGGTGGAGAAAGCTTCTCAGCTTCGTTAATCCTGTTAAACTCTTCTAAAAGTTCCTCGTACCGCGCCCATGCTTTATCTCGCTGTACCTTTGTGATGTCCTCGCGTTCGATATAAGCAGCACCTGTCACGAGTCGCCCTAATATTTCTTCGCGATTCATCCCCATTGTTTAAGCTCCTTGATTCAGAGTTGATTCGTCTTTCAGTTTCCTTGCTAGTTCGAGCATTTCTTCTAGTTGTTCAGGTGTGACTTCGGGTGTGTTGCCATCGTCTTTAACGACATTTAACCTTGGGCTTTGCGGTTTGCTGTATTTTCCTCTGAATGATTGCTGTTGCTTCGGTTCTTCCTTCTCAAGCGTCCAAGGTTCGGGGTGTCCAGAAGCTTTCCAACGTTTCAAGATGCCTTCCACATACGCCCAAACTTTCTTGTCATGCTTGATGGATTCAGTCATTGCCCGCTTTACCCAATCTTCGGTATATGTCTTAATGCAATCCTCGATGAACTGGGCTGTTGTTTCGTTCAGTTTTCCGAATTCGTGTTTTTCAAAAAGACCAAAAGGATTAGTAACCCTCATGCCAATACCACTACTACTTTCTTTTGAAGAAGAAGAAGAAAAAGAAGAAGAAAGAGAAAAAGAAACGGCGTTTTGCGGTGATTCTTGCTGTTCTTCGGTGTTCTTCGGCGTTTTTCGGTGTTCTTCGGCGTTTTGCGGCGATTTGAAATTTGATCCTGAATCATTGCCACGCTTGGCTTTGTTGATATACGACTGGTGTTTGAACCAACTTTCTTCAGGTATGCAGATCGTTTGTTTTCCCTCAACTTCGTATCTATTCCATAGTCCGACTGCTGCAATCTGATCTAGAGACTCATCAACATCTTTACTTGTGACATCAAGTGCCGGACACACTAGCAATTTGAACTGTCTGGAATCCCCTGTAATGCGCCCCCAATCATCCATGTGAGGAATTGACCAAGTGTAGAGGATGAGGGGCAGAAATCCGCGCTCAGAAAGTTCAGCAAGCTTAATGTCTGTGCTTATGTCGGTGCTGATATATCGTTTTCGGCTCACGACTCCTCATCCTCTTCAAATTGTTCTAGTGAATTTCTGAAATAAGTCCAATGCGGCGCTTCTAAACAGAGTTCTTTCAACCATTCCAACGATGCTCCGTTAATGTAGGCCTTCTCTAGCAACGCTATCGCTTTATGTGGATCGTAGTAAGATAACCTGTTTTTAATAATCCCTCTCATGTAATAGAGATCCTTGAGGTAAGGTTTCTCTTTTGCATTTACGTTGAAAGATAGGATTTTCTCAACCTTTCTCCAAGCATCACTAACGGATTCGCTTGTAGGAAACTGTTCTTTTCCTGTTTCATTTATCTCTTTCATGGGTATCCTCACTCTTTCTGTATTGGGATAGGATGGAACGGGCTTTTAACCCGCTGTCCTGCCATACATCGGAAGTTGTTTCTGTTTCATATTCACTTACTTTATTGTCGATCATTTCATGGTTAGATTCTTCTCCATACCATTCCAGCACTTTATCCTTTGTGGATAGTTCGGTACGAAGTTCGAATCTAACATCCTTTAGGGAATCCACTTCGTTTATCAGGTCGTGTCGTTCTTCAGCTAGCTTTTGAACCTCAGCTTCCCATGCCTCTCGATCCCTTGTTTCCATTTTCAAATCATTCTGCAACCGTTTGTTCTCTTCCAGTAGGGCGCGGACACCGCCATATAATTGTTCCATCGTCAATTCGGTTAACTCTCCTATGTCAAACGCAACACGTACAGACTCTATCAACTGCTCATTAGGTTGGTTATCACTCATCTAATGGAACCTCCCGCAGAATTAATCCGGCTATAATCTTCGCTCGTCTGTTCCTTAAATCTGACAACCTCTTCTTTGAACCGCCGTTTTATAAATTCAATGTGTCTGTTACTCTGAACGTTTGGATGCCTATGAGGATTTCTAAGGTATTCAGGTCCAACATGATTAATCGATAGCGGAGGACTACTCCACCAAGAATCAGTAGAGCGCCCTTTTCCATCAGTAAACCGAGACATGACACCGCCAACCTCCGGACGATGCAGCCACATTTCAAATTTCAATCTTGCCATCTATCAATCTCTCCTTGGGGTAATAGAGTTTAGACCTTGTACGGCCTCCGCTACGCTAGGTATTGCTGTCGAGCGAAGCCCTTCGGTCAATCTTTAGTTCGCTCTTTTAATGACCATTGATTCGCGCATATCCTTGTCGTTCAAAAGATTGAGATAGTACAAGCAACTTTCCTTTTGATCTTCTGATAGCTTGTTTCTAGGGTTTTTTAGCCCTACTGCAAACACTATTGAACCGTGAGAAGGACCCATTCCGTAATTGCAATCACATTCTTGATGCGTCCAACTTGCATAGTTCTTGACTCCGAAGTATTCCTTTGACATCTTTGGAGTGTCCAAGGAAATGTCTTTAATCGCTTCGCTTACGCACCTATAGCTGTATTCCCCGTACTCCAAGCCGCGAATATAAAGCAACGCTTCTGCCTGTCTAATCATTCCGAGGTCGATACCCTTCATTACCATGCCTTTCTTGCGGCTTAACTCCGTAATCTTGCGAGTGTTCTCTTTCATGAACTCTTCATGCGCTTTGATAGCTTCCTTACGATCTTCGTTAAGTTGAATCAATTGGTTTTCGATGGTTAGTAAGTTCATTGTTTATTCTCCCTATGCGCCTCTGCGCAGTAATTTATCTTGAAACGCAATCAACCATTCTCTACCTTCCAAACTTCCATCACAGTACGTATGGCACGGCACGCACAGATGGGCATAGTCCTCCGCAACAGGAGAGGCACTATGATTGTGCCTCCTGACTATATGCGCTCTCTGTGAGGCTCTAGCGCGGTCACAGCGTTCACATACATAGTTGCTGCGTTCTTTTAGTCTTGCGTCTTCTTTGGGTGATAGATTGCTTATTGTGGAGCGTTTTTGTTTATTGCGGTTATGGGTGACTTTCTTGGACTTGTCCGACTTTGGATGATTGGGCTTGGGTACTGGGTTGTAAGAGAACATCATCCCTCAAACCCTTTCAGAAGTTCATCCACTTCAACATCTGAAGAACCTGCTTCTGTCCAATCCGTTACGTCGATTACATCCGTCATATCTTCCGCCGTGTTGTCAAAGCGTTTTGTTGTTTCGTCCTGGTCAACCGCTTTCTGGAACTCAACGCTGATCGGCATATACTTCATGAGTGCTTTAAGTACAGTCTTTTTCGCCATCTCATCAAAGTGGTCAACCCACGGGCCGTATGATTTTGTTTTGCTGAATTTATCGCGGTGAATTTCAATGTCTCGTCTGCTCATGACCACGAATGCATAACCGCCATCCTTGAACTTCGCAACCGCATAATATCGAACGATCGTACCGCGCTCACCATCTGCAGGAACGTGACGCAGCTTGTCGTTGATACCGTACTCGTATTCGAAAACGTCTTTATCGTGGACAGCGTGAGCAATGATTGAACTGATTTGTCCAGTGCGTCTTGCAAGCTCGATCAGTCCCTTATAACCAATTTGGAACTGACATTCATCCTCGTACCATTCTTTGCCGTTCTCTTTCTTTTTGTTCTTGTAGGGAATCAGATAGGCATGTCCGAGAATGGATGGTTCCAAGCCAAGCTGCGCGCATTGCATGACCGCTCCAAGCAGGGATTCAGGCGTACATACTTTTAATTTGGGATTCGTTCGAATGCTTGTGGTGGCGATTCTAAGGAGTCTATCAGGGGTGAGGTGTTTTGGTATGGCTTGAGCAATAGCCGGCTTCATTTCGTTAAATAGGTCGTTCAGCGTCTTTCCTTGTTTAGTGGGAGCGGCGGCTTTATTTGAAAGTGTTTCAGATAATGCGGATTGGTCTGTTGCTGTTTTCATGGTTAAATTCCTCCAATGATTTTGAATACGCGACTACCGCGTGCATTTGTTTTCCAAGTACAGAACTTCTCACCTTGCCATAGTGCCAATTCGTTTTCACCCATCAGATTCTTAACTTTGTTTTTAACGTCCTCATGGGCTTCCTCTGCTCGTTTTAAGTCGTGCTTGGTGTCAACCAGTCGCTTGATAAGGTCGTAGTATACTTCGCTTATTTCTAAGGTTGTGGGGTTGCTTGAGGGGTACAGATAATCAAGTTTGTCTGTGTCCTTGCTTGTAACCTCCGGAACTGATTTAGTGAGTACGTGATTATTCCAGAAGTGAGACTCTATCTCTATGAGGCTTTCTATTAGCTTCTCGTCTCTCTCAATCACGCGCCATTGAAAGTCCCATCCTCCGATTAGAACAGCCATGAACCACCGTTCCGCGCCTGTGACAGCCATATAATGATTGGCTTGGAGTTGGTACTCTGTCGGAATGACTTCTACCTTTCCGTCAAACCAATCGTGGCGTGAGTATTCAGAGGTATTCTTGATCTCAAGCCCCGCATTATAACCAGGAATCCAACGGTCGATGTTAGCAAGCATAAAAGGGAATTTCTTATGTTGAAAGATGGCGTTGCGCTTCATGACCTTGTATCCCGTTTCTTCTGCGAACCAATCTGCAATAAACGGCTCCAGCTTCCTCCCCGCTTTCATGCGTGGGTTATCTTCTAGTGGGGGCATTTCCCCGATCTTGTCCAAGTAAACTCCTAGAGGGGAGTTGTAGCGGCTCAGACCGCATATCGAAGCGGCATCAGAACCGCCTATTCCCTTTCTGCGCCATTCTAACCACTCGTTATGTGTCAAATCGTTTGTTGGAACTAATCTAAGTGCTTCCATCTATGATCACCATCCTCGATATGATAGAATTGAGTTGTCTTTTTCTTTTCTTGAGCCTCGTTGACGCGGGGCTTTTTCATGTCCTAATACTTGCTCAATGAGTTCCTTATACTCTCTTAGCGACATTCGGGGGTTATCAGACATTATGGTTACTTGTTCCATGGGGGCCTCCTTATTTTGTCCGTATAGTGTGTTTGCATTTGGTGCATCGAATCATATCAATAAATCCGTTTTTGTTGAGTTCGATGAAGTATTTATTGTTTTTGCATCGTGAACAATTTAGATTTTCCATATGTTCTCCTTATTGGTCTGATTCGGACTCCGTTTCGATAAACCTCGATAATCCCAAGACTTCAACTTCTCCTTCACACTCTTCATCTGTCATTTGATCCAACACGGCCTTTGGGTATTCGCAAGATTCTAAAATTTCTCGGTTTGTTTTCATTTGTCATTCTCCTTTTAATTTGATTTGCATCGTCTCGACCGAATCAGCGCGAGCCGTACCATTCTTTCTTTAAGTCTCTCCTGCGATTTCTCCATAAGATGCGGCGCATTGTTGGGTACTTCTTAGCCAAATCTAGCAAAGTCACCATAGCCCTATCCTCTCTCCACTCGTATTGACGGTCTTAACAACTTCATATGTCCGTAAAAGAATTGTTTAGGCTGTGGAGGATTAGGAGACTTAATAAAACCTCAATTCCAACCTTTGTTGCTGAGAAAATCTTCTCTGCCTCTTAATCCTCCATCTGTAGTTTTCATGAGTTATCTTTCCTTTCCAGAGCGTCATTAGCGATATTAAACACTTCATCTGGCATATGGATATTGAGACAAACAATTTTCCGCAATGCAGATTTATACCGTTTTTCTTCCTCCACTTCACCGATGAGATATTTCATGTCGTTGATGTAATGAGCATCGAATAGATTGTTACTTTCGATGTAGTGCAGACGCTTTTTAATCTGTTCTATCATGCCGCCGCCTCCGCTTCCTCTGGAGCTTGTACAGCAGCAGTTGGAGCAAATGGGTCATAATGGTCTGCTAGTTCTGCAAAGGCATCTTTAGCGGCTTTCTGCGCTTCCTCATAGGATGATGCGGCTAATACTTTGGCTAATTGTTTGACCATGATTTGATTGCGTTCGGAGTAATGGCGAAGCGTGTTATCTAGGACTGTTTGCATCTTATATGGCTCCTTTTCGAATGATTTGGCGCGTTCTCTTATGTTCCTTTAGTGGCTTTAGGTAGCTCATATAGTCGCCTCCTTTAGTGCCGCTTTTCCTTCGCTAGTTGGGATGAAATAAGCTGATCTATCGTCCCATCCTGCGCGTTTAATTGCGTAACCTTTATCAACTAAATCGTTCCAATCCTTGTCATCATAATCAGTGTAAAATCGTCCGTTTTTTATCGCGTGTTCCATATCACCTATTTGATTTTTGTTCATTCAACTAACCTCCATAACCTTCAGATAGTTTTGTTCCGTGTAATAATCTCCAAACTCATCAACAATCGTGCGGCCGATCCACTTAGCTCCATCGGCTCTTATAAGGCATGAGGTATCGCAAAATCTTCCTTTGAGTACTTTAGATTCGATAAATTCATGCTCACCGCGAGTAAGGTTATGACCGCATATACATTGCTTTGTATCAGGCTTGTTGTACTTAATTGCTGTTGGCTTTTTAAGAAGTTCAATCAGCGGTTTTGCCAAGGAAATGTACCTTCTCTCTTTGGTGGGATGCGTGCATATCGTCCTGTACTTCATGAGCGAATTTCATATACTCAGCGAGGGCTTTAAGCTTGTCTATGTTGTCTTTGGCAGCTTCTACTTTTTGAATCAGCATGCCGTGGTGGTAAATGTTAATCATCTTCATGCGCCCTTCACCTGATCTTTCTTTGGCTCTTTTTGTGCTGCTGGGATTAGCCATTTATTAATCGCTGCGGCAAGTTTATCGGTGGATGGTTGCTTTAATCGTTCCATGTGGTTGGCCTCCTTATTTGATTCTTCTTAATATTGGTTTGTCCGGTTCGGATCCTAGTCCAATCTTTAGTTCGTCATAAGATTCAACGATGACTTCCATTAACTTTGCATATAGTTTTGGGTGAACTTCAGCAGCATCCACTAAAATTTGGTGAACAATAGGAGCAATGTAATCATCCACATGAAACCAATCTTTACCCTTCCAAGATTTTATGAGTTCTTGGCATTCATCGTCATAGACAACACCGCTGCCGCCCATTTCTCGGATATATTCAGCGAATGTTAGTGGCTTTGACCCTTGGTTTTCCATCGTTTTCCTCCTAAGCGTTCATCTTCATATTTTTAATGGACATTTCCTTGACAATGGATGTGTAAATTTCCTTTAGTCTCGGGTCGTCTTCGATTACATCCAACTTCGAAACATTGTCCACTTTCGTTTTCGTTGCTCCACTTTCTTTAAGACGATCCTGCATATTGCGCTGCCTTCTTGCTAGGTCACAATGTCCGCGCTCTTCTAATATCACGTAGCTTTCGTTGCGCATTGTTTTGTGATCTTTGCCGTTTGAATTTCGCACGGCAGAATTAAACATCTTACCAAGAGAATCACGCCAGTTATCTTCCCTTTGGATGATCGTTTCTCTAATGGTGTTGATGTTGTTCTCGACCAGCACCAATTTGTGTTTTGTTTCAGCAGATTCAATCTGTGTTTTGGCTACTGCATCAAACATGTGCTTGAACATCTGCATTTCGGGAGTTAATAACTCCACATTGATTGATTGTGTTTGACGTGCCTTCGTCTCTATTGCGATAAAATATTTTCTAACCTTCTTCCCTTTCTCGTTACCTTCCAACATCGCAATCTCTTTCGCCATGTCCAACTTCATAATGTATTCCGTTTTAGGTCTTCCACCTTGGTCTGAGGTTTTCCCCAATTGCGGGGAAAAGTCTTCTCCCTCAGTAAAGCCAAACTTCTCAATGCGATCCTTCATCCATGTGGTGAAATCCTTGCCGACTTCTAAAAACTCATGCAGTTCTCTTCCATCGACAACCTTCTCTCCCGAATCCGTTTCGTAAACTGGAACCAGTTCGTTCGTGATTACTTTCATTTTGTTGCCTCCTAAAGGGTTTATTTGGTTTTTGTCGAATAAGTACTTTTTGCGATCATGCAGGTTCTTGTTTAACATGTGTTACACTTTGACGAAAAAAAATTTCCCTTGGATCTTTTTTTAACGACTCACTTATGGTGATTACCAACAAGCCGGAAGGTTCCTGGCCGTGCAATTCAATGTTCGTTATCGTTTGTCTAGATGTTTTAGAACGTCTTGCCAATTCTGATACGGACATTCCAATATCTTCTCTTATTTCTCTCAGCTTATTGTTTAGCATGTGTACCACCTCCTTGATACCAATGTAACACACGTAAAACATAGATGTCAACAATGATTAACAAGGAAATAATTTATTTATTGTAAAACATGTTGTAAAGTAAGTATTACAGGGGAGGTGTAATGGGGTAATGTCTGATTTAGGGGATTTGTTAAAAAAACTTAGAGGGAAAAAATCATTAAGAGAGGCCGCAAAGAAAGCGGGTATTAGCCACACATATCTAAGTATTGTAGAAAGTGGTGTCGATCTCCGCTCTGGAAGTCCGGTTAATCCAACCCCCGAAACATTAAAGAGCTTAGCTAAGGCTTATAACTATTCTTACGAAAGTTTGATGTCTGTTGCGGGTTATATAGAAGAAGACAAAAAAGAGAGCGCTGGAACGCTCCCTGAGAGTGAGATTGAAAGAATTATAAGTGAACTAGAACAAGAAGAAAATATAAGTATAAGAGATAACCCGTTAGCTCACCAGGCAGTTAGAAATGCTTTGGACTTAGTTGTCCAAATCATCAAGAGTTCTAAGTGATCCGTCAACCTTTTCGAATAAAAGCGCTTTCAGTTCCCTTTCCGACTTTTCGATTTTTGTCTCCTGTATGAACGATTGTAAAGATTCTGATAGTTTATCCTCCATTCAGTCATCTCCCTTTTCTCATGATGCAGCCGCCCGAATTGGTAAATTCATGATAGCATATCTAGCGAAAAATAGGAACAGGTGTTCGAAAAATTAAGAGGAAGATTTACTTTTTCTTTGAAAACTATATAAGGAGCTTGACGATGCCGTTTATTACGGGTCGTTGTCGCCTCCATCAACTTCTTAAAGAACGTAGAAAGACAAATCGCTGGCTGTCAGAGGTTACAGGGATCTCCGAGCAGAAGATATCCAACTACGCAAACAACGTAACAACGATAGGCAGAATGAATGCAGCTAAAACAATCGCATCTGCATTAAAGTGTCACATTGAAGATCTTTATGAATGGATAGAAGTTGATTAAGAGGTGCGGAGGTTTTTCCTCCCGATCCGTAGAGTGTTAAACGATATCGTTTAATTATGCGCACCAACTTTCCATAATTCTCTTTTTCCATGGATGGAATTTCATTATACGACGACACAGAGTAAAATGTTGTCGAACCATGGAACCAACTTGTTACCACATATGTAACATATCCGGTAAATAACGTTTTCTAAGTGTCATTTCTTGTCGAAACGATGCATGACCTTTTTCCTATTTATTCTTGTCACATAACAGGACTTACCATTATTAAAGAATACTTTATTTGCTTTAGGGCAAAAAAAAGTTACTTCGTTCATATTTACAAACTTTCCTTGGTCTACTTTTTCAAACCCATGTCCCGATAGTAGTCGCTCTAATTGAAGCATCACCGAACCCTCTAAGACTCCGGTCGTGGTATAGATTTTTATTTTTCTATCCACGACTTTAACATAAATAATTTTCATAATATCACCCGTTATCATCGTTTCCAAATGGAGTTATGATATACGGGTTAGCAAATCCCTGAACCGATCAGGAACAACAATGGTGAACCGATGATCCGGGACTTAATTAGAATTTACATTCCTATGCTATTATTTTTTTGTTTCATTTCAGGCCTGCTATGGTTTTTTTATCCCGTCATTAGGTATGAATACCAGCAGCGTACAGGAGATCGTGTTATTGTTAGGATAGATAGATTTACTGGAGAATCGAGCGAGTTGTTCAAATCTCGGGGTTGGGTAGTTATTAAGCCTACAATATCAAAATAGCCCCCCAACGGGGCTTTTCTTATCAGGAGGTAAACAGAAAAAAACCTCAGACATGGGAGGTCTAAGGTTTTAATCTTCGCAAGTATGAAATGCACTCATACCACTTCTCGAATACAATCCCAATTCCTATTATAAAACTAATCTTAAGTATCTGCAATTAAAAAATGGAGAGGATTTCTCCCCTCCACCTTCGCCTAAACCGAGGTTCTTCCTCGGAAAGACTTTCCGCATTGGTTGCAACGGAATACCGCTTCACCTTTACGAACTTGGGTTTGTAATCGAGATGAAATATGAGTACATTCCATTCTCGCACCTCCTTCCCGACGACTAGCTTTGCGATAGCTGTTGCCGTCTCCCATTCAGCTTCAAACTATGCTGACTAGGTAAGGAAGAGATGTCCCTATAACATAGTATTATTTAAATCGACATCAATCAACAATTATTTCCAATCAGGAGGTACATCATGAGAGCAGCGGCTTATATTCGCGTCAGCACTGAGGATCAAGCCAAGGAAGGATATTCTATCCCGGCTCAACGTGACCGTTTAACGGCTTATGCAGCGAGTCAGGAATGGGAAATATTCGACTACTACGTAGATGATGGATTCTCTGCTAAAGACACCAAGCGCCCCAACTTTCAACGCATGATTAAAGACGCTCAGGAACGCCGCTTTGACGTTATATTAGTGCATAAGCTAGATAGATTCACCCGGAACGTGCGTGACCTCTATGACGTTCTGGACAGGCTCACAAAGTGGGGCGTATCTTTTCGATCCTCTCTTGAGCAATTCGATACAACTACAACCATGGGCAGGGCTATGATCGGTATGCTTGGGATATTCGCGCAATGGGAACGGGAGACGATAGCGGATCGGGTTTATTGGGGAATGGAACAGAAGATCATATCCGGGAAGCGAAATGGTTCCTCTGCTCCTATGGGGTTTGATCTTGTCGAAGGAAAACTCGTACCCAATGAAGATGTTGAATTTGTACAGCGGTTATTCAGAATGTACCTGGAGAACAAGGGTATGCCAACAATCGTTAAGATCCTTTCTTCTGAAGGTCGGCCTATTCACATTAGAACATTATGGTACATCTTAAAGAACCCGATCTATTGCGGGGAATATAGGTGGAACTTCCGCAGCAAAGGAATAAGAACGCATAACCCGATTGTTGTTGAGGGAGATATCGAACCGATTGTGAGTAAGGAAGACTTTTACAAAGTTCAGGAATTAACAAAGTCACGCGATAAAAAAGGTAGAGCAGCAACAAGCGATTATATATTCAGCGGGATTCTAAAATGTGATCGTTGCGGATATGCAATGACAGGCGGTATAAGGCATAGAAAAGAAGGCTCCCGTATGTTCTATCGTTGTTCAGGTAAAATAGGTTTCGGCAATTGTGATATGCCTATTATAGGCGAAGAGGCGGTCGAAGAGGCATTCTTTAAGATACTCGACTATGACAAGAAAGAATTATCTATGAAGTTAAAGGTTGACGAGCTGCCGAAATCTCGAAAGGATTCAACGGGCATATTAAAACAAATTGATCAAATTAAGAAGCGCCGGGAGAAATGGAGAACCGCTTTCGTTAACGACCTCATCACAATGGAAGAGTTAAAGAAGTATTCCGATCAGGAGAAAGAAAAGGAAAATGATCTAATTCAGGAATTGGAGGATTTGAAAAATTCATCAGATACACTCAGAACACCAAGTGAACTTTATGCGCTATTTAAGGATATTAAAAGAGCTTGGTATGATATTTCAGATAGAACCTCTAAAAAGATGTTTATTAACGATATATTTTCCGACATCGTGATTAATTCGGATTCGACTCTTCCGGGTAGAGGGAATTCGTTCGGGTGTGTTGTAACGAGGTGGAAAACGATAGATTAGCGTCTTTTGATGTAACTAGGTTTTCCGCATGACAGATACGCTGTGGCGATTGCCTAAGCGCCAGCTTAAATGCTTGGCGCGGTCCATGAAGCGGATCATCCTCGTCCGTTTCATATTCCACAACGTTCTTATTCGGGAAATCTCTCGCAAGCATTAGTTCATAACGGCTCTCAATCGTTACAATTCTCTCCTCATCGGGCATTGCTGAGATCAGCGCTTTAATAAGATGGGTTTTACCCGTATTCGTAGCTCCAATGACTACCATATTAAAACGGCTGCGAACGACCACTAGAAGCAATTGCCTTACCGCTTCGTCCATTGTTCTATACTCGGATCGACATAACGTCTCGAGATTAAAGCGTTTCACCGTATATAGCCGGATGGTCAGCGTTGGCTCTGCGGTAAATCCGAAGCCTGTTAATGTCACCCTTGAACCGTCTAATAACAGTACCTCAGCCCATCTCTTCCGAGGATTAATGCGATCATTATTGAATAAGACCAAATTTTGCTGAATTCTCTCCACTTGGCTTATCTCCTGAAAACGATAAGGAGAAGCCGTAGCTTTGCCGTCACGAACTTCAAAAATCCGTGTACCGACAACTTGAATTTCCTCTAATCCTTCACGGTTTCTCAGGACAAGCTCCAAAACGTTCATCCCGATCACTTCCGCGAACAATGCTTCCGCTAAGGAAGCGTAAGGAAGATTGCCGAATGATAAATGCTGCAGGCGTTTCTTGATAATCCAATCCGAAATAACGGCCAGCATCTCCGCCCGCTCTTGCGGAAATCCGATTACCGCTCGATTCAGCTTCTCGGCATAACGCCGACGTTCTTCTTCACTCCAGCCCCTGGGAGTTGCAAGCATATGTCGTACTTCTTCCGTATAGGCCTGTAAATTCGACAATCCATCTGGCTTCTCTCCTGCACTAACGCTAGTTCCTGCAGACAAGGATTGAAGGTCAGCGGCATAAGCAGAAGAAGAAAACCGTTTGGCAGTACCTTCCCTATTCATTGTCCCCTCCTGCGATGCACCATTAGCCTCCGCAACCATGGGCGTTCAGTCTTCTGAAGCCTCTGTGCCCAATTCAGCTTCATCAATAAAGGATTGGCTACGGCATCAAAGGCTGCAGCATTACGTTCCTCTGCCGCAAGCCACTCATCCAAGCGGCCGCTGTCTAGCTGCAAATGTACGCTCTCCGTTAATCTCAGCTCTGTAAATGTGTTACAACCGGTTTCCTTACGAATTTCCTTCACTCCGAATCCCCCTGTCATTCGATGAGAACCTTGTAAGAGCACTAATTGGAATTGCTCTGGCAACATTCCAAACTGTGAGCCAACCTGACCGGTCCATCGATGGATATCTTCCTGAAAGTGACTGAGATTGTCTGTCGTTACGAGAAACTTGTCATCGGCATCTCTCATTGCGCATACAGTTGCAGCATTATCCCAATAGGCGCTTACATCGGCGATCGTCAGATCGAAGGCTTCCCGGGATGCTTTCAGCAATTGCATCATATCCTCTGGTTCATAATATTCTGCTTGCTCTCTAGCCATATTGCCGAATAAAACATGTAATTCCCCCAGCTTAGGGGAGCGAAAAGCATATTGTCGAAGCTTGTCGCCGGTCAGTGTGCCCGCCCTTAACTCCGGTCGTACTCCGTCCAATGTGACATCGGGCTTGTCTACCCCTAGGTAAAGATGGGTTTTTGCGCTCTTTAGATTAAGACATAAATAGCCGACTTTTCGGCCTGTTAGAGCCGCAATCCGATAAGCCGTTCCAAACGCTGTTAACGATGTTCCAATATTCGGCGTCGAGCCTGCAAAAGCCGCCAATCGCCCCGTCATTGTTCCCCCTCCTTAATAGAAGCTGCCTGAAAAGCGATGACCAATTTCGCACTCCCTCCTTTACATGCGGTATCTAAGATTAACCACTCCGCTTCCGTCAAATTCAGATTAATGGAATCAATCGTGCCGTTGGCATCTCGCCTGGACGCATACATCCCTTCCTTATCGTCGTTGGCCATTGACATGAGATTCGGATTTTTGGGATTGTCGATCTCTAGGTTCGCTGCAGTCTTCACACCTGCTACCCGAATCGAATTGGCATATAACCTCCGAGATGCCGTTGCTTCATCCGATAGGTACACCGTTACCTCATCCCCCGCTCGAATACCGCTGGACACTGACTTTACATATTCTCTAGGAATCTGAAAGGTTGATTCTCCTGCACGAGGGAGCAGCCGATACTTGCTCACCTTCCATCTCAGTAATGGCTCTTCACCGCCAAGCGGAGCTGAAGTTTCCATCCCAACGGCTTCAGACATCTCCGTGATCATCTCTTCCGATAAGGCTTTGAGAGGCAAAGAAATGAATTTCAGGTGATTCGAATCCAATAACGTTCCTGTCGGAATAAATTGCTTGGGAACCACGACCTCTACTGTTTCTTGAAGCTCTATCTGCCTGAGCTGCAGCATATAAACGCCATAAACGAGCAGCCCCGAAATGACCGCCGCAGACAAACTAATTGCCGCCTGTCTTCTCCGATTCATTCTCTCAACCTCACCTTGTAAGAAAATAAAAAAAGAACGCAAGCGTAGGAGGTTTCTCCATCGCCTGCGTTCTTCGCAGTGAACATATGCCTATATTGGCTTGTTAAGGCTGACTATATCAAAAGGTTGTACTAGTGTAAAGCCTTTTTTTACATTTTACAGCAGCAATCGCCAATTATCTCACGAAAGGGTTCTCGCGGCGCTCTTCCCCAATCGTTGTTTCAGGACCGTGTCCGGGCAGGACGATTACGGTTTCCGGTAACGAATACAGCTTTTCTCGAATGGATCGATAAAGCTGCTCTTGGTTGCCGCCGGGTAAATCCGTCCGCCCGACTGATCGATGAAAAAGCGCATCCCCGGCGAACAGCAGGTCACCGCATAGAAAGCTCACGCTTCCTGGGGAATGACCTGGCGTGTGCTTCACTTGGAACGTTTCCCCGATTAGCTCAAGGGATTGGCCATCCGTCAAGTAATGGTCTGGTAAGTCCGTCGAGATTATCGGAGTAACGTCAGCCCAGCGGCTTGAGCCATTCTTACCCGCATCGGTTAACCAGTCCTTCTCTAAAGGATGAATGTAGACCGGACACCCGTAGCGTTTACGGATCGCATCCACACCGCCAATATGATCGAAATGGGCATGCGTTAGCAAAATCGCGTCAACCTTTAGTCCATCCAGCTTGCGCAACAACGCCGAATCAGCTGTACCCGGGTCAATCACTACGGCATGCGTGCGCTCCGTATTCACGACAACATAGGCATTCGTCTGTAAGGCACCTAGAGAAAACCGTTGAAAAGTCAGCATCGCTTCACGGACCTCAAACGCCGGACAGAATGTCGCGTATTTCTTGTAAAATAATCGTCTGATAGCCGGTATCTTCTCCGTAACGACGTCCCATTTCCTGACGGGCTACCGCGATTTTCTCCTGATAATCCGGCGCTTCACGGTCTGGATTCTCTGCTTTGAACGCATTCATAACTTCCTGAACATGCTTAGGCCGAGCACCCCATTTGCCAAGCAAATGTCCGCCCGTATCCGTGAACAGAACGATCGGAATCGCACGGCCGCCCATTGTTAAGTGCTCATCCATAAGGTCCAAGTGCTGCTCCATAATCAGTACCTCTGTGGGTATACCTGCCTTTTCCATCGCTTGGAACACAACCGGAACATTACGCACAACGTCCCCGCACCAGTCTGCCGCCAAGATCATGCAACGCAAATCATCACGATTGTTAAGCGAATCGTAAAATTCCTCCAATTCGGCATCATTCCACTGAAACTTCTCTTGCCAGGAGGTGAAGGTATCCTGGTTTTTGGTCATGCTATCCACAAATTGACGAGGTGTTAAGCCTTGATTTAATTTACTAGCCAGAAGCTTACTCATGTTAAATCCCCTTTCTTTTTCGTACTCTATCGTCTATTCTAGATGCTTTTGCCACGCTTACGCAAATAAAGGAAGAGAAAATACCCAATTAACAACGCTAACGCGATTAGAACGATGGGTCGAACATATTCCGAAGCTTTTTCATCGATGGTATCCCAGTTTTCACCGAGCGACTTCCCTAACCAAACGAACAGAATAGACCATGGAACCGAAGCTAACGCAGTCAGCCAAGTAAACTTCCATAAGTTCATGCGTGCCATGCCTGCCGGGATGGATACAGCCTGACGCATGACAGGAACGAATCTCCCCGTGAACACGATGAATGGACCGTATTTCTCAAACCAACTTTCTGCCATATCGAGATGCTTTGCCTTCAGATGTAAGTACTTGCCGAACTTGTCTAGAAAAGGACGCCCGCCGTAGCGGCCAATAGCATACAACAACCACTGCTGCAGGATCGCTCCAATCGTTCCGCAAATAACAGCGACAACGAATGAAATATCCCCCTTGTAAACGAGGTAACCGGCAAAACCTAGCACAATTTCACTTGGAATGACTTCGATCGCTAGACCAATGATAATACCCCAATATCCCAAGCTCTCAACCCATTGAAGAATTTGGTTCAACCACTCGTGCAATGTATCCATCATCGCTTAAACCTGCTTTCTATCACTTAATAACCGTTTCTATTCTAGCACATGGCTAGACCTCCCTTCCAGTTCAATAGCATAAACAGAAATTACTATAGGCTTGTCATGTGAGGACGGGCCCGCGCATACACTCCGGTAGATGGATAAAGTTGAAGAGGAGAGAACGGAATGAGTAAAATTGTAATTCTTAGCCGAAAAAAGATTCAGTTTTACACGATTATGGCAGCTATTGTGATTCTGGCCGGTGCATACATTGGCTGGCAGCAGACTAAGCCGACGATAGCTCCCGCGAGTGAAACCACTCGAGTAATCCAATTAGTCACGGGGGAATTTACGGCAACCTCGGACAGCGGCAAAAAGCTGGAGTCTTATCGCTGGGATCCTGGAACGGTTTTCGTCAGAAAAGGTGAGTCAGTAGAGCTTCGCATCTCTGGCATCAATGGGCAATCTCATCCTTTCGTCATCGAAGGGCTGGG
Source organism: Paenibacillus sp. (assembly GCA_041641375.1). Lineage (GTDB taxonomy): Bacteria > Bacillota > Bacilli > Paenibacillales > YIM-B00363 > Paenibacillus_AK. The sequence goes on from JBEPYM010000003.1 coordinate 67,216, forward strand.
CATTTCAGGTGAGGTACGCAAAGGTAAAACAACGATAGTTCATTTCACGCCAAAGGAAGCGGGCATCTATCCTATCGTCTGCCAGACTCACAGTGATCCGAAAACAAGTATTCCAATGGTTGGTTATTTAGTCGTACAATAGCGGGTGACCGCCTTTCTCCCCCCTGCATAGGGTATGGGAAGAGAGGTTGGTGAGGCCTTATGAAGATGTTTCAAGAAAAGCATTCCGCTCCCCTTCCTACCCCGCGCAGCATCCGAAGGGCTTGCGGCAACGAACTGTACAGAACGGGTAAAAGATTAAAGCTTCACATACCCGAATCGTTGATGCAGCAGGCCGAGCAGCTATATGTAAGACGTGTCATCGAGAACCTTGCATGGATTGTGGAAAACCGCAGTAACCGCAAAGTATTGGCAGATTGGTGGGACGAGGAATTAAGCCAGGAAATCGCAACGCTTTGGAGCGTAGATCGAGCAAAGCTCATGAAGGCTTTCCGCGATGCCTTCGGGGGTTAAGAGATTAATATGGAAAAAACGGAGACCGCAAAAAAAGCGTATCTCCGTTTTTTGTTGTATCCGCTTTGCTGCATTAACCGATAATTGCGAAGGTTTCCACGCCGGCTGGGATTGTGCGTATACGGAACAAGGTTCCATTACTGCTAAACACTCTGAGCGTGTACGAAACATTTGTTAGGGTATCGATATTGTTAAAGCGAACGACACCAAAGCGGTCGAAGCTGGCCGTACTGACAATGCGATTGCCTCGGGACAGGCGCGCGAAGAAGCCTGTTGTATCGAAAGGTACTCCGCTATTCTGCACCCAGACAACTGTAAGGCGATTCAAGATCGGTCCGTTTCTTACGGTGCGAGAAAGTTTGGAAACTTTAGTACGAACGATACGGGATCGCTTGGAATCTCCATGAGGAGGTTTAGGACGTTGAACAGCCATAGAATCACTCCTTTGTCACTTTGCTTCAATGTATGTAACCTCATGGCTTACCATCACGGACAAAGTCCCATTACCACGTCCATTTTTCGACATTACCTCTAATGTCCTCTGATCCTTCTAACCTCGCAGAACACAAAAAAACAGGCCGCAGCTTAGGCCTGTTGTGAGCTTTGTTAGCTTAAGAGTGGAATGTTCTTTTTTTCGCTGGAGCAATGCTGCGCAGCTCTGTTTGCTTCGCAACCTGCTGACGTAAGATTAAAGCCCTAAGCGGTCGGAGCATTTCTGGCTCAAGAACATGCATTTTAGCTCCACAAAGGATCCCCTCTTCTTGTCGTTCGCGGCGCACGATTTCGAGCTCGCAGCTGAACTCAAGACCAATGTTCACATGCGCCTTCAAGCGTGTATTCTGAGCGAAATGCGGACCATCCATTCCAGAAAAACCCAAACCAGATACACTAATATCTGTTATTAGCAGCTCTAATGGAGACACTAGATCTATCACTTTGCCCGTCGTCTGAAGCAAATGCATGATCCGGACATTACCGGTTATCTCCACACGCGGATTTTCCCGTCGATCAATGAACCTCCGATGCACCTCAGGAGGCTGAAGAAGCGCGATTGCTCCTTCATATTTTGCGAAGACAACAGAAGGAAGCGATTGTATGCCTGCCGGGGAATAAATGGTCAGCTTTACCGTCTCGCCTAATTCGAATTGTTCGAATTCATGGAGCTCGACCTCAAATAACTCACCCTCGACTTGTGTCATCACACCTGTCGTTAAGAAATTTTTGCCTTCTACAACGGTTCGGCAGTGTAGAAGGACATTAAGCGGAAGCAAGTCCCTCTCTGGATCGGGCCTTACTGATTTGTAATTCCTGTTCTGTGTCACTCCCGCCAACCGCCTCTCTATTCCCGCATAACCGAAATCCACAGATTGAATAGAACAAAAGCAACCTTAGATTCCATGTATCATTGCGCCATAACAACACGATTGCGTCCTTCGTTCTTTGCTTTGTACAAGGATTGATCCGCGCGCGAGAATATTTCGCGTAAATATTCCTTCGGATCATCGAAGCTTAAATCCATGCTCGTTTCCGCAAAGACGCCCATGCTGATCGTAACATTTACCTTCTCCTCACCCGTGTCAACCCAATTGTTACCAACAGCGAGCATAATTCTTTCTGCTAGCAGCTCCGACTGTTCACGATTCGAATGCGGCAGGTAAACCGTGAATTCTTCTCCGCCGTATCTTGCCAGAATATCCGTTCTCCGAAGCTTAGAACGTACAATATCCGCCGTGCTTCGGATAACCTCATCCCCTACAAGATGTCCATATTTATCGTTAATTTGTTTGAAGTGATCAATGTCGAAAAGGAATATAGAGAACGGAATTTGATAGCGCATATTCAACAGCACTTCGTGTTCTAACTGCTGCATGAGATACCGGCGATTAAAGCATCCTGTTAGACCATCTGTTACTGCCATCTGCTCGAGCTTCTGATTTACCCGGAACAGTTCCTCTTGGATCGTGATCAGTTCAAGATTACGCTCATGCAATGCTTCGTTTTTACGATTCATCTCCATCACAAGCTTACGAAGCTCTGTAACATCATGAAAGGTGATAATTCTTCCGAGCAGCGTTTTACGATCATCTAGGATGGGGGCAATCTGAATGGTGACATGCCGGCCAGCATTTTCCTGCAGTGAAAACTCCATTTGCATCTTCTCGTAAGGATGATGAAGGTAACGATAAAGAAACTCGTAAACTTCCTCCTGTGCTTGTAACGGAGATAATAGCTTCTCCATTTCGAAAGTCTCGCCTTTGGAGGATTGTATGAACGGAGATGCTCCTCGGTTAACCTCCAGCACCTTATTGTTCTCATCCACGACGATTATTCCGGTCGTCATATGCTCGAAGATATCCCGTTGAGCCATACTAAGGATGTCGAAAATCCCGAATCGGTATATCGCCACAACAAAGCATAAATCCGATAGAAGTATGCCTAGCGCCAATAACCCTGGAACAATCGGCAGCCATTCCGAGAGCAGAACATTTAGGAGTACATCCAATAACCCGAACCCGGTGAGCACGAACATTCCGATTAGGGCAGTTGCAAGCTGTTTACGTTGATTAACGGAGCTCACTGTTTTAAGTGAATGGAACATATTCATTAGTGCGGTGAAAAAGTAAGCGAATTGAATGAGCACGAGCAACCAGAACAATGGGCCGTATACACGTTCCATATAATTACCGCTTACCGGCGACATAAACAAATAATCGGGGTTCCACATCGCACCAACAACACATAATAAGGCTGGAATAATGTAACCCAACATACGACCTGCTCTTAACTGGGCAGCTTTACCAGTGAGGAAGTAAACAAAAACGAGCCAACCGGGTCCGAGAAACCCCATCGCAATAAAAGACATATTAATGAAAAATAACTGATACTGGGGAAAATCTGTCATATAAACGGCAAACTGGCCAAGCGGCCATAGCATCATTATAAAGTGAAAAGCTAAATACACTTTGTGAGTTTGAGTGATCCGATTGAAGGCGATTACGCTTACGAATAAAATAAATAAAAGAGCAAATAGAATAAAATCAATCCATTGAATTCCCAAGGCGTTCACCTTTTCATAAAGGGGGTAAAATCAAATGCGAGGTCGAACTATGTATGATTTTACCATGGTTTCATTTTTTTCGACAGCAAAAAAACAGTTGCATCCATCAATTTTATGTATTCTTTAAATGAAAATTATGACTTTTATCCTCTTTTTTCTATGACCTTTGGCTTAGCTCAATCATTCCTTTTTCCACAAAAGGGAAAACTCCCAATAAATCCCTAAAATTTTCATACTCTCGCTTGAGCTCTTCGCTATCTAAATTTCGTCCTTTCACAGCTCGAATAAGAATATTTTTCGGTGTATGCTCCAGATCAATAAATTCAAGCAGCTGTGTTCGATATCCCGCCAGCTCCAGAAGGTTAGCTCGAATGGCATCCGTCACTAAGGAAGCAAAACGTTCCTTAAGGATCCCATGCTTAAGCAGCGGCTTAAGAGTCTGCTGAGACAACTGATTGAACAATTCATGTTGGCAGCAAGGCACTGACAAGATCACACTGGCTCCCCAGCCAATCGCTTTCAGCAATGCCGCGTCCGTCGCTGTATCACAAGCGTGCAGTGTAACGACCATATCGATATCTGAATGGCCTTCGAAGTTAGCGATATCGCCTATAAAGAAAGAAAGCTTGTCCCACTCGAGCTCTTCGGCCAACTTAGAGCAGGTTTCAATAACATCCTGCTTAAGATCAAGCCCGATAATTCGGACGGGAAGCTTCTCTTTAATAGCCAGAAGATGATACATCGCAAAGGTGAGATAGGACTTACCGCAGCCAAAATCAATAATCGTCAATGGCTTATCTTGGGGGAGGTCCGGGATAACATCGGATACCATCTCAAGAAATCGGTTAATTTGCCGGAACTTATCGTATTTCGCTTTTACAACCCGGCCCTCAGCCGTCATTACTCCCAGCGAGATGAGAAAAGGAACGGGTTCTCCATCCGGCAGCACGTAGGTTTTGTTGCGATTGTGCTCTTGCGGGGCAGCCGTCTTCGCTTTCGTTGTCGAGGTGCTCGTAAGGAGTGACAGAGCTCCCTTTTTGCTGACGAGGATTTGTACGTCGGCATCCGGAGTCTTGAACAAAGCTTGCTTGTATCGCTCCATCGCGGCTAATAACTGCCCCTTCAATAACTCAGCACTCACATTATTATGGTAGACCTTATTATGCTGATAATGTTCGAATTGATAGAACAACCCTGCTTTTAGCTTAATCGGACGAACCGTCAGCTTACGTGGCGTATCGTCATCCTTACGGCGTGGGGCGCTAAACGAGGCTTGCAGCAGCTGACCCCTTGAGACTGTGTCCTCCAGAAAATCAAGCCATTCCGTTGGTCTTGCTTTATCGTTCATTAAGCATTCTCCTTCATTAAAACGCTCCATTGCCTGCGACCTTCTTCCATTTCTTCGCGAGAAAGTCCTCCGGCTTCTAGAGCGGAGTCTTCATAAGCGGAAAGCCTCTTATAGAAGGAATCTCCTTCTTCTGGAGAGACACCTCCCGCCTCCTGCAGCTCGTATAGCAGATCTTCCGCAGCTGTTAACCGTCCGCTCGATTCGTGCCAATGCCACATAACCCTCAGTGTAACGGTATCTATATGATAGTTGGCCAAAACCTCTAACAAGCGATTAATGCGAGCTTGAATATCCCAGCCCTCAATCTCCATATCTTGACGAAGCAAGTAAAGATTTAAACGTAATGCTTTGGAAAGTCGTGGAACACTCTCCTCTGTTGAGCCGAGATCGGCAAACAGCTCTCCTTCTTCTTGGAGAAATGCCGCAACAACAGCAACCGACTCAGCGTTGGGCGCTCCTGTCACCGAAAGCATGGACAACAAATCTTCATCGGACAAGCCCATAGCTAGACGGGAGCGCAGCCGCAGCTCCCTTCCTAGAAACTCATCAATGAGATCGAGCGCTTCCTGTTGCTTATTCTGCTCTCGCAACCCCATTGCTTTACCTAACACAATTCCTGCTTTGGTTAATAGTCTGATTAAGTAATCACGTTCAAACACGCTCCGGCCCCCGATTCTGCTCGAGGAAAGAACCAATTGCTATTGAGAAAGCTTCTGGGTCCTCGATCATTCCCATATGTGCAACTCGGCCGAGCGTAAGCGCAGTAACGTTATCCTTCGAGACAGGAAATCTTCGCTCCGGAGGGATAACTTCGTCGAGTTCTCCTGCAATCAGGAGGATCGGTTTATCAAGATGCTCTAGAACATCGGTACGGTCGGGTCTATTCTTCATTCCTAGCGCACAACCAATGGCTCCTTGAGAAGATGTCTTATAGCCAATCTCTTTTGCCTTCTCTAATTGCTCAGGCATGCTAAGTCTATGAGTCGCTGCGAACAACTTTGGTATCAGTCCATCCACGAAAGAATTAACTCCATTTTCCGCAATCGTCTCCGCCGCCTTCAATCGATTGGCTTGCGCAGCTTCAGCATCCGGGAGGGAGGTGGAGTGCACCAAGCCCAACGTGAGTATACGTTCAGGATATCGTTCCGCGAACGCTAAGGCAATGTAACCGCCCAAGGAATGACCGAATAGATTGACTTTAGACAGCTTGAGTTCGTCTAACAATGAGACAATATCGTCCGCTAATACTTCCATTGAATAATCGCCCTCATTAGCTGAAGAAGCACCATGTCCACGCAGGTCGACGGCGATCACACGACCACGCGAGGAGAGCAGCGGAATAACTTCATCCCAGTAATGATGGCTTCCGCAATAACCGTGCAGCAATACGATCGGCTGACCGCTCCCTGCTTCTACATAGGCGATTTCCATTCCGTTATTGAGACTTATCATCTTCATTTCATTTTCACCCTCTCTTCTATTTCATGTTCCATTGTTCACTTATCGATTCCGATATTTCTCTGGCCATACCCATAACACGGTAAAGCGAGGTTGATTGCAATGTCCAATAGGGCTTCGGGCTTAAGGCATTTACAATCCCCGCAATACTGTATTCACCAATCGCCGCAAGCCCTTTACCGACTGATTGAGCCGGAAATAAAGGTCCATTCTTAACGAGATAGCTTCCTACATTCTCGGAACGCCCCAGACAAGCATCTACTGCAACAATTGTACCCATTTCCGCCAACTTAGGAACAAGATTCGGCAAACGGTCTGCATCGCACGGATATTCCAGGGTTCCGATTACGCGGGTGAAGCCTTGTTCTAGCAGCATCGATCCAACCCAAGGCCCTAGACTATCCCCTGTTGAACGATCCGTTCCAATACAGAGGAACGATACCTCATCCATGGCATGCTTGTCTGCTATTTGTCTCATGAAAGCTGACAGTCCCGACATGTCTACCCGCTGAGCCGTTTGCTTCTCCCGGTCCGTCATTTCTTCCTCCCGATTTAGAACAAATCTCAATCATCGATCTTTCCTTCAGGTTACCATTCTGTAATATGAAATGCCACTTCCGCAGCTACTGAATTGTTTTTGACGGCATACCTTCTCACTATGATACAATAGCATCATCCCAATTTCGGTCAGAGAGGAAGAGATAAAATGAATTTAAACGAGCCGACTCAGCAAAATGTTGAATATATGATCGAGGCAATCAAAACAAAGCTCCGTATGGCAACGGGTGCCGCGATGCAAGCATCCAGCTTTTCGATCGCACGTTATGAGGACATCAAAGATATTTACGATATGATCTCATCGAAAGACAGGTTTAGCATCAGCGAGGTTGAAGCACTCGTCTCCGAATTGGGCAAGCTGCGGGCTTAAACGGGAATAATGATGGGGAGGCAGTCCATAACTTCTTATGGACTGTCCTCCTTTTTTTTGCCTATCCGTACATTCTCGTACCCAGTTTTAAATATAACGCTATAATTCTTCTGAGAGACTAGCTGCGTTTATACTACTACACGATCATATTCGAGAATTTAATAGCACTTTTACATTAAAGTGAATACATTGGTGAAAAACCTTCCTACGCAAAAACCCAACCTTCTCCAAGGATAAACTTGGAGAGGGTTGGGTTTTTTGCTCGATCTGAGTCTAGCTGGCCTGTAATGCGGTTATTTCGCTCTGACTTTATATTCTACGGCTCTGTTGCTTGGGTGCTTCGGTTGGGTGCTGTAGCTGTAGATTCTACGGCTACTGTTGCTTGTCTATGTCGGTTGGGTGCTATAGCTGTAGATTCTACGGCTACTGTTGCTTGGGTGCGTCGGTTGGGTGCTGTAGCTGTAGATTCTACGGCTCTGTTGCTTGGGTGCTTCGGTTGGGTGCTGTAGCTGTAGATTCTACGGCTACTGTTGCTTGGGTGCGTCGGTTGGGTGCTGTAGCTGTAGATTCTACGGCTACTGTTGCTTGGGTGCTTCGGTTGGGTGCTGTAGCTGTAGATTCTACGGCTACTGTTGCTTGGGTGCGTCGGTTGGGTGCTGTAGCTGTAGTTTCTACGGCTACTATTGCTTGAGTGAGTGTGTTGGGTGCCAGCTCGCGTTCACCGCCTAGCTAGCCTTTTTCAACGCTCTCATTGCTCAGCAGCGCAGCGCCTCTTTACTGGATTTCTTTTATCGAAATCGCAGCTATCATTCCTTAGATAAGCCCGCTTAGCTTCAAGAAGCGGTGGAAGGCCTCACGCCCTTCAGCATCGCACTTGTATACTCCGGCATCCTTTAGTACAGCATGAAACTTATCTCCCACCGCATCCTGCAGCAATTGTTCTGCGGCTTCTGCAGATTGCTCCGTGCCATGAAGCCGCACCAGCTCTGCAACCCATTCCGCATGCTTATTCAACGGATGCGTAAGTGAAGCCATGGAAGCCGAATTGTACGCCTCTTGCCCTCCGAGAATATCCGCTATTCGGCTCATTTCAGACTGCAGTCTGCCCGGCAAGACCGCCAAGCCCATTACTTCGATCAGGCCGATATTTTCTTTCTTAATGTGATGAAGCTCTTGATGAGGATGAAATATGCCATCCGGATGCTCATCACTCGTCCGGTTATTCCGCAGTACTAAATCCAGCTCATAAACTCCATTATCCTTGAACCGCGCAATCGGTGTAATCGTATTGTGCTCCACCCGTCCATCCGCTTTAACGCTGTATGCAACGATATCGACTGCCGAATCGCTATAACCTCGCCATTTGGCAAGTATATCGGCGGCAACCGCCAGTATAGCTTTACGATTATTCGATTGCAGACGTATGACGGACATCGGCCATTGGACCAATCCGATCGCTACTTCGGGTTCTTGCGCGCAACTCAACCAATCGAGTACAGGTGCGGTCTCCATAGGAAACACATGACGTCCAGCTTGGAAATGGTCATGATTCAATATCGATCCGCCAACAATAGGTAGATCTGCATTAGAGCCGATAAAGTAGTGCGGCATCTGTTCAACGAAATCAAGCAGCCTCTCGAACGTAGCCGAAGAAATCTTCATTGGAATGTGTTCACCGCAGAAGACGATACTATGCTCATTGTAGTAAACATAAGGGGAGTATTGGAAGAACCAAGACTCGCCTTGCAACGATAAGGGCAACAAGCGCAGATTCTGCCGTGCGGGATGATCCGGACGACCGGGATAACCCACGTTTTCCTTACAGAGAAGGCATTTCGGATAATGAGATTGCGGCAAGGTTTTCAGAAGAGCAATTTCCCTCGGGTCCTTCTCAGGCTTAGACAGGTTGATCGTAATTTCGAGTTCTCCATCGGAGGTAGGATGCTTCCAATACCCATTCCTCAGAATCCGATCCATGCGGATATAGTTAGAATCAATGTTCAGCTTATAGAACCAATCTGTTGCACCTGCGACTCCAAGCTCTTGTGTGAGCTGCGCAAAATGCCGGTTCGTTTCCGATGGGCGAGGCATGAGCAAGCCCATCATCCGCGCATCGAACAAATCTCTGAACGTTAATGTGTCGTCTGGGATTAACCCCCTCTCAGCAGCTGCATCCAGCAACGGTACGAGAAGAGGAACCGGACTATCCGGAAGGGTGCTGGCAGGAATGACATCAAGGCCTCCCGCGGGCTCCTTCAAAGCAAATAAATCTAATAATGCATTTCTTGCCGCATCTATGTCTAAGGGTAGAATTAGTCCGTTATGCAGCGCGAAAGCAACAAGGTATTCAATATTCAAAGCTAACTCTTGGTCGGAGTGAGCTAATGGGACAGCTGCTGATTCATTCATGTGCCTGACCTCCCGATTAACCTTCATAACCGCCCGGATGCTGGCGATGCCAATTCCACGAGCTGGAGATAATATCTTCTAGCCGTTCGCGGCGTGGGTTCCAGCCCAATTCTTTACGTGCTCTGTCTGAGGATGCAACAAGCACTGCAGGATCCCCGGCTCGACGAGCCTCAACCTTAGCTGGTATCGCATGACCCGTAACCGTACGGGAAACTTCAATCACCTGCTTCACGGAGTAACCTTGGCCGCTCCCCAGATTATAGATGGCACTCTCGCCGCCTTGGCGCAGCCGTTCTAAAGCAAGGATATGAGCATCCGCTAAGTCGCTTACATGTACGTAATCTCGGATACAAGTGCCATCTTCTGTCGGATAATCATCCCCGAAGACGGTGATCCATTCCCGTTGGCCTAATGCAACCTGCAGCACAAGCGGAACCAGATGGGACTCCGGATTATGATCTTCACCGATCTTACCGGATTCATGGGCACCTGATGCATTGAAATAACGCAGAGACACCGATTTAATACCGTGAGCGACATCAAACCACCGAATCATTCTCTCCATCGCCAGCTTGGTTTCGCCATATGCATTCGTTGGCAACGTCCGATCGTACTCGTCGATTGGAACCCGCTCAGGCTCACCATAGGTCGCTGCCGTCGAGGAAAATACGATGCGCGTTACTCCCGCCTTCTGCATTTGCTCTAGGAGACACAACGTTCCATAAACATTGTTGTGATAGTATTTTCCAGGGTCCTTCATGCTTTCGCCGACTAGAGAATTCGCAGCGAAGTGAATAACTCCATCGATCTCGTTCTCTTGGAATACTTGGGCTAGGAAGTCCGCATCACGGAGATCGCCTTCATACAGCTTACCGCCCAAGATTGCCTCTTTATGGCCTTGGTAGAGATTGTCGACAATAACGACCTTCTCCCCTTTTTCAAGCAAAGCCGCCACCGCATGAGATCCGATATATCCTGCACCGCCCGTTACAAGTACCGCCATGTTTACGCCTCCTCTTTCATTTCACGTACGCCATCACCAATGTCGCACACATAGAAATCTGGCTTTAGCCCGGTTGCGGATTCATACTTACTCCCTACTTCGGAAATAAATAGCTCGACTGAGCCTTGGTGCACCAGCGATACCGTACAGCCCCCAAAGCCCGCACCCGTCATCCGTGAGCCCAGAACGCCTGGAACCAAACGAGCGGCGGCAACCATGGTATCAAGCTCGATACCCGTTACTTCATACAGGTCGCGAAGCGAATCGTGAGAAGCGTTCATCAATTGACCAAAAGCAGCCAGATCATTGTTGTTCAGCACTTCCATAGACAGACCGACGCGGTTGATTTCCTCCACCACATGACGCGCGCGGCGACGTACGGTCTCGTCGGTAATCAAGTGCTCATTCGCCTCATATTGCTGAAGTGTCAATTGTCCAAGCAGCGTGAGCTCGGGGAAAGCTTCCTTTAAGTCTTGTACCGCCTGCTCGCATTGGGCCCGACGTTCGTTATATTTTGTATCGACAAGTCCGCGGCGCTTGTTTGTATTGCCGATAACAAGCTTGTATTCTCCCGATTCAAATGGGACCAGCTCATATTTCAAAGTATCGCAATCCAGCAGAATGGCATGGTCTTTACGCCCGTTAGCTACCGCGAACTGATCCATGATTCCGCTTTTAACTCCGATAAATTCATTTTCCGCATGCTGTGACCATACTGCAATCTGTACCGTATCCACCTGTTTGCCTTCTAATGTAAGCAAAGCATAAGCAGTTACAACTTCAATAGATGCCGAGGAGGAAAGTCCTGCCCCATTCGGAATCTCGCCATGATAAAGCAGGTTATAGCCTTGGCTAAGCTGGATACCTCTCTCAGCCAATTCCCACACGATTCCTTTCGGGTAATTCACCCAATCATCCTCATCTGCAAATGTAACATCTTCGATCGGCAGTTCCTTTACTGCAGGGAAATTCGTCGATAGGAATCCGAGCTTTCGGTCTTCTCGCGGAGCGATCAGAAGCATCGTACCAAACGTTAACGCTGCAGGAAACACGGAACCGCCATTATAATCCGTATGCTCACCGATCAGATTGACCCGTCCTGGTGCTTGGAATACCTTAATGCTCTCCTCATTGCCGCCGAACTGCTTAATGAACTTCTGTTTCAACCCTTTAATCTGCTCCATCTAGATTCTCATCTCTCCTTGGAATGACCTTGTTATGCTATTAGTATAACGAAACATAATAGGATTGCGAAATGGCGTGAAATGCCTTACATATGGAGGAATGTGACTTTCGACAAAGAATTCGAACAGGTTTCATGCTAAAATCAAGGTAAATGGTTTCCTTCAGGGAGTGTACACGATGAACAAAGGCGCAACCTATCGCGTCGTATCCAATCCTGTGAGCTTTAATGCTCGCGAGTTAACCGTATTATTCGCTGGCGAAAGCCAAACCAAACCCCAGCATCGAATTGGACCTAAAGTTGTCGATTATTATCTATTGCATCATGTCGTGAGCGGAAAAGGAACGTTTCGTATGGGGGAGTTTGAAGCGGAGCTTACGGCCGGTCATAGCTTTCTTATCTATCCCGGGCAGTTATTTCACTATGTATCGAATGAGCGGGATCCTTGGCGGTACCGCTGGGTCGCATTCGCAGGAACGCAATCCGCCTCCTTGATTATGGAGGCGGGTCTTAGTCAGGAGCAGCCAGTAGTCCACTCTGGAGAGGATCGTAGTCCAGGGGAGAGGTGTCGATCAATCTTCGACGCATTTCGCGGACGCGGCAGCTCCGCTTCACTGAAAGCATCGGGGCATCTCCATTTATTATTCGCCAGCCTGCATGAAGCGGCATCGGAGGGGGTGCCTTCCTCCGTGCGCCCAGATTCGCATGGCGAGGAGCTTGTTCGACAAGTGGTGGGGTACTTGTCTACTCAATACGCGGAGCCTGTAACAATTGAAGCAATGGCGGAAACGTTAGGCTATAATCGCGCTTATCTTTCCAGAGTGTTCAAGCAGCACACGAGCCTCTCTCCTATCACTTTTCTAACCAAGCTGCGAATCGATCATGGCAGACGTTTGCTGCGGGAGCGCCCTGAATTGACGGTCGAACAAATTGCTTCCTCCGTCGGTTTTCAGGATGCGCTCTATTTCTCTAAGCAGTTCCGCAGATGGTACAATCAAGCACCGACGGATTATCGAAGATTAGTCTTAAACTCAATAAAGTAATCTTGCATTCATCATTCAAGCACAGAGGTCCAAGTACCCGCGATTTCCCTGGCATCATTGAGGAATTCGACTGGGAAGGCTGCCCTAAGCTTGTCCATGGTATTTTTAGATGCCCCACCGAACTTGTCAAGAATCGCCAACACGATATAAGGCCAGGCCACTTCGGCACCATCTGTGACAGCGATCGACACACCTAGCTTTTGCTCCCGCAACCCAAAAGCAAATACGCCATGCGCTCCGCTCTTGGCGACGATATTCGAATCCAACAATAAGAGACTCGCAAGGCGATGTGCACCTTCGACATATTCCGGAAATGCGTTCATTGCCCGGGTAATAAGTCCTGCTGCGACAGCGGACTTCTGATCTAGAGCAGCTTCCGTGCAAGCTAGCCGCGCATAGACCAAGCCCAACCGCCACAAGGGCATCGCAGCGACAGGAAACCCGCAGCCGTCACGACCTATCGTAACTTGCTCCGATTCCGCTCCTGACCATAGCTTCAAGTGCCGAATCAACTCCTGCTGTGCAGGATGCTCCGGTTTTATGTAGCCTTCGAGCGGCCAGCCCTTGAGCTTACACCAAGCCAATACCCCTAAATGTTTCCCTGCACAAGTGTGGAACAGCTTTCTCGGTTTGCCACCCCTGGCTACCCATTCATCCCGTGCCTTGCGGCCGACTGGTAATCCTGGCTGGATCGCAAGATAATCTTCCTCTAATCCTGTGAGTGCTAACATTTCCTCTAAGACTGCAAGCTGTTGCGGACTCCCTCTATGAGAAGCAGCTAATAATGCCAAGTGACGATCCTCGTAGCCGTAAGCCTCCGCTGTTCCATCAAGCAATGAGGCAATGGCTTGAACCGGTTTGGCGGTCGAACGGACAAAAGCCGGCGTTTTTACATCTCCGCAGGAATAAACAATCTGACCATCTTCGGCTGATACCACGCTTACCCGTCCTCGATGGATATTTTCAGATACCCCTCCCCTGCTCATAATAACTAAAGGAATATCCTCTATTTGTTGATTATCCATATTATGCATTCCCCTTCCCTGCAGGGCATTGTCTTATTCTATTGTAGACTTCAATCCCTCAAAGCAACCAACCGCTCTTCTCGTTCCGAAACCGTATCCTCGGCGAAATTAAGCGCATCAGACACCAGATACAACGGACGTCTCTTCGCTTCTTCGTAAGTTCGCCCGATATACTCACCCAGTACGCCTAGGAGTGACAAAGTAATTCCGTGGAAGAGCAGACTTATTGCGATCAAGGAGGTCCAGCCCTGAGTTGTCGTATCGGTAAAGAAGCGTTGGTACAAGACGATGAACAAATAAATGAATCCGATCGCTGACAAAACAAAGCCTAGAATACTGGCAATTTTGAGTGGTCTGGTGGAGAAGGAGGTCATCGCGTCCAGAGATAATCGGATCATTTTGCGTAACGGATATTTGGTCTCTCCGGCAAACCGCTCATCGCGCACATAATCGACCGATGTTTGCTTAAAGCCTGCCCAGCTCACCATTCCGCGTATAAATCGGCTGCGCTCTCTCATGGCGGTAAGCGCATCGCATACTTTGCGATCCATCAGACGGAAATCTCCCGTATCCACGGGAATGTTAACCGACGTCATGGAACGAAGCAGCCGATAGAACATCGAAGCTGTCATTTTCTTGAACCATGATTCGCCCTTGCGCTCAATGCGCTTCCCGAAAACAACGTCATAACCTTCACGCCAACGGGCTACCATATCCTTAATCAGCTCTGGCGGATCCTGCAAATCCGCATCGATTAAGACGACAGCACGGCCGCTTGCATGGTCCATACCCGCAGTTACGGCGATTTGATGTCCGAAATTCCGAGAAAATTCCACCAGCTTCACTGTTCGGTCTATCTTGCACAGCTCCCGCACGATGGAGGATGTTCTGTCCCGGCTTCCATCGTCCACGAGTATCATTTCGTACGACTCACCAAGCGTATCTAGAACGGCTTTGAGCCGACGATAAGCGACCTCTATGACCTCTTCTTCGTTGTACATCGGAACGATTACCGAGAGAAAACAATGTGATTTCAAGATTTAAGCCCCTTTCTAGAAACCCCAGCTAGGCAGCCAACGGATTGCCACATTCATCCATGCACGGCTTATTGTGATTCCCGTATAGATTGGATAGAACCAGACGAATAGAACAGCAGCCACACAAACAAAAGCAAACGTAATGAGGCGGCTCGAACGGTAACGCTCTTCCAACCAACGGAACATCCAAACGATAAATAAAATAAGCAGCGGAACCATCGGAAAATAATGATACAAAAACGTAATACTTCGCGGTGCTACCATCCATGGTACATAAAAAGAAAGATAAGCTATGGTTAAGGTGAGTACGATTCGGTCCCTGCGACGCCAGCCGAGCCACCATGCCGCCAACATGGCTAGCAAGCCTCCCCACCATACGGCGGGATTACCGATTGCCGCAATGCTCTGGGCATCTCCTTTCTCCAAATCCTTGCCGCCGTAGTACCAGACCGGTCTTACCATACCCGGCCAAGTGTACCATTTGGAGGCATAGGGATGCTTTTCTTTAACCCCTTTGTGATAATGGTACATATTTTTCTGATATTGCCATAAATTTTTATAACTGTCTTCTACTTTGGTTGCTTTCAGATAAGGAGCATAAGAAGCTGTATAAACTCCTACTGGGACAGCTGCAAAAAGAATGACGCACGCCATAAGGGTAAGGATAATCCGGCGAGCGATATCGAAGTCTCCATCGCTGCGCGCCTCACGCCAACGACGAATCAGAGCAAAAAGCAAGAGGATGGCAAGTCCGCCGCCGCCGTATAGGTAGTTCCACTTAACCGCCGCTGCTGCTCCGAAGAATAAGCCGCTGAGAGCAAGATACCCAATGCCCTTCTTGAATCCGCCATTACGCCATGCGGTTTCTCCGTATCTATGCATCATATAAAACATAAGGATGGTAAACGTAACGCCGATAATGTCCACGTTCGACATTCTCGAATGTACGAGATGAAAGCCCTCAAGCACGAGCAGCAATGTTGCGAGAAAGGCATATCTTGTGCGCTGAAACATCCCTCTAGCAGCGGCGTAGAAAATCGGTACCATTAATGTTCCCGCCAGGGCCGCCATGAAGCGCCAGCCGTAAGGGGTCATGTCGAACATCTTAACCCCTATTGCAAGTATAACTTTACCTAAAGGAGGATGTGTATTCTCATAAGGTTCAATAAGTTCAATAAATTCATAAGCTGTACGTCCATGATAGATCTCATCGAAATACATACCATTCCGGTAGTCTGGACGGTAAGGCGCCCACTGCTGCTCATCGAAAACCTCCATGCCGCTGCCTTCGGAAGTCACACTGGCATTGCTGCCAGGCTGAATTTCCTGAACAGGTACTGGAACCGAAACGCCTTTAGTGAAGAACGCTGCTTCATATAATCGATAGCCCCTGCTCACTGTAGTAAACCGCATATAGCGAGCATCGACTGTTTTCTCATCGAGCTTCCAAGTGAACACTCGGTTGGTCTTATGTTCAACCTTCAGATAAAGCTCCCAAGTTTGTCCATCCTTTGACGACTCGATTTTGGTTTCACCCTTAGCTCCCGGTCCTTCGTATAAATTTATCCGATCAATTGTTCGAACCTTTCCGAAATCAGCGACGAAGGCTTCGCCTGCCTTATCAGGCTTCCAGAAGGTTTGAGGAGCCGTTCGATCACCAAGATCAGTAAAAGCTGTTATAGCGGCTATTAAAGTTAATAAGATGACGAATACAAAATCAAGAGGTCTCCACCATCGGTCTTCCCGGCGACGAACGGAGATTGACCCCCATTGTAATGACCCAGTTCTGACGTCATTGTTATCGTCCATATGCGTCCTCACTTTCGCCTCGTGTCCACATTTTTTCCTTTTCCTATTGTAGCGAAAGCGCCGCCATGTGGAAAGAGTACGTTTCATTTTCCCAAGTACGGGTAAATTATTATCAAGGACGTGACCACAAGCTGATAGGTTCGTACGGCTTCCCGCATGACTGCAGATATTTATTTTAAGGAGGAATTATTATGGCTGAAAATGGTGGAATGTTCAAAGGCGCTTTGATCGGCGGAATAATAGGAGCAGCAGCGGCTTTATTGCTGGCTCCAAAATCTGGTCGTGAATTGCGAGTAGACATCCGTGACCGTTATTCGGATGTGCAGGATCGCACGAAGCAAATGCTTACCGACGTTGGCAGCAAAACTTCAGAGGTTGCCAGAACCGTGAGTGAACGTGCTTCCGGTATTATGGATAAAACCCGCTCTGCAGTATCCGCCGCTAAAGATGAGGTTTCGACTTGGAAGGATGAGAAAGCTGCCAATGAGTCTATGAAGGAAGATACGAAATTTAACTAGTCTGCATCTCTCCAATTTTCACAAAAGGCCTACCCCGGTGAGCATTCGCCGGAGGTTGGCCTATGTTCATTATGAGAGGGGAATTCTATCATGAAATCCAAGCAGTTAATGCGTATTACTGGGTCCGCTGCTAAGATAAAGGATTCGTTGTCTCAGTCTGGCTTCGTTCGTGATTTCGTTCATCGATCTACTTACCGGACAGAGCTGGAATCCGCGGTAGGGGTTTACATCTTTCAATTGCCTTACGAGGAGCAAGACGGAACAGCAACTCTCGATGGCGAGGCCGCATTCTTTGATGGTATCTCCGACTCTGATGTGCCTGAAGACATTCAGATCTCCGCTATGGAACGATGGTACGCTCTGCGTTCGCGAGTCAGTAAACCGGAGTCGCAGGCTTATTCTCCAGACAGGGGCGATCGTCGGCCCTCTGCCCCTATTGCGTCTAGACCTGTGGAGACGGCCAAGAACGGCTCTATGGTTCAAGACTTCGCAGACCTGCAGCGTTTGGGTTACGATATGGAACGGATGAAAACGGAGCAGCAGCTGAAAGATGAGGGTTTGATTAACGATCCTATACAGCACTAATACATCTCAACAATAAGAGGCCGACCCATAAGGGCAATGTCATTTAGTTAAGGTGCAGGTCCAAATATCAAGAAAAAGAGCAGGTTATCGAAAAAGATAGCCCGCTCTTTTTTTGTACGAAAAAGAGAAATAAGACTTGACAAGTAGGTATAAATGTGTGG
>JBEPYM010000004.1:0-80348 GCA_041641375.1 Paenibacillus sp.
TGCGCCGTCAGCGGCGAACAGGCTGGTGAGCGAGACGAGCACGCCGATCAGCAGGGTGGTTGCGGTAATGCGGTGGGCCAGCTTCCACAGGGCGGGTTGAATAGGCTTCATGGTGAGGTCGCTCCTTCGCTTTGAGATCGTTTACATGGTACTCTTAATTGTATTCGTGTTCACCAATTTGTCAAACCTATTCTGCGTCCAAGGATGTATGGTAAAAGGGTAGGCATTGCGTGAGGTGCGAGTCTTGCGAAAAGCATGGTATGAAGGGTGCAAAAAGGTATCGGTAAGCTAGCTGCAATAAAGGGGCGCGGGCAAGGCGATGGATGTAATGGAGAGAAACAAGACGAATGAAAATAGAGAGCAGGTGCTGATCGTGACCGCGGTGGAAGCGGAGCGTGACGCGGTCACGCGAGGACTGGGCGGCGACGCGCGGTTTCGCGTCATTGCCGCAGGTGTCGGGCCGGCTGCCGCCGCCGCGGGTACGGCCGTTGCGCTGTTGCGGGGCGAAGGCAGCTTCCGCCTCGTCATCAGCGCAGGGATTGCCGGCGGATTTGTCGGCCGCGTGGAGGTGGGCTCGCTTGCCGTGGCGAGCGAGCTGGTGGCGGCCGATCTCGGTGTGCGGACGGCCGAAGGGTTTCGGAGCGTAGAGGAGCTCGGCTTCGGGACGGTCAAGCTGCCGTCGGAGCCTGTGCTTGCCGCAAGGCTCGCAGTGCTGCTGCGCGAGTCGGCTGCCCGCCCGGTCGCGCTCGGTCCGGTGCTGACCGTATCGACGGTCACCGGGACGGCTGAGGCTGCCGCCGAGCATGCGTCGCGTGTGCCGGGGGCGGTCGCCGAAGCGATGGAGGGCTTCGGCGTTGCAGTCGCAGCGAGGGAGCTCGGCGTGCCGGTGCTGGAGCTGCGCGCCATTTCGAACGCGGTCGGTCCCCGCGACCGTGCAGCCTGGCGCATCGCGGAGGCGATGCAGGCGTTGGAAGCGGCGGGACCGGCGCTGATCAGGCTGTTGGAAGAGGGGGAGAACGAGCGATGAAGATTGCGTATTCGCCGTGTCCGAACGATACGTTCGTGTTCCACGCTTGGGTGCACGGCCTGATTCCGGGCGCACCGAAGCTGGATGTCACGTATGCGGATATCGATGTGACGAACCGGATGGCGGTCACGGGAACCGGTCCGGAGGTGCTGAAAATTTCGTATGCCGCCCTGCCTGAGGTGCTTGACCGGTACGCGCTGCTGCCGTGCGGCGGAGCGCTGGGACGCGGCTGCGGTCCTCTCGTGCTGACGAGAGGCGAGCAAGGTCCGGAAGCGCTGACGGGTAAGCGCGTAGCGGTTCCGAGCGACCGCTCGACCGCCTATTTGCTGTTCCGGTTATGGGCGGCGGGCGCGGTGCCGGGCGGTATCGGGGAAATTGCTGTCATGCCGTTCCACCAGATTATGCCGGCAGTACGGGATGGCCGCATCGATGCCGGATTGGTTATCCATGAGGCGAGATTCACATTCCCGCAGTATGGGCTGTCTATGGTCGCCGATCTAGGCGCCTGGTGGGAAGTGGATACAGGGCTGCCGATACCGCTCGGAGCGATTATTGCGCGTAGAGAATTGGATATCGAACGCATTGCGGATTGGATCCGGCAGTCGGTGCACTATGCTTGGGAGCATCCGGAAGCGTCTAGGGAATATGTGATGCAGCATGCGCAGGAGATGTCCCCCGAGGTGGCGGACGCGCACATCGGCTTGTATGTCAATGCCTTCACGGCCGATCTCGGGGAGCAGGGCTACAATGCGGTAGAGCAGCTGCTTTACCGCGCGGTTCGGGAAGGGATTATTCCGGAATTTGACCGGGCGAAGCTGCGCGCGTAGGTAGGCTACTTGACTCCGAACCGAACGCGGTAGCCGAATCGCACCTCACGGGAGCGGCTGCTCTGGAATACATGCTCCGCCAGCTCGCGGAATTCACGGACAGCCTCGTCCACCTGCGGTGAGCCTCCCAGCTTGCGGACGGTCCGGTAGCTGCCTTGGCTAAGCGCAAGTCCGACGTAGCGGTCCGCATCGATCGGCTGACTGTGATGAAGAATGAGCTCAGACGAATAGCGGAAGTGCCCGCATGTGCGAATGTGCGACAGGTGTTGCTCTTTGTCTCTCTTGTCGGCCGCCTGCTGAGGCGTTATTTCCCGGGAAATAACAGCATCCGACAATTCCGATACGCGCAAGTAAGCCGTCTCAAGCTCCCAGCTGCCGACAACAGGCGGCCAGTCGCAGTCATATGCGGCAAATACGCCGCCGGACCGGAGCACCCGTGCAGCTTCCGCGAGTGTGCTTGCCGGCTCCATCCAATGGAACGATTGCGAGCAGGTGACGAGATCCACACTGCCGGACGCAAGGAATGGCAGCGAATTGGAGTACCCGGATACGAAGTCAAAGCGGGTCCCCGTTGAATCGGCCAGCCGCTCCCGCTTCCGCTCGGCAACGCTGCGCATGTCGTCGTTCGGCTCCACGCCGATAACGCGATCTGCACGGCTCTGCCAGATGAAGCTGGAAAGACCGGTGCCGCAGCCGATATCGGCGACAAGCTGCGGCCGCCCTCCGATGTAGTCGGACAGCAGTGAAAGCAGCGCAGTCGGCGGCTCCGGCCGATATTGATCATATTCCTCCGCAAATCCCGTAAATCGAGTAATGTTGCTCTCGCGATTGCCTTGGGGCAGCATCATGCATTCTCCTCCCGGACGTACAAGCTGCTTTCATCGTACGTGATCCCGGATCAGACTGCAATCATTCCTTAAAATAGACAATATGGGCGTAGCGAATATGATAGTTCGTCTGATTGACGGTGAGCTGGAGATGATCAACCGCAATGCCTGTCAGCGTGCCGGTCAACGGACCGATCACTGTGGCAACCTCCAGTCGCTTGCCCAGATTCATATGCAGGTGATCCAGAAACACCGGCTCTACCTGAACCCAATAAGCGGGACACAGGTTGTTCATCATGGCGGGAAAGCCTGGAGAATGCACGTAATAACCGGGAGGCAGCATCATCGAAATTCCTCCTATCCTGGATAAAATGCGGGGTGAGCATCCATGGGGATTGCGGATTTAATCTCGAATGTGACGGAAGAGCAGCTGGTCGACTTCCTTGAGCGGTTTCGCGCGCTGGGACCGATGCCGGGCATTCTGCTGACGTTCCTGAAATCGTTCATACCGCCGCTTCCGACGATGGTTATTGTCGGGGTAAACGCAGCGGTGTACGGCATGTGGCTCGGCGCGCTGCTTTCCTGGCTGGGACTGGTCGGCGGCTGCATCGTAACGTTCCTGATCGTGCGTTATGCCGCCAGCGTCTCGTTCATGGAGCGGTGGTCACGCAAGCCGAAGGTGCAGAAGGGCATGCGCTGGATTCGCCGCAACGCCTTCAGCTATGTATTCGTGCTGAGCATGTTTCCGGTCGGACCCTTCGTCGTAGTCAATATGGCGGCCGGTTTTGCCAGAATGAAGCTTGCATCGTTTGCGCTCGCGATCGGCCTGGGCAAAGCGGTCATGGTGCTTGCAGTATCCTATATCGGACACGACCTCGAACGGTATGTACGGGACCCTGTTCAGCTCTTGTATGTCGCATTGTTCCTGATCGTATCCATTGCGGTCAGCAAGGCGGTGGAGGCGCGTTTCACGAAACCCGATTCGCTGTCCTGAAGCTGAAACCGACCCCCGGGTCTGCACGTATGTATCTTATGTGCCTATACGTGTCCATTAGAAGTCATAGGCGGATTCGTGATAGAATAGGTTGTATCATAGCTACTTACTAAGGAGGAGTTTCGGACTCATGGCTAAACGGATTATGCTGTTTCTTCTGACGAACATTCTTGTGCTCGTCACCATCAGTATTGTGCTTTCGGTGCTCGGAGTCGGCAATTATATCGATGCTTCGGGCAACCTGGACCTTATGACTCTGCTTGCATTCAGTGCGGTTGTCGGCTTCACCGGAGCTTTCATCTCGCTTGCGATGTCACGCTGGATGGCCAAGAAAATGATGAACGTGCACGTGCTCGACCCGGAGAAAAATTTGTCGAGCGGCGAACGCGAGATTGTGGACATGGTTCACCGCCTGTCCCGTGCGGCAGGCTTGATGCATATGCCGGAGGTCGGTATCTATGACTCGCCAGAAGTTAATGCGTTTGCAACCGGACCTTCGAAGAAGCGCTCGCTCGTAGCGGTATCAACCGGTCTGCTGCATCAGATGGACCGCGATGCGGTTGAAGGCGTCATTGCGCATGAGGTTGCGCATATCGCGAACGGCGATATGGTCACGATGACGCTCTTGCAGGGTGTCGTCAACACGTTCGTTGTGTTCCTGTCGCGTGTGGCGGCATGGGCGGTCTCCCGCTTCGTCAAGGAAGATCTTGCGCCGATCGTGCATTTTATCGCGGTAATCGTGTTCCAGATCGCATTCTCGATTCTGGGCAGCATGGTCGTTATGGCTTACTCCCGTTACCGAGAATTCCACGCCGACCGCGGCGGCGCCGACCTGGCTGGCCGCGACAAGATGGTTCACGCGCTGCAATCGTTAAAGCGTTACATCGAACGCGCCAATGAAGAAAGAAATACCTCGCTTGCAACGCTCAAAATCAGCGGCGGCAAGAAGGGCATGATGCTGTTCTCGTCCCACCCGGATTTGGACGATCGCATCCGCCGCCTGCAGGAAAGATAATCGAATGAACCGATCGAGGGCTGCCGAAGGCGGCTCTCTTTTCGTTGGAAGGAGAGAGAGCAGGTTGGAATGGACCGGGGAGCGCATCATTCCGAAGCAGCTGAAGCCGACCAATGGCATGCTGCTGGAGCATATCGCAAGGTATTATTTTGCGGTTCCGTATGTACAGGGCAGAGTGCTGGATCTGGCATGCGGAACCGGGTACGGCAGCCACATGCTGGCAAAGGAACGTAAGCGCGAGGTGACGGAAATCGTAGCGGTGGACAACGACGAGGAGACGATCCGCTATGCGAACCGCGAATATCATCATCAGAAAATTGTGTTCCAGACAGGTGATGCAGCCGATCCGTCGCTGCCGGACAAGCTGGGCGTGTTCGACACCATTGTCAGCTTCGAAACGATCGAGCATGTGGCTGATGAACGAACCTTCATGGACAATCTGTACCAGATGCTGAAGCCGGGCGGCATGCTGGTGCTGTCCAGTCCGTTCGGCAGAGGCAGAGGAATGCCGACGAGCGAGCCATATCATATGCATCAGCTGACGCCGGAGGAGTTTGAAGGGCTGTTCGATCGGTATGTAGACACGCACATCTACTACCAGCGGGGCGTCGTATTTGAAGTGCCGCGGGAAGGGATTCGTTACTTTATCGGGGTCGCCGTATGTCGGAAGGCCGGGGAAGCGGAAGCCTGAGAAAACAAGATAGGCAGCTATTCCTCGGCCGATTCCAGAAATTCGTCAACGCTTAGGGATGCTTTGCTCTGATTGCATAGATTGCAGGCGATGACACAGTTAACCGGCGTCGTATGACCGCCCTTGGAGCGGGGCAGAAGGTGGTCAATCGTATCGCCGTATTCGCCGCAGTAGAAGCAGGTGCGGCGATCCCGTTCCAGGAGGTACGATCGGAACGACTTGTTCGTATAGATGCGCCGGATCGTATGGCGATTGACGACGACGGCGGCATGCTCGCGGACCAGGACGACGGCTGTCTCCAGATCGGTTTCCTGGAACCAGCGGCTGCCCTTGTCGGTTCGTCCGCGCATCATTACGAAGCCCTTGCGGTTCAGACGAAGCACGGAAGCGTCGGGACCTTCGGGCCGCGGCGGCGGCACGGGCAGCGGTCGCTTGGTCAGCCGCTTAGGCGCGGCTGAAGGCTCAGCGGCGGCGGAAAGCCTGGCTACTCGCGGAGCTTGGACGGCTCGCGGTGCCGGGGCATGCGCAGCCGCAAGGTCCGGTGCTGCGGCCGCCGGTTCGCCCGCCGACTGCGCCTTGCGTTCCTTGCGGCAATCCCGGCAGGCGCCGCGCCTGGACAGCTTGCCGGAACGCTTGCCGGTCCGGCGTAGAAAGTCTTGAAGCGGACGTTCGATTCCGCAATAGGTACACAGCTTCTGCATAACGTGATCCCGCCATCCTTTCCTCGTCATTTTACCACAAGTTCGGCTCACACTTTCAATCCTGCAAAAAAAGAAGGCCGCCGCCGGCTGATCAGCCGAATAGCGCCCCTCGCAAGTCTATACATGCTGGCGATAAATCGTATTGCGGTACACATAAGGTGTATCGGGATAACGAAATAGCAGATCGAAGCCCCACGCCTCCCGTTTCACCTCCGACAAATAAGGCGAACGCACATACGCTCGAATCAGCCTGCGAAATGCGGCTGTGCGGCCTTTGCGGATCAATCCGGCTGTATGCCGGGCGAACATGGGGCTGCAGGCTAACTTCCGATACAGCGGCAGCACCGCGTGGGCGGTTCGTCGGACCGGACCCGGCTCGTACGTGAACTGTGTGGCGCCTGGCTTTATATAGATTGCTGTTGCGAACTCGCCGGGCGGCTTGCCGGCCGTCATCTCCAGGTAGAAGCCGATGCCGTTCACTGCATAGCTCATATTCGGCATTCGCGATCGCTTGCGGATGACGGCGAAGTAGCGGTCAAGCGCCTTCAAATCGGCATCCTTCACCGCACGGCAGAACGACGCCGCATATACGGTGCTGCCCGCCAGCCGCGAATACCAGGGCAGCGAGCCCTTGGCAACGGTACGCAGGGCTCCAGCCAACATAGCCATGCTTTCTCCCTCTTTCACGCGGTTAATCTTTGCCTTTAAACATTGTCTTGAACTTCTTGTTCATCTCCATATAATGGTCCATCGTTACACCCGGTGCGAACTCTTCCGGCAGCTCCTCGAGGTCCGGCACCGGAGCGCCCTCGGGGCCTCCGATGATCACCTTGAGCGGTTTTCCGTTCTCCGGATTCGTTCCCTTCCAGATCTCGCCGATCCGCTGGTAATCCGTCTCGCTCCACGTATACAGCACATTGCTGAGTCCCTGGGCCTCGAACTTTTTGGCGTGGTCGAATTTCGCATTGCTAACCTGCGGGATCGGCAGCATCTTCGTTACGTCGGTATCGGTCAGTAGCTCAATCGCCTTGGCGTACGCCAAAATATGTGTGCCGCCGCGAACGAGCAAATAGCCGATCATCTCGCGTGCGGTCGGTTCGGTCGTCATTTCGTAGACGCGCATTTTGTGGGTGCGGGCCCCGACCTCGAGAAAGAAATTGTGCAGCAGATCGAGCGCCAGGTTGCCGCTGGAGAAGACATAGTCGCCCCGCCAAGCATTGCCCATGGAGTCGGCAGGAATCGCAGTTTGCGCCGTAGCGATGAAGTGATGCGTATTTCGCGCATCCTTGCCGGTGCGAAGCGGTGTCTGATCCGGATCGGCGGGGAAGGTAATGCCGTGCGTCAACAGGTTGATCGTTGTCGATACGAGCTCGACATGCCCGAATTCTTCGGCGGTGATGCTGGCGATCAGCTCATAGAAGGGGCGGTAAGCTTTCTTGCTGCGAAAGTTGAACGATTGGAACATGTAATTGTTCAATGTGGACATCTCGCCGAATTTGCCGCCAAGCAGCTCCTGTACCGCCGCAGCGGCGTTCGGATCGCCATGCTCCGGGATCGGCAGCGGAATGGCAATGCGGTCATAACGTCTGATCATAGCGCGCTCCCCCTTGTCAGCCCGCCGTCGCCGGCGTTACCCAGACGATCTGCTGGGTTCGTATGTAGAACGGTACACCGTACGATTCCAGCACGATGTGGTCAGGCAGCACCTGAAGCAGCTTGCCGCGCACACTTCCCTTGACCGGCGTCTCTACGACAATATGCTTGTTCACAAATGATTGGAGGGCTTGATACACGAACGGCTCCACCAGATTGGTCATCGTAGGTACGCTCATCGGCGGGTTCGGGGCGGGATTCGGCGCGGGATTCGGAACAGCGTTTGCCTTCGCATTCATCGACAAATAACCTCCTTGTTTCCTATGGTTTGTTCCATGTATATGGCGTATGGCTGCGAATTAAATGTTGTCCGGCAAAATGGATAATCTTCATATCCCGCTAACATTGCGATAACATTTCCCAACTACGATTGAAACGGTGTTCAATTCTATGAAAAAAAGGATGTGCGGCATGTTTCAGAGAATCAAAGCATGGGTCTCTCGAATGTTGGCAATCGCAGTTGTAGCTGCTTCGTTCGCAGGGTATGCGGGTACAGGAGCTTCGGCTTCGACGGATGTCCTTACCGTGGCGCAAGCCATCGCGAACAACACGGGCAAAGGGACCGTGGAGGGCTATATCGTCGCTCATACGACTGGCAATAATGCATACAACTTCAATGCGCCGTTCGGCGGCGATACGAATTTTGCAATCGCAGATTCCGCTTTGGAGCGGGATAAGAGCAAAATCATGCCTGTACAGCTGCCTGCGACCTTCCGGCCGCAGTTCGGGCTGCAGACCAACCCGGGGAATATCGGCAAAAAGGTGCGTGTCACGGGAAATCTCGCGGCATATTTCACCGTTCCCGGTTTGCGCGACACGACATCCGTCCTGTTTGTGCAGCCTGGCGACGATCAGCCGAAGCTTGTTACCGTTGCGGAAGCGAAGCAAAAGGCAGGGCAGACGGTTATTGTAGAAGGTGTGGTAATGGCTGACAATTCAGCAATCGGCGGCGGTCGTCTCTCCACCTACCTGCAGGACGCGACAGCCGGTATCAATATCTTTGCATTCGATGCGACGAAGTTTCCGACCCTTCGCGAAGGCGATCAGCTTCGCATAACGGGCAGCATTACAGAGTTCCGCGGGCTAATGGAGATCGAGCCTCGCGCGAATGGCATTGAGGTGCTCGCAACGGGCGCTGCATTGCCTGCACCTGTGACAGCAACCATTGCCGACCTGCAATCGGCTGCAACGGCCGAACCGCTGGAAGGCAAGCTGGTCAAGGTGAGCGGATATGTGCAGAACGTTCCGGCGACGCCAGCCGGAGGCGGATATAATGTTACGATTATCGACAACAGCTTCAAAGGGCTGACGCTTCGCATCATGGAAGGTACGCAAGCCATCTCTTCCGTGCAGACAGGCGTATGGTACGAGTTTACGGCGATTGCGAGCCAATACGACAGCTATCAGCTGCTGCCTCGCAGAGCTGCGGATATCGTTCGCATCGAGCCGCAGCCGAAGGCGCCATCTGCAGCAGGTGATTATGACGCAGTAGTTGCCTCGATTACAGACGGCGATACGATCAAGCTGTCGAATCCGGTGCTAGGCGCAGTGAACGTTCGGATGCTCAATATCGACACAGCGGAGACGTATCACAAGGTTGTCAACGATCTGGATCGGAATCAGATGGAGCATGGACTCGCAGCGAAGGCCTACATCAACACGCTGATCAAAGCGGGCGATGCGGTTGTGTTGAAAATCGGCGAGGAGCCGACCGACGACTACGGCCGTCTGCTGGCGCAGGTCATTCGCAAGTCTGACGGCTTGAATGTGAACCTGGAGATGGTGGAGAAGGGCTATGCAGCCACGTACTTCATCTGGCCAATCGGCAACGAATACGAGCTGTTCTCGCAGGCGGTCAAGCGGGCTTATGATGCCAAGCTTGGTATTTGGAATCCGGCTGATCCTCTGCTTGAGCTTCCGTTTGAGTTCCGTGCACGCGAGCAGGGCAAAGGCTTGACGCGGCATGTGGGTCACTATTACACGAAGAAGTTTGTGACGCCGGAGAAATGGAGCACCGTTCCGGTTGAAGCACGCGTGTTCTTCAACTCGGAGGCGGAGGCGCTTGCGAACGGCTACACGCCGAAGGGTGAAGAGCCGAAGGAGAACGTGAAGATTCAGCTGCTGGGCGTGAACGATCTCCACGGCAAAATTGATGTGACGACAACGCTGGCGAACCGTCCAGGCGTCTCCTTCGGGCGTGCCGACTATTTGGCTGCTTACTTGCGCCAGCGTGAAGCGACGAATCCGAACACACTGATCATCCACTCGGGAGATATGGTCGGCGGCAGCTCCCCGGTATCGGCCTTGCTGCAGGATGAGCCGACGGTTGAAATCATGCATGCAATCGGTTTTGATGTAGGGACTGTTGGCAATCATGAGTTTGACGAAGGCGTAACGGAGATGCTGCGCATGATTTACGGCGGCGAGCACCCAAACGGCACGAAAGGTTACGCAGGCATGAATTTCCCGGTAGTTGTCTCGAATGTGGAGTACAAGGACACGGGAGCGCTGGTGCTGCCTCCATACGCAATTAAGGAAATTGCTGGCCAGAAGCTCGGCTTTATCGGTGTCGCGACAACGGCAACGCCAAGTATGGTTATGCCGACAGGTATTTCGACGATTCGCTTTACGGATGAAGCGACGGCAATTAACAAATATGTGCCGGAGCTTCAGGCTCAAGGGGTCGAAGCAATCGTAGTGCTTGCGCACGTTCCGGGTGAGCAGAACGGGACTGGCGCCAAGGGCGAAATCGCAACGATGGCAAACAAAATCAGCGATGCGGTTGACATCATTTTTGCGGCTCACAATCACGTGAAGCTGAATGCGACGGTAGGCAATAAGCTGATTGTGCAGGCGTGGGAATATGGCAATGCATTTGTCGACATCGACATCGAAATCAGCCCGATTACGGGCGATATTGTCAAGAAGTCGGCGGAAATCGTCGAGGTCATCCAGCAGGATATGGTGCCGGATGCCCAGGTAGCAGCTATTCTTGCGAAGTACAGCGCATTGGTTGCACCAAAAATTAATGCAGTTGTCGGTCAGAATGAGCTGGAGCTGCTGAAGGGCTATCCGACGAAGCTGGCGGTTGGCGATATGGCGCTGGGCAACTTCCTGGCGGACGGGATGGCTTACGCGATGCAGGCAGATGTCGCACTGATGAACGGCGGCGGAGTTCGCGATAACATCGACGTCGGACCAATCACCTGGGGTGAGCTGTTCAATGTGCAGCCTTTCGGCAACACACTGGTGAAGGTCGATGTGACGGGTGCTCAGCTCGTGGACATTTTGAATGCGATGATTAACCCGCTCTATGGTCCGGACTCGTTTATCGGCGGCAAGATGCGTTACACCTGGAATCCTGCAACAAACAAGGTCGTTCGACTGATGTGGCAGGACGGCACGCTGGTCGATCCGAACGGCGTGTACAGCCTTGTCGTCAACAATTATATGTACAATCAGACTTCGGCAAAATATAAGCTGATTCAGCAATACGGCCGTAATTTCGAGCAGGGACCGGAGGATATCGAAGGTTCGGTACTGTTCGCAAAGAGTATTCAGGGACCGATCCGTTACGAGGCAGAAGCCCGGATCAGCACTGACCTGACAGCGCCAATGACGGCTGCGGCAGTCGGCGGACTCACCGGCGAGGCATACAACAAAGACGATGTCGCGGTGCTGTTCTCCGCTACGGATGAAGGAAGCGGCGTGAAACGCACCGAATATCGAGTGAACGGCGGCGCATGGACGCTCGGTACGCAGCTCACGCTGAATGCGGATGGCGTGTATATGGTACAATATCGATCGGTTGACCGCGCTTTGAATACGGAGGATGTGCAATCCATCGTGGTTCGCATCGACCGGGTTGCCCCGGTGATTACAGCTCCGGCAGCGGTCGTGCTATACCCGTATGAAGCCTATGAGACGGTTATCACGGCTGTCGATTCCGGAAGCGGACTTGCCCAGTTGAAGGTGACGCTGAATGGAAAGCCAGCTGAGGCGGCGCTGAAGATCGCCCCGTTCCAGCTGAAGGAAGAGACGCACACGGTGGTTGTTGAGGCGGCTGATCATGCGGGTAATACGGCATCTCGCTCGTTCACAATCGAGGTGCGTATGGATTTGGCGCATGCGGATGAGCTGCTGCAGTACGGCTTGGAGTCGGGTAAAGTAGACGCGAGTATCTTCAAGAGCTTGTCGGAGAAGGTAGCGAATGCGCAGAAGGCGCCGAACGCCAATTCGAGGGCAGGCATGCTCAAGGCGCTGACGAACGAGCTGCGCGCACAGAGCGGCAAGAAGGTGGACGCAGCGTTCGCTGCGAGAATGATTGAGGCGATAGAGAAGTTTTAGGGAGAAAAAGGCCGAGGTTGCCGTGTTCCACGGGGCCTCGGCTTTTTAACGTTATTGAATTTATAAGTTTCCGGCTGGGCTCATTGAAGCGGCCTTCATTCTGGGTCAGAAGTCCTTGATCCTGCTGGCGCTGTACGTTTTTGGACTCGGCTTCCATTGCTTGCATCTTCTGCTTCAGTGATTTTTTGCGATTGCTCATGCTGCAGTTCTCTCCTTGCTTGTCAGATGAATGCTCCCTTGTAGTGTGCGTCGTGCGGGACGAGTCATGTATAGTCAGTGACAGGAGAGTATGGTAGCATAGAATGCACCTAGTATATGGATAAAATGGGGGCTCAGCTCGTATGCCGAATCCTTATCTGCTGCACACGGATGTCATCATAGTTACGATGGTAAGTGGGATTGATCAGCTCGTACCCCACACACATGCAACGCTGGAAATCAATATCATCCTTAATAATACGGCGATCATTCGCAGTGTGCACCACTCTCACATCCTGAGGCCGGGTGACATCTTTCTGGCGCGTCCCTTCGAGCCGCACTGGCTGTCCGCCAAGGAGGAGAACAAGCCTGTTCGCTGGGTATTAATCAAATTCCCGCCATCGATTATTCGTCACTTGCCGCAATACGGTCATAAGCTGCTCGCTCCATTCTATCATTTGAAGCAAAGTCCGCTCCTGCCGCGCAGCAGCAGCTATGCGAAGGATATTATCGCATTGGTTAATGCGGCAGTGGACGAGCGACAGCGGGAGCACCCCTGCTGGGAGATGTCGATGCACACGTGCTTCCTGAACATTCTCATTCAGATTTATCGGTACATGGTTTGCGAAGGACATGCACTCGCTTCGCCGGAGCTAGGGATGATTCATGCGATTGAGCATATGCTGTCACATATAACGGAGGATCACACGAAGGACGTCTTGTTTGAGCTGGCCGGTCTGCGTAAAACAGCCTTTTACTCGCAGTTTAAGCAGATGACAGGACTTACACCTAACGAGTTTATTGTGCAGATGCGAATTCAGCATGCGGTCACGCGGTTGTTTAATAGTCCAAGTACGCCGATTACGGAAATTGCGTTCGAGAGCGGATTTCAGTCGTTGACCTATTTTAACCGATGCTTCAAACAAATTGTTGGCATCTCCCCCAAGGCCTACAGGGGATTCGTGCTATCGATGAGCAAGGATGAGAAGCAGGTCGAGTTTATACTGGATGAATCGTTTATACGCAGACGAACAAATTGATAATTCTGGAGAACAATCGGAGTAGTTCCAGAACATCCCTTTCTGCTATGATTAAAGCGCTCTCAAAACGGGCGAAAAAATCTCAGAAAGGAATGATGATTAATGTTGAAAGCTTCATTGCTTGTAAAAAGTACGCTCATTGCTGCACTAGGTGCGACCTTGGTCGTGCCAACGATTATGCAGCCGGTCCTTGCCGATTCGAGTGTCACCGTAAACTGGAAT
Organism: Paenibacillus sp.; assembly: GCA_041641375.1. GTDB lineage: Bacteria > Bacillota > Bacilli > Paenibacillales > YIM-B00363 > Paenibacillus_AK. The sequence goes on from JBEPYM010000004.1 coordinate 13,543, forward strand.
TCGGAGAAGCAGGAGATTCATGGCTTTGGCGGATCGACTGCCTGGTATCCGGATGAGCTTTATGCATTTCCTGAAGCTACGCGAACGGAGATAATGAAGCTGCTGTTCAGTCCAACGGAGGGGATTGGCGTCTCCATACTGCGCAATCGAATTGATCCGAAAATTAATCCAAGCGAAGGAGTATGGAATTGGGAGAGTCAAAAGGAATTAGCGAATGTATGGCTGACGAAGGAAGCCAAGGACTATGGCGTACAGTGGGTATGGGCAGCCCCTTGGACGGCTCCTGCCTGGATGAAGGATAACAACAATCACGTCGATGGCGGCAAGCTGCTTCCGGAGCATATTACTACGTATGCAGATTATTTGGCTCGATATGTCACAGAATACAAGACGCGGCACGGTATCGATCTTCATGCGATCTCCATTCAGAACGAGCCGAACAAGAAGCAGACGTGGGAATCCATGCAATGGACAGGGGCAGAGATGCGTGATTTCCTCAAGGGGCCGCTCAAAACCTCGTTCGAGACAAATGGCATAACAGCTAAGGTCATAGCGACTGAAAATGAGAGCTGGAGCGATACGACGTTGAATACGATTCTGAATGACGCCAACGCAGCCGCCATGCTCGATATCGGTGCTGCCCACTTCTATGGCAATTCAACGGTGAAGAAGTTTACGACTGCGGCCAATAAGGGCAAGCCGGTCTGGATGACAGAGCATTACCTGTATGGAAGCAACATCAATGTTGGCTTGAATTGGGCCAAGGAGGTGCATGATTTCCTGACTGTAGCCGAATTGAATGCCGTACATACCTGGTGGCTGATCGCAGATAAGGATTCACCCTTCATTCTGATGAATATGGATAATTATACGTATACAACCAATAAGCAAATGTATACGTTCGGCAATTACTCCAAGTTCGTTCGCCCCGGCTACAAAATGATTGAGGTGTCCAACACGAATCTGGAAACGGATGTATTCGTGACCGCCTTCAAGGATCCCAATTCCGGCAAGTTCGCCATTGTAGCCATCAACAAGAATGACTCTGCCAAAAATTTGTCTGTCAGCCTTAACGGAGTCAGTGCCTCCTCGGTAACGCCACACCGCACCTCCGCAACAGAGAATCTCATTTCGCTGCCTTCGATCAGTGTGTCCGGTGGCTCCTTCACGGCGTCACTTGCCGCGGGCAGTGTTACGTCCTTCACAGGTGTGTCCAGTACAGCGACGACACTGATAGAAGAGAACTTTAATAACATGACGCTGGGCAACAGCCCTAGCGGCTGGACCGTCAGTACGCCGACCAACACCAGCGTAACCGTGGATAATCCAACTGCTATATTGGGGCGCAGTCTGAAGCTGTACGACAACAACAGCTCCACCAAGCCGACAGCCAGTAAGTCTTTCACCAGTCAGAGCGGGAAGATAACATGGGAGTTCCGCTTCAGAGTCAGCGATACGAATAAGAATGCCCACTATGTTCTGCGTAATGGTACTACCGAGGCGGTCGAAATTAGCGTGCGGAACGGATCGTTAGCTTATCATAACGGAACGACTGCAGTAGCCATCCCCGCTACAAGTATAACGACCAATACCTGGTACACTGTTCGCGTGACGGCGGATATCGCTACCAAGAAGTTCGATCTGCACCTGGACAGCATTCTTCGCTTGAAGGACGGTGTCTTCCGCAATAATGTGAGCAGTGTGAACAATATCATGTACGCACCTGGCAATAATGGCGCGGTGAATGCAACAAGCCATATTGATAATGTAATGGTCGTGAAGCCGTAAGGGAAGAGCGGAAACCTGCATGGACTGCCACAGCTAGCCGTAGCTGTGGCAGTCTGTATAGATGCCTCAAAGTTAAGCTCAGTCGAGGATGATTGTTCAGCTACCGGGTAATCGCACAACTCTACGAAGCCGTCGATATGTATGTTTTGTTTTAGAGGTGACCGCCAGATGCGCCGCTTTTGGACTAAACCGCTGTCGCGGTAGTTAAAGATCAATCCCGCAGGCGTAAATGTTCAGTTTATGATGAGACAAGTGATGTGTTTGAAGAAGACATCCCTTAGATTAGATAAGCAACTGCAACAAATACAAAAGGTGGTTGTATCGATCCCGTTCATTCACCCGTAGGATGAATTTCTTACGCTTCCAAATAGAGCTCCTGCAGTCTCATCCTTTGCTGCGGCGCAAGTCCCAGCTCGTGCTGGAAATAGGCGTCGTAGTCGGTGGAATACCGGTTTGCAATGGCGTTCAAAGCATGCTCTAAATAAGCCGGATCGGCGGCAATCAGCTTCTCGATCGTTCGCAGCTCGGATTCGTTCGTTCCAGGCTCAGCCGCTTTGGCAGCCAGAAGCTGCGCCTTCAACGCGGCAAGGTGCTCGTTCGTCCGTTCGTAGTCGGCCAGAATGGTTCGCCTTGGTACGCCGAGTGCCAGCAGCACGAGCGCCGAGCCGACACCGGTGCGATCCTTGCCTACCGCGCAGTGCTGCACAAGCCCGGTCCGCTCCGGCTGCAGCAGCAGCTGAAACAGATGCCGGTACGCCCGGTTGCCGAATGGCAGCCATGCGTAGAACTGCAGCAGCGTTTCCGGTGTGAGCCTCACACGACGATCGGGGGGATAGTCCCCGAAATCAAACGCCGGAATACGCTCATAGGCGATGGAGTCAAGAAGGCGGTTAGGCTGCTGCTCCGCCTCTTCGTCGTCCCGATAATCCAGAATGGTACGAATGCCAAGCTGTGTCAGGGTTGATAGATCCCGGTCCGTCAGCCGAGACAGCTCCGCAGAACGAAATAGTACGCCGCGACGCACCCGCCTCCCGTCCTCCGTCTCATATCCGCCCATATCGCGAAAGTTAAGAGCCCCTTCCAGTAAAGCTGCTGCTGTCGTCATCCTGCTTTGTCCTCCCTTGTCCGTATCATCCTTCAAGAGTACAGGAGCAGCGTTATCCCAGTATTAGGCGAATGTTAACGATGAAACTTTCTGTGACCGAGCGTCGTCTATTGGGGTACAACGAACAAATGGAGTCGAGGAAGGGGCTAACTTCGCATATGAGACGAAGGATGCACGGGGTATTGCTGATCATGCTTCTGGGCGGGTGCGGTGAGACAGGAACCGAGATGCTGGCTGCCCATACTCCTGCAGAGGATGTTGTTCAATCCATTGAGGTTGACACGTACAACGGCAGATGGTGGGAGAAGAGTGCTCTGGACAGGCTTCGCTCGGATTGGACGGCATTTGAAAAGGAGCATGGAGTGAAGGTGCTTATGTCGGGTAAGGGTAAGGAGCAGGCATTGCTGCAGCTGCGCCGGTATGGAGATGTGACCAAGCTCTTTACCGAAGAAGAGAAGCAACGCATATACCGCAGCTTGTACGAGCGAGCAGGGGAGGAGTTTGCTCTGCATATCGATTTTCTGGAATGCTGTCAGCCGGAAAAAGCCGACAGCGGTACCATCTTGCGTGTGGACCGTTCGGAGAAGCAAATCCTCGTATCTAGCAAGCAAAACGGCACATGGTACAAGCTGTCGGAGGATGCGGTCATCCGGGATGCACGGACTGGAAATCCGGCGGCTTTCGAAAGCTTTCGCACGGGACAGAGCGTACGTGTATGGAATACAGGCGCGATTCTAACCTCTGATCCTGCCCATGGAACGGCACTGTACGTTGAGATCAGCAGCGATTGACTAGCTGATTGAATACGAAACCCAATTGCCGCGCTCGCCGCCCATCTTTTCGTAGAAGCGCTGCGCCCGCGCGTTATCGGCAGCGGTTTCCCAGGACATGAAGGCACCGTCGATATCGCGGGTGTATTTGCGCGCCGCTTCGAACAGGGCCGCCGCCGCTCCCGAGCCTCGTGCGGACTCCGATACATACAAGTCGTTCATGACGGTCGTTCGCTGCGCGCGCAGTGTGCTGTAGGCGTGATAGACGGTGACGAAGCCGACCAGCTGTCCATTCGCATCCTCAGCGACAAACTGGACGCCGATCGTACCTTCCTGCAGGGAATCGATCAGCGCATGCAGCCGGTCTGTCTCCGGTGCCGGGCGTTGATAGAAGTCTACGATATAAGCCAGCATCAATGGCTTGAGGCTCGTTTGGTCTTCGGGAGTCGTTCGTCGGATCTGGATCGTGGTGTGGTTCATGGGGTCAGTCTCCTTTTTGGCGATGTGTCATACCTGTATTGTAGGACCTCTCCCGGGCGCATGCCATGGATTCGTTCGCTATGAATATGGATCGATGTTGGCATAGGCGGGTGCGCAATTCGGCATGATTGAGGTACAATAGAATGCGAATAAGCATGATCAATCGGATAAAAGGGTGAGGGCGGACATGTCGACGGAATCGTTGGTCAAGAAGCTGAATGTGAAGGATCAGAGCAAGCCTTTTCTCGTGTTGAATGCGCCGAAAGCGTTCGACGAGCTGCGAGGCGAATTTACGGCGGTGTTGCATTCGGAGCCGGAGGCGGACCATACCTATCCGTTCGTTATGGCGTTCGGCGCCACGATGGAGGAGCTGAAGGGCGTCGCGGGGCGGGCGGCTTCCGCTGTCGAGCCGGGCGGCTTGCTGTGGCTTTGCTATCCGAAGAAGTCCTCGAAGCTGTACAAGGGCTCCGATTGCTCGCGCGAATCGGTTGCGCCGATGCTGGCGGGCGAGGGCTACGAGCCGGTTCGGCAAATTGCGATCGACGAGGATTGGTCGGCTCTCCGCTTCAAGCCGGCAGGAGATATCAAGACGATGACGCGCAAATTCGCGGTGACGGAAGCGGGTAAAGCCCGCACCGGTCAGCAATAAGGGAGGTAGCCGAGATGCCGCAAGTGGATATGCCGATGGAGAAGCTGCTTGTCTATGAAGGGCGGAATCCGAAGCCTGCTGATTTCGACGCGTATTGGGAGCGGGCGCTGGAAGAGATGAGGGTGGTTGAACCGCAGGTGGAGCTCGTCCCGAGCGAGTTCCAGGTTCCTTTTGCGGAATGCTATGACATGTATTTTACCGGGGTGCGAGGCGCCCGGATTTACGTGAAGCTGATCAAGCCGAAGGGAGCGGGACCGTTCCCAGCGGTGCTGCAGTTTCACGGGTATACGGCAAATAGCGGGAGCTGGTCGGACAAGCTGTCCTATGCGGCCGCCGGCTTTGTCGTAGCGGCGATGGATTGCCGCGGACAGGGCGGACGTTCGGAGGACACGGGCGGGGTGAAGGGGAATACGCATCACGGCCAGATTATTCGTGGGTTGGAGGATGGCCCGGATCAGCTGCTGTTCCGGCATATTTTCCTGGATTGCGCCCAGCTTGCGGGTATCGTGATGAATATGCCTGAGGTGGACGCGGACCGTGTCGGTGCAATGGGCGGCTCCCAAGGGGGCGGATTGACGCTGGCGTGCGGCGCTCTCGAGCCGAGAGTGAAGCGGCTTGCTCCGAATTACCCGTTCCTGAGCGACTATAAGCGCGTGTGGGAGATGGATTTGGCTGTAAACGCCTATCAAGAACTGCGGGCGTTCTTCCGCCATCACGATCCCCGGCATCTTCGCGAGGAGGAGTGGTTTGAGCGTCTCGGATATATTGATGTGCAGCATCTGGCGGATCGGATACAGGGGGATGTGTATATGTCCGTCGGGCTGATGGATCAGATTACGCCGCCTTCGACTCAATTTGCCGCGTATAATAAAATCCGATCACCCAAAAGATACGAGATTTACCCGGACTTCGGCCATGAAAATTTGCCCGGATGGTCCGATCTCGTCATGCAGGATATGCTGAAGCTGTAGGAGAAACCGGCTCGTCGCGCGCTCGAGGGCTTGCAGCGACGGACCGGGCTTGTTCTTGGACGCGCGTACATATGGATGAATGAAAAGGAGCTGGGAGGGTGTCTGTTGGTTTGCCGATCGATGCGGTTATCGATGATCTGAAGCGCGCGCTGCAGGAGCAGACGCATGCAGTGCTTGTGGCACCTCCCGGAGCGGGCAAGTCGACGAGGGTCCCACTGACTCTGCTGCACGAGCCGTGGCTCGCGGGCCGCAAGCTGGTTATGCTGGAGCCTCGCAGGCTGGCGGCGCGCAGTGTGGCGTCGTATATGGCCAGGCAGCTAGGCGAGACGGTCGGCGAGACGGTCGGCTATCGGGTGCGCCAGGATACGCGGGTCGGACCGCGAACGCGGATTGAGGTCGTGACGGAGGGTGTGCTGACTCGTATGCTTCAGCACGACCCGTCGCTCGAGGACGTCGGGGCGGTCCTGTTCGACGAGTTTCACGAGCGCAGCATACATGCGGATATGGGGCTCGCGCTTTGTCTGCAGATGAAAGCGTGGTTTCGTGAGGATCTCCGCCTCCTCGTCATGTCGGCTACCTTGGATGCGGAGCCGACTGCGGCACTGCTCGGGGATGCGCCGGTTGTGCGAAGCGAAGGGCGCGTCTTTCCGGTGGAGACGGTTTATGCCGAACAGAGAGCCGGCCACGAAGGTGAGCGTTTGGAGAAACGTGTGGCAGACGCGGCAGTGCTCGCGCTAACGCGTTATGAGGGCGACGTGCTCGTCTTTCTGCCGGGAGCGCCGGAAATACGCCGGACAAGCTCGCAGCTGGGTGAACGGCTGCGGGGGCAAGCGGTGAGAATTGCGCCACTGTACGGTACGCTGTCGGTAGGTGAGCAGGATCGGGCGATCGCTCCTTCCGTTCCGGGGGAGCGCAAAATTGTGCTGGCGACCTCGATCGCCGAGACGAGCTTGACGGTGGAGGGCGTGCGGGTCGTCATCGACAGCGGATTGGCCCGGGTGCCGCGGTTCTCGCCTCGGACCGGCATGACGAGGCTGGAGACGGTCCGCGTATCGAAGGCGTCGGCGGAGCAGCGTCGCGGACGCGCTGGGCGAACGGCGAATGGCGTTTGCCTGCGTCTATGGACGGAGGAGGAGCACCGCGCGCTGCCGGAGCGGAGCACGCCGGAGATCGCCGAAGCGGATTTGGCGCCGCTGGCGCTGGAGCTGGCAGCCTGGGGAATTGTCGAGCCTGCGGAATTGCGCTGGCTCGATCCGCCGCCGGCTGCCGCCTATCGCCAAGCGCGTGAGCTGCTTCGCGAGCTCGGCGCATTGGATGAAGCGTGTGCACTAACGGAAGCGGGGCGACGTATGGCCGAGCTCGGGCTGCATCCGCGGCTGGCTCGGCTGCTGCTTGCGTCTCGCGAGCTGGGATTGGCGGAAACCGCGTGCAGGCTGGCGGCGCTGTTGGGTGAGCGTGATGTGCTCCGCGGGAATCCGGGAGGCCGCAATGCGGATTTGAGGCTGCGCCTGCAGGAGCTGGCGCGGCCGCATACCGCCGACGAGGCGGCGATTGCCCGAATCCGCATCGAGGCGGATCGGTTTATGCGGGATTTGCAGCCGACGGAAGCGCAGCAGCCGCGGTTGGGCGCGATCCCGGATGACGCTGCGCCCGGGCTGCTGCTCGCTTACGCGTACCCGGATCGAATTGCGCTGCGTCGCGAGGGCGCCGGCCGCTTCCTGCTGAGCGGCGGTCGCGGCGCTGTGCTGGAGGACGGCCAGCCGCTTGCGTACGAGCCGATGCTCGTGGTGGCGGAGGCGGAGGATGCCGGTGTGGATAGCCGTATCTTATTGGCGGCACCGCTTGCGCCGGAATGGTTCGAGCGTGTCTTTAGCCCGCTGTTTCAGAAGAGGCGGATTACGTATTGGGATCGTGCGGCGCAAGCGGTACGCAGTCGTGAGCAGGTGAGCTTTGGCGCGCTCGTGCTGAAGGATGCCCATGCTCAGAGTGCCCCGGCGGAGGAAATTCTCCGTGCACTGCTGGAAGGCATTAAGGAGGAAGGGCTCGACATCCTGCCATGGTCGAAGCAGGCGGAGCAGCTGCGCGACCGTCTTCGGTTTGCGGGTTTGCATATTCCGGGATACCCCGACGCCACAGATGTTGGGCTGTTGGGGGCGCTGCCGGAATGGCTCGGTACATTCGCAGACGGGATGCGATCGCGCAGCGACCTTCGGCGAATTCCGCTGATGGCCGCCCTGGAAGGCTTGCTGAGCTGGGAACAGCGAAGGGAACTGGACCGACTGGCGCCTACTCATCTGGTAGTGCCGAGCGGCTCTCGCATCCCGGTGGATTATTCCGACCCGGAGGCTCCTGTGCTCGCGGTCCGACTGCAGGAGCTGTTCGGACTGGCGGCAACCCCGGCGGTGGCGGGTGGGAGTGTCCCGCTGACGCTGCACCTGCTGTCTCCGGCCCATCGTCCGGTGCAGGTGACTCGCGATCTGGTGAGCTTCTGGAAACATACGTATTTTGATGTGAAGAAAGATCTCAAGGGGCGATATCCGAAGCATTATTGGCCGGACGACCCCTGGAATGCAGTGCCGACGAACCGGGTAAGACCGAAACTGTAGTCAACATTTTCCTCGATCATACCGATAAAATCATGTGGAGTCTATTTTACTACCTTGGGAGATGACTAATGAGCATGAAGGATCGGTTGATCGTCGGTAAGGTATTGCTGGTTTGCTTGCTGGCGTTTGCGAGCGTGGCTTTCACAGCTTCGCCTGCTGCGGCAAACTCAGCGGATTACACGTTTCTTGTGTACATGAACGGTTCGGATTTGGAAAGCAAGGATGAGCAAGGGTCTGCTACGAAGGACTTGATCGAGATGATGGCGGTCGGCTCCAAGCCGAATGTGAATGTCGTTGTCGAAACGGGCGGCACTGCGGAGTGGATGAATGAATGGGTTCGTGCAGACCGAAATCAGCGCTGGCTTGTCAAGAAGGGCGGTCTGGAGCTGCTGGATGACAGCCTGGGTGCTCGCAATATTGGCGAAAGCAAGACGCTGCAGGACTTTGTGGAATGGGGCATCAAAAAGTATCCGGCCAAGAAATATGCATTGGTGTTCTGGAACCACGGAGCAGGTTCGGTTAATGGCTTTGGAGCGGACGAGCTGTTCGACGGGGATTCCTTGCTCTTGCCGGAGATTGATCGGGCTCTCAAGGCGGCCAAGCAAAATACCGGCGTAACCTTCGAGCTGATCGGCTTTGACGCCTGTTTGATGGCGACCATAGAAACAGCGTCGATGTCGGCAAATTATGCTCGTTATATGGTGGCCTCCGAAGAGCTCGAGCCAGGTCACGGATGGGACTACGAGCCCATCCTCCAAGCAATTGTCGCAAATCCATCGATTGACGGTGCTTTGCTTGGCCGTGCCATTGTGGACGGTTACCGCAAGCATGCAATTCGCGAGCAAACCCAGGATGAGATTACGTTATCCGTCGTCGACCTGAGTAAGATTGCGGCCGTCGAAGCAGCACTGAACGGCTTTATTGCAATGGCGAAGGCTGATCTGGGCAATCCGGAGCGTCTGCGTGGCTTGTCTTACGCCCGAAGCCGCTCGGAGGACTACGGGACAAGCGGCGCACATGGCGGAAATACGGATATGGTCGACTTGGTCGATCTGGTGAAGCATGCGGCCGATCTTTATCCTCAAGCTTCCAAAGCGGTAGTGGATGCGGTCAACGCTGCAGTCGTCTACAATATCAATTCGGTATCCAAGCCTCGCGCGGCCGGGCTTGCGATTTATTTCCCCTACAAGGATCGAGACAATTTCAAAGGCAACGCGGCGATTTACTCCACACTTCCTTTTTCCGCTGTTTATAGGGATTTCGTTAAAGAATATGCGGGACTTATGCTGGAAGACACAGAGCCGGTCGGTTTTGTAAATCCGGTTCCGCAGGCAGCTGAAATTCGCCAAGGGGTTACACAATACTCCGTCGTCATCCGTGAGGAGAACCGTCAGGATATTGCCGAGGCGTATTCGGTGCTCGCTCGTGTCGTAGATGGCTCCGAGACCAAAATCATGTTCCTCGGAATGGATGACGAAATTGCCTACAATGAGAAAACCGGTGTGCTGAGCGATGAATTTGCCGGAGAGTGGGTAACGCTGAACGGAAATTTCGTATCGATGTTCCTCTCGAACTATGGCGACGATTACACAGAGTATGCGATTCCAGCCAAGCTAAATGGGAAAGAGCTGGACCTGATGGTGATGTACAGCCACCGAACAGGTGAATCGAAGGTGATCGGCGGCTGGACGGGTGTTAATCCGGTGAGCGGCCAGGCGGATAAAAATATCATCAAGGTTAAACAGGGGGACACGATCATCCCGATGTTTTACACCTATGATTCGGCCACAGATGAGGACGGTTTTATGGAGGGCCCTGCTTTCAAGGTTGGACGGGAGTTGAAGCTGGGAGCTGCCCCGCTGCCGAAGGGTGTGTATTCATATGGGTTCTACGTGGTAGACTTCTCGCAGAATGAGGCATATTCCGAGTTTGTCGATTTTGAAATTGGCGCTGCCGCACCGGTACCGGCTAATCGACCAGCTGCGATCCAGGTTAAAATAAATGGGGAGCTGCAGTCCTACTCCCAGCCTCCTGTCGTGATCAACGACCGAACCATGGTTCCGCTGCGCGCCATCTTCGAAAAGCTGGGTGCAGAGATCAAGTGGGACGGCGATACGCGCACGGTCACAGCGACGCGCGGCGCTACTGTCGTCGTACTGCAGGTAGGATCGGCGAATGCCTCCGTCAACGGCAGCCTTGTGAAGCTTGATCAGGCGGCAGATATCGTGAATGACAGTACGATGGTGCCGGTTAGATTTGTGAGCGAGGCTATGGGTGCAGAGGTTGGTTGGGATGGCGATACCCGAACGGTGCTCATTCGAACAAAATAGGTTGTGGCAAGGGGCTTGGCTCAGAGATGAGTCGGGCCCCGTTTTTGTCTGCGGGTGAAGTGAGGTGTTATCGCTTGGATTTGTGGACGGACGGGTGGATGGGCTGGCGAATTGCGATAGGCGGCGGATAGGCGGGGAGACGGTGGAAACGGTGGGTACGGTTCGTTTAGTTGCAAGATGTGCACCATTTTGGAGTGGATGAGCTCTGTGAGCTTCCTATGTTGCAGAAAAGAGTAGATTTTAGTTGAATCTACCTTGTGACCATTGGTCAATTAAAGATATGTGCTCTTTATTGCAACATACGCGCAGCATTCATGCGAATGTAAAGATTATGGTGCAAAAATTGCATCATGATTAAGGGGGACGGTTGTGCATATGGGCGATAGCTGAGCGAGTAGCGGGAGTTGACCGGGGGCTGTCGACGAATTCGAGGCAGAATTTGACCGTACACATGCGCCGCAAAGCGGATCCCGGAACGATTCCATCGGCTAGCACCCCCAACGAAGCCTAAACCTAACATGATTGCGTTATATATAACTGAATTCGCCCGGAAAACAACAAAAATCACCCTAAAACCGAATAAATAGTTGACATCAACCGTATAACGTGAGATATTTTTTCATATCAAGTAAGGAAACCTGAACATTATAGCACCGAATAACCCCTATTATTCAGATTGAAGGTGACATGCGTGAAAAAAATCGAAGCGATTCTCAGACCGCAGAAGCTGCACGACACGATTAAAGCGCTGCATACAATCGGTGTCACAGCTTTTACGGTCAGCCAAGTGGTCGGCCGCGGACAGCAGAAGGATACCAAGGGAACCTACCGCGGACACAATTATACGGTCAGCCTGCATCCGAAGGTGAAGATGGAGATCGTTGTCTCCGACTTTATGGTGGAGAACACGGTGAAGGCAGTGATCGCGGCGGCGAAGACGGGAGAAGCCGGAGACGGCAAAATTTTCGTAACCTCGGTTGAGCAAGCTTACAACATTCGTACCGGCGTCGTCGATGAGACGATTGATGAGCTACAGAGCCAACGGGAGGCGCAGTAATTATGGAAGCCATACATCTCAATACGATATGGGTCGTCATTGCAGCGGCGATGGTGCTTTTTATGGAAGGCGGCTTCAGCTTGCTGGAGGCGGGCCTTGTCCGAACGAAGAATGCAGTTAACGTTACGATGAAGATTTTCGTGGATTTGACGATCGGCGCACTTGCGTTCTGGGCGATTGGCTTCGCACTGATGTTCGGTCAAGGTGCTGGAGGGCTGATCGGCACATCCTTATTCTTTGCGCCGCAATCCATCGAGCTCGGCATGGAGCTGCCGCCTGCGGCCTATGTGCTGTTTCAGCTCGGATTCGCGATCGCCTGTGTATCGATTGTATCAGGCGCGGTGGCCGAACGGATGAACTTTAAGGCGTATGTCATTGCAGCCGCTCTGATTACGATGCTGTTGTATCCAATCTCCGGGCACTGGGTATGGAACGCGGACGGCTGGCTGGCACAGATGGGGATGAAGGACTTCGCCGGGTCGGCGGTCATCCATGCTTTGGGCGGCTCGGCAGCACTCGCAATGGCATGGATGCTGGGCGCGAGACGCGGACGCTATACGGATGGCAGCGTGAACGTATTCGCACCGAGCAACATCCCTCTCGCATCGGCGGGTGTCTTCGTGCTCTGGTTCGGCTGGTTCGGGTTCAATGCGGGCAGCACGCTGAACGCTGCAGACACCTCCCTATCGGCAATTGCGCTGAACACGATGCTGGGCGCTGCTGCAGGCGGCGCATCGGCGATGCTCTTTACCATGTTTAAATACGGGAAAACAGACCCGAGCATGACGATGAACGGTGCGTTGTCAGGGCTAGTTGGGGTGACGGCGGGCTGTGCGTTTATCTCGCAAGGTAGTGCGATTGTGATTGGTATCATAGCCGGTCTTATCGTGATCGGCGCTACATTGCTGGTGGATCGCATGAAGGTGGACGATCCGGTGGGTGCGGTGGCGGTGCACGGCTTCAATGGAATTTTTGGCACGATTGCGGTGGGGCTGTTCGACAAGGAGGCAGGACTGTTTACGACGGGCCAAGCTGGACTCTTGGGCGTTCAAACGCTTGGCGTTGTTGCGGTGTGCGCGTGGGGCTTTGTCGGCGGTTTGGCGATCGCCTATGTATGTAAAGTCACCGTGGGACTCCGCGCCTCCCAGGCGGAAGAGGAGGAGGGTCTCGATATGGCTTACCACGGCATTCCGGCCTATAACGAGCTGGACCGCTTCTCTGAAGTCAATAAGGCGCTGTACGATTTCGAGCTCACTACCGGTGTGACGATTAAAGACCCGGGTGTGCTCCCGAGTGCAAATAAAGCGGGATAACCGGAATGATCGAAGAGGGGCGCTTCATGCGATGAATATCGCGTGAAGCGTCTTTTGCAATTGTCAACCTGCAATTCTGTGAAGTTTTTCACCTTCTCGGCGAGTCCTCCTTATGTTTATGACTGAGTCACCGGCGAAATTGAGAACAGAGCAACTCTTCCTGCGGCTGCCTATCACCGAAAATGTGTTCAGGGCGAATTCATGACCCATATTTTTCGGAGGTGCGTGGAAGTGAAGCATGTATACAACAGCTGGCTGAGCCAGCTGCGGAGGACGGCTGTGTCGCTCGTCGCAACGGCAGTGCTCGTGACGAGCACTGTGTTTCCGCAAGATGCGTTACCAGTTGTTAACGCTGCAGGCGAGGATGTAATCGTATATGACGATCGCTTGCAGCCGGGGTTTGCCAATTACAGCTGGGCACAAGTGAACCTGGAAAGCAAGGCTGTGGTCCGTTCCGGTACCCAATCCATTGAGATGAATCCAAGCAATGAGGGCGGCTTATATCTCTACAAGGAACGTGTGGCATCGGTGAAGGATCATCCGGTTCTGGAGTTCTGGGTGAACGGCGGAGCCCAAGGTGGCCAGAAGCTGCGGCTTGTTCTGATTGCGGGCGGTCAGCAGGTAGGAGAGAAGACGCTTGATGAGCTGCTGCCGGAAGGCCGTGTTACAAGCAGCTGGCAGAAGGTGCAGCTGGATATCGGCAAGCTGAATGTGCCGAACGGTCTGTATGATACGATCCTGCTTCAGGATACGTCGCGTGGAGGACAGCCGAGCATTTACTTTGACGATATTCGGCTGACACACGGCAGTCCGGCACAGACGCCGCCGCAGCGTACCATGAGCGGTCTTCAATTATCGGCGGGCAATGTGCAGCTCCAGGCAGGGGCGACTACACAGCTCTATGCTTCAGCGATGTATTCGGATGGCACGACGGATGTAGTTCCGCAAGGTGTCGTCTGGGAATCGTCCAATCCGGGCATTGCGTCTGTCGACCGGGGAGTGGTGAGGGCGATCGCCGTCGGCGACACAGTCGTATCCGCGACTTACGGAGGCTTCCAGGCAGCGGCGAACGTCCGCGTAACGCCGACGAATCCAAACCCGAACCCGACTCCGGGAGGACCGGTACCAGCCATCGATGGGATTGCGGTTTACAACGAAGCGCTTCATGCCTCGTTCCAGAACTATAGCTGGGCGCAGCACGATCTATCGGCTGCACAGCCTGTATATACGGGTACGAAATCCATTCGGATGAATCCGTCCAATCAAGGCGCCTTGTATCTGTACAAAGGCGACGGCTGGGTCGACACGAAGGAGCACGACCGGCTGGAGCTGTGGGTGCACGGCGGTGATGCAGGTGGCCAGCAGCTGACAATCGGCTTCAATGCCGGCGGAGTTAGCGTGGCTACCGTGAATGCGGCCGATTACGCCGAAGGCGGACATCTCGCACCGAAGGTGTGGACGAAAATTTCGATCCAGCTGACGGCGCTGAATATGACGAACAGCATCTTCGACGCGCTCGTGATCCGCGGAGCTGCAGAAGGGACACAGCCCGATGTGTGGATCGACGATATTCACCTTTTGAAGAAATATGTAGCGCCGCCCGAGCTGTTGGAAACGGTTCTCTCGACGTACGAGATGCTGCTGCTCCCGGGTGACCATGCCCAACTGGACCTTACCGCCAACTACTCGAACGGAGAGTCGAAGGACGCTTCCGGTCTTGCGGTATGGACAGTGGAGCAGCCGAACGTGTTAACTGTATCGCCCACCGGCCATGTAACCGCGCTGGCGGAAGGCATCACACGAATAACGGCGACATACGGCGGCAAGAGCTCCTCGATGTACGTCCAAGTGACCAAGGTCGCCCCCGAAGCCGCCTATACGGACGGACTTGCTCCGGGCTACAGCAATTGGACGTGGGGGACCGCTCGATTTGACAGCACGGCCTACGCACATCAAGGCACGCAGTCCATCGCCTTCCATGCGACAGCCTATCAAGGCATCTGGCTGAACCGCAGCGCGGGCAAGCTGAATACGAAAGAGCATTACGGCCTGGAATTCTGGGTGCACGGCGGCAGCTCGAGCAGGCAGTCCTTGAACGTGGTGCTCCAGGACGGTCAGAGCGTTGTCGGCTCCGTACTCCTGAACAGCCTGCTGCCGGATGGCATTCAACCGGGTGTGTGGAATTATGTTCGGGTAAAAATGGCTGATCTCGGCGTCTCCAGTCCGACCTTCGACGGTATCGTTATTCAGGCATGGGGCGAGCAGGACCAAGGATACGTATATCTCGACGATTTTGCCTTCCTGCGAAATATGAATGTGACACGCCTTCCCGATCCGGAGCTTCCGAAGATTCAGGTGACGGTGAACCCGAACGCGCCGCGAAGGACGATGAGCAAGGATATTTTTGGCGTAAATTTCGAGGAGATGCCGCATCAGAACACGACCCAGATGAAATTCCCTGTCGTTCGCTGGGGGGGCAACCAGATGTCACGTTATAACTGGGAGCTGGATGTAACGAATCGAGCAGGTGACTGGTATTTCCTCAACCTGCCGAACGGAACCGTCGATCCTTCCCAGCTGCCGAACGGCTCGCTTTCCGACCGATTCCTGACCAAGCAGCAGCAGGACGGCTCCAAAGTGCTGATGCAGATTCCGACGATTGGCTGGACGCCGAAAAGCCGCGATGTGACGTGGAGCTTCTCCATCGATAAGTATGGAGCGCAGCGGGGCAACGAATGCGATTGGGGTGAGGCATGGTGCCGCCGGGATGCGGGCAACGGCCACCGCCCGGATGGCAGTTACGTGACGGGCAACGATCCGACCGATACGTCAAGGCGTTACGGTGTCGATTTTATGGCGCGCTGGATCGATCATATGAAATCGCGGTTTGGCAATTTCGTACGCCACTATGCACTGGATAACGAGCCTGCACTGTGGGGTCACACGCATTTTGATGTACATCCCGAGATGACGACGTACGACGAAATTTGGAAATATACCGAAGAGTATGGTTCCATGATCAAGCAAAAGGACCCGCAGGCAGTCGTGTATGGACCGGTTGCGTGGGGCTGGTGCGAATATTTCTACTCGGCGAAGGACGGTTGCTTCCCGGGTGAGGATATGCGAACGCATGACAATAAGCCATTCCTGGAATGGTATTTGAGCAAGGTGCGAGAGCATGAGCAGCGCACCGGCGTGAAGCTGGTCGACGTGCTTGACATTCACTACTATCCGGCGGAGAGTGGGATTCCGTTCACTAGCGATGAATCGGCTGCGACGACGAAGCGCCGGTTGAATGCCTTGAAATCGTTGTATGATCCGACGTTCCAGGATCCGAGCTCATGGATTCAGGAGCCGGTTCGCTTGCTTCCGCGCATGCGCGAGCTGATTGAGCAGAACGCGCCGGGAACAAAGCTGGCGATCACCGAATACAACTTCGGTGACGGCGCCGGTATCGGCAGCGGGCTTGCTCAGGCTGAAGCGTTGGCAATCTTCGCGCGCGAGGGTGTCGATCTTGCAACGCGCTGGGGCGGATTGCATGCCAATACGCCGCTTGAGGATGCGTTCAAGCTGTACCTGAACTATGACGGCCAGGGCGGCAGCATCGAAGGTCAGGTTGTTCAGACGTCTAGCTCGAATGCGGATTTGGTCGGGTCTTATACGATCGAAGCGGCGAACGGCAAAACCTATGTGCTTCTGTTCAACAAGGACACAGCGGCACGGACGGCCGACGTCTCGCTGTCCCGGAACGTTGCCGGAACCGCAAAGACGTATATGTTCGATGCCGGCACGAGGCTGCAGCGCTCCACCGATACGGCGGTGAATGGCGGCGAGATGTCGGTCAGACTCCCGGCACGTTCGGCAACCCTTGTCGTGATCGAATAAGGTTTACCGAGTATGACCCCACGTTAGAGGAATAAAAAGGCTGCTCCCTTCTCATACTGTTACGGGCGATAAGCCCGATGAACGCAGTCTGAGGAGGAAGCAAGCCGATGAATAACGATACGAGTCTGCAGGATCCGAACATCACCTCGCAGGCGCAAAATTCCGCGGACAAGGCGGAGCGGGCCGTCATCCAGGCGCAATCCCACCCGAGCGCAGAGACGATCTCGAATGCATGGAATTCGATTGAGACGGCGGAGCATGCGTTGAACCAGGCGATGCAGTCCGATACGGACGGTCATAGGCAGCCGCTGCACGAGGTTCGCAGCCAGCTGGAGCAGCATCGCCGCGATCTGTCCGAGGTTGAATCGAAGCAAAGATAATGAAGCATGGCGGAAGGCACCCGCCCGCTGTCGGTATATAACCGATGGCGGGCGGGTGTTTCTGTAGGGTACAATAGAAGGAAACGGATTCAGAAAAAGGAGGACAGTCGTTCGCATGATTACGGTATATCGCGCCGGCAACAGGTACAGCAAGGATCTGGGCTGGCTGAAGACGAATTTGAGCTTCTCCTTCGGAGACTATTACGACCCGGAGAACACCCGGTTCGGTCCGATGCGGGTATGCAACGACGATACGATCGGACCCGGCCGTGGCTTCGGCGCACACCCCCACAGCGATATGGAAATTGTGTCGATCGTTCTAAGCGGGCAGCTTCGCCATGAAGACAGCCTCGGCAATCAGGCGATCACCGGTTATGGCGAAGTGCAGCGGATGAGTGCGGGGCACGGCGTTCTTCATACGGAATCGAACCCGTCGGAGGTGGAGCCGGTCAGATTGCTGCAGCTTTGGTTTATGCCCAGGGAGCGTGGACTGCCGCCAAGCTACGAAACGAGCCGCTTCCAGCCGGAAGAGATGCGCAATGCACTGCTGCCGGTTGTGACTCCGGAGGGTGGGCCGCATGCCGCTTCCATCAGTCAGGATCTGATTATTTATTTGTCGCAGACGGAAGCGGGCACCGCAGTGGACTTCCTTCAATCGGCAGACCGGCGTACATTCCTTTATCTAATTGAAGGAACACTTGGCGTCAACGGCGCCGAAACGCTGCATGCCGGGGATTCAGCGCGGTTTGAGGGAATGCGGGACTTGAGGCTCAGAGCGACGGACGATACATGTTATATGCTGATTGATTTGCCATAGGAGGTGCCGGGATGGTGCATAGGCTTTTGGTCAAGCATGCGGTTGGAGGCAGAGTGTTCCTGGATACGAACCGGGATAAGGGCGTTTCGTATGCACTGGATAAAATGGCGGGGGGCGGCTGGCTCTTCCAGATCAGCGGCGTATCGTCAGCCGGTACGATCGACGCACTGCTGGAGGTTCGCGAGGAGCTCAATGTATTTGTGTTCCAGGAGACGAATGGTAAAGCGGTGCAAAAGTCGTGGTTCTATGTAATGCCGGATGGAGTCGGGCTCGATGTTGAAATGGATGTGTTGGCGATTGCAGCGAAATCGCGAATTGACTACGATCCGGACATTATGATGGGGTAGAAGGCGATGATAGAGATCGGACTGGCGGGCTGGGGAGATCACGACAAGCTTTACGCAGGCAAGGAGATGCGGGGGCGGCACAAGCTCGCCATGTATGCGGAGCGTTTTCCGACGGTGGAGGTTGATGCGTCCTACTACGCGATTCAGCCCAGCAAAAACTACGAAACCTGGTCGGAGGTAACGCCGCCTGCCTTCTCTTTCGTCGTGAAGGCGTTCCAGGGCATGACCGGGCATGTTCGGGGAGGTCCTCTGCCTCCCTCGGCGGAAGCGGCAATGTTCCGCGAGTTCCGGGAGTCGATCGAACCGCTTGTGCAGGCGGATAAGCTCGCGATGGTGCTGTTTCAATATCCTCCGTGGTTCGACTGCACCAGGGAGCATGTGGCCGTGCTGCGGCGGGCGAAGGAGCTGATGGAAGGTGTGCCAGTGGCGCTTGAGTTCCGCAATCGTTCCTGGTTCGAGGACGGAATGGAGGAGCGAACGCTAGCCTTCATGGAGCGGGAGGGCTGGATTCACAGCATCTGCGACGAACCGCAGGCCGGACGCGGCTCCGTGCCGATTGTAGCGAAGCCGACCCGCAGCGACCTGACGCTCGTTCGCTTCCACGGACGCAACGCGGCGGGCTGGCATAGCAGCGGTGAAGCGAACTGGCGCGATGTGCGGTATTTGTACCGCTACAGCGAGGCGGAGCTGACTGAATGGGTGGGTCGTCTGCGTGCGCTTGAGGCGGAATGTGAGCGGATATTGGTTGTGCTCAACAACAATTCCGGCGGCGATGCGGCGGATAATGCGGGACGATTAGCAGAGCTGCTGGGATTGTCTTATGGGGTCAAGGCGGGGGAGGGGCAAGAGGGACCGGAGCAGCTGGAGCTGTTCTAGGGACAGCTTCCCCCGTCGCGGTCCTGCCTTCCTGTAAACCTAATTATTTTACACCGGCATTCTTGTTCTTCTTGTCGTTGATCGGCACATTGTTCTGCGAGGTAACCGAATCGGCGCGCTCCGCCGTATCGTTCACGAACGCCATGTCCTGATTCTCCGCATTCATGTTTGCGGTACCGGTATAGTTCCCTCGATGCGTCCGGTTTTCTGTCATAACGAGCTTTCACTCCCTTCCTCCCATTTTCCTACCGACGCCCTTAAGGTTTCTCGTCCATTGTCAAATTATGCGCACCTCACGCCTAAAGCCCTACGCAAAAATGTGAAATTCGACACATTTTCTCGCCAATATGCAATTTTCGAAATTGAGCAGACAGACGGATACCGCATTTCGAATTCGTCAAGCTATGATTAGGCTACAAATCGGATACGCGATCCAAATCGCGCGATCTCGATAAAGGCAAACTTGCTGAAAGGCAAGGACGCAAAGCTAGAGGGGCTACGTAAACGGAGAACGTTTGCTTGCCAGCCAGCTGCCGAAGGATAGGGCTTTTTTGGGCGTATATGCGGATCTTCATCAACATCGCATAACCCCTCCTTTCGGGAAAAGGCGGGGTATTTGTATGGGGAAAGGAGGGTTACCAAGTTTGGACAAGCAGCTGTACATTCGCGAGAGCGGCGCTGAGCTGGCGAACGCTCTGAGGACGGCCGATACGTTTGCAGGCAGGCTCAGAGGATTGCTGTTTCGCAGTGAGCTCGCGGATGGGGAAGGGCTGCACCTGATCCCTTGCCGTTCGGTGCATACGTTTGGCATGACCTACCCAATCGACGTCCTTCATCTGGACGCACGGGGGCGAATTGTCGCTCTCGAGACGCTGGCGCCGAATCGCTTCGGACAGTCCTGGCGCGGCACGGTGTCGATTGTGGAGCTTCCGGCCGGGACGCTCGAGCGAGCGGAGGCGGAAGCAGGGCAATCTGTGGACTACCATCATAACCAAATTGAGGAGAGATGAGCACATGACAAACAAGCTGATGACACTGATTCGCGACGAAAAAGGACAAGGGATGACGGAGTACGGACTCGTACTGGGGGTTATTGCAGTTGCAGTCGTGACCATTCTGATCACGCTGCGCGGCGAAATTACGGCGATGTTCAACGAAGCGGTTGCGAAGGTTCAGAGTCGTCCGAAGGACTAATCGACGCAAGACTGCAGGGGGAAAGTCCACGGACGCTGGTCCTTGGACTTTTTTTCCCTTCCGGGGGGCAGGTGACATACATGGTGATCGATAGCTTGCTGGCAGTGCTGCTGCTTGTCTGTCTAGCGACCGATTTGAAGCATCGGCGCATCTATAATAAGGTGCTGGCTCCGGGGCTGGCGGCGGCGCTGCTGGTGAATGCCTGGCAGGGCGGATGGGAGGGTTTTGCGGGTTCGGCACTCGGATTCCTTGCGGGCTTCGTCGTTCTGCTGATCCCGTATCTGATGGGCGGAATGGGCGGCGGCGACGTGAAGCTGCTCGCGGTAGTCGGTGCCTTCAAGGGAGCGGTGTTTGTGTGGAATGCGGCTGTGTACATGGCCTTGCTGGGAGGAGTGTTCGCGATGGCTGCCATTCTGATGCGGGCGGAAGCGAGGACGATGCTGCGCTGGACTGCTTCCTACGCCGCTTGTTTGATGCAGGGCGTTCGGCTGCCGATATCGCTGCGGGGCGAGGGCATGCTGTCAGGGACGTTCCCATACGGAGCGGCGATTGCAGGAGGTGCGGCGTTATGCTACGGCTTCGGCACATTTTTGCTGTAGGGCGCAGGCAGGAGGGGCAGTCGATGGTGGAGTTTGCTTTGGTGCTGCCGGTGCTGCTGCTGGTTGTGTGCGGCATCATCGACTTGAGCCGGCTGTTCTACGGGTACCAACACTTGCATCACGCTTCACAGGAGACGGTGCGGCTCGGCGGGCTCGGCAGGTCGGATACGGAGATGACCACGTTCGCGCGGAACTATTTTCACTTGGGGAAGAAGGAAGAGCTGCAAATCAAAATTGAGCCGACAGGAGCGACCCGCAAGTCCGGGCAATATGTGACCGTTACGCTTACGTACTCGCAGCCTTTTGTCACACCGGTCATATCCAAGCTGGCGCCGGCCCCTGTCATCACGGTTCATTCGACGATACGTGTGGAATAGGAGGTGCAGGGATGAAGATTGATGCAGCATGGGTCAAGGATGAACGGGGAAGCTCGGCGCTGTTTGCGGCGTTTGTTCTGGTAGGCTTGTTGGCCGGAGGGGCATTGGCGGTGGATGGCGGCAAGCTGTATGTCGTGCGCAGCGAGCTGCAGAAGGCGGCGAATGCTGCGGCGCTCTCCGGTGCGCAGGAGCTTACAACGACGAAGGGCAATGTGGAAAGCGTTGTGCGTACGGTGCTGGACAAGCACCGGGAGCTGGACAGCCTGGAGTCCGTTGCGGTGGAGGCGGGACGCAAGGTTTCGGTCACGCTGGAGCGGACCGTGTCGTTCGGCTTTGCGAGGTTGTTCGGCATGCAGGAGACGCCTGTATCCGCGAAGGCTTCGGCGGAGCTCGGACGGATGAGCGGCGCGAAGGGTGCGGCACCGCTCGGCATCGATGAGGCGATTCCGCTGGAATATAACAAGGAGTATAAGCTTAAGGTGGACCAGACGGAAGTGAGCCACGGGAACTTCGGGATTCTGGCGCTCGGGGGACCGGGTGCAAGCACGTATGAAGACAACCTGCGCTTTGGCTATAAGAATGAGCTGCTCCTCGGCGATAAAGTGGATACGCAAACAGGCAATATTGCTGGCAAGACGCGAGCCGGTGTCAAGGAACGCATTGAGCTGTGCGGCTACCCGCCAGGCGAGATGCATCACCGCGACTGCCCGCGAGTCCTGCTTGTGCCGGTTTACCGACCGCTGAGCAGCAGCGGAAATCAAATCAAGAGCGTGGAGATTCGCGGGTTTGCGTATTTCTACATCAGCGAGCCAATGAGCGCGAACGACACCGCGATCACCGGCAAGTTTATCCAGCGCACGGGCTCAGGTGTCGCCTCGCCGGGAGGAGCGGACAAGGGTGCCTATACGATTCGATTGACGGAATAGGAGAGCTGCGATGAGGGCGAAGATCGTATTTGTGCTGGCGATTGTTATGGGGCTGGTCACGACGTACTTGTTTATCGATTACATGAAGCGCTTTGACGAGACGGCTGCGGCGAATGAGACGCTGGTGGAGGCGCTGGTCGCCAAGCAGCCGATTAAGAAAAACCAGCGTATCGGAGCGGGCATGGTGGAGGTAGTGAAGGTGCCGAAGCTGGGCCTCCATGCCCAGGCGCTGACGGCGGCGGCTGATGCCGAAGGGAAATTCGCCGAAGCCGACCTTGCGGTTGGCGAGGTCATTCTGTCATCTCGCGTCAAGAGCGAGAAGGATGAGGCGGCGCTCGTCGCCCGCAAGGTGACGGAGGGGATGCGCGCGGTGGCGGTCGGCGTCAACTTTGTGCAATCCGTCTCCAACCTGATTGAGCCGGAGGACCGGGTGGATGTCGTTGTTTCGATTGCCGATAAGGTGACGAATCAGGTCAACACCTCGACGGTGGTGGAACAGGTGAGGGTGCTGGCGGTTGGCCGCAGGATGGTGGAGAGCGGACCGGAAGCGCCATATGCGGAGTACAGCTCGGTTACGCTCGAGGTAAAGCCGCAGGAGGTGCTCCCGATTGTGAATGCGGATGAGAAGGGCGAAATCAGTCTCGTCTTACATAGTCGGATTAAGAAGCAATGATCGGCAGGCAGTGAGGAGGCATGGAGAAGACATGGCGAACGGAGTACACGACGCGGGTGCGCGTCACGGCAAGCGCGGCGAGATGATTGTAATCTGCAGTGCCAAGGGCGGGATCGGCAAGACGGTGCTTGCGGTGAATTTGGCGGTGGCGCTGTCCAAGAGCAACCGGCTGCAAATTGCAATTATCGATGGAGATTTTCAATTCGGCGACGTCTGTCTGGCGATGGATCTGCAGCCCGCCTTTACCATCAAGGATGTCGTGGAAGGGGAGGAGCAGCTGGATCCGTATACGGTCAGCAGCTATCTGATGGCGCATCCTTCCGGTGTCAAGGTGCTGGCGGCTCCCGAGCGGCCGGAGCATGCGGACTTGATTAAGGTCGATCAGCTGGAGCAAATGTGTGATCTGCTGCTCGCACAGTTCGACTACGTAATTGTCGATACCGCTTCCGGGCTGCACGAACGCACGCTTCAGCTCATCGAGAAGTCGGACCAGGCGTTCCTTGTGACGACGCTTGAGATGGCTGCGATCAAGGGGGCGAAGACGATGCTGGATACAATGGAGCTGCTCGGTATGACCCGCAAGGTAACGACGGTCATTAATCGCTCCACGATGGAGAGTGTCATTAAGGCGCAGGATGTGCCGGATATCGTCGGCGAAGAAACGCCGGTTTATATCCCGAATGACTTTGCCGTCGTGTCAACATCGCTGAATACGGGTATTCCGTTCGTCATGAATCAGAGCAAGACGGAGGTGGCGAAGTCGGTATTCCGGCTGGCGGAGCAGATGATTTCCAGACGGGAAATTACGATGTTCAAGCCGAAGCAAACGTCGCTGCTGCAGTCGCTGTTCTCCAAAGCTAAGGGCAGTGCATCATTGATGTAACGGAGGTGTTCGTGCAGATGAGCTTGCTAGAGCGTTTGCAAGCCAGAGGCGCCGTTATGCCGCAGTCCGGGGGCTCGGAAGCGGAAGAGCAGGCTGCCCGAACGGGGGGCGCGGCGGATCCGCATTCGGCTTCGAATGCCGCGAGCACTTCGGGAGCTGCGAGTATGGCGGCTCCGGGAGCGACCGGAGGGGCGCGCAAGGATTTAATCGCGACGATTCGCGATATCCGCAAATCGGATCAGCCCGGATCGAAAGAGCGGCCGAACCGGATGACGAAGCATCAGGAGCTGAAGAACCGCCTGTATAAGCAGGTGCTCAACGATGTGAAGGACGACGATGTCGAAGCGATCCTGCCGAAGCTGGACGCGATGGCGGTCGAGATCATGAAGGAGGATGAATCGTTCCGCGGGCAGGTAGACCGAAAGAAGGTCGTCGAGGAGCTGATTCACGATCTGACCGGCTTCGGTCCGATTAACCCACTGCTGCTGGACCCGGAGGTATCCGAGGTGATGGTGAACGGGCCCAATCAG
The DNA here is from genome assembly GCA_041641375.1 of Paenibacillus sp. Lineage (GTDB taxonomy): Bacteria > Bacillota > Bacilli > Paenibacillales > YIM-B00363 > Paenibacillus_AK. The sequence continues at coordinate 38,099 of JBEPYM010000004.1, forward strand.
GTTTATGTGGAGCGGAGCGGCAAGCTGGAGCTGTCTCATGTTCAATTTCGCGATGATGAGCATGTCATGAATATCATTGAAAAAATTGTCGCGCCGATCGGCCGCCGGATTGACGAAAGCAGCCCGATGGTGGATGCGCGACTGCCTGACGGGTCGCGTGTGAACGCAATTATCCCGCCGCTTGCGCTTAAGGGTCCGACTATTACAATTCGGAAGTTCAGCAAGGATCCCTTCCGCATCGATGACTTGATCCGGTTCGGGACGCTTACCCGGGAGATGGCGGTTTTTCTCGATGCTTGCGTGAAGGCCAGGCTCAATCTGTTTGTCAGCGGCGGTACCGGCTCGGGCAAGACGACAACGCTCAATGTGCTGTCCTCCTTCATCCCGAGCGATGAGCGGATCGTGACGATCGAGGATGCGGCGGAGCTTCAGCTGTGGCAGGAGCATGTCGTATCGCTGGAGTCGCGTCCGCCCAACATTGAGGGCAAGGGTGCGGTGACAATTCGTGATCTGGTGCGCAATTCGCTGCGTATGCGTCCCGAGCGGATCGTCATCGGCGAGGTGCGCGGCGGCGAAGCGCTCGATATGCTGCAGGCGATGAACACCGGACATGACGGATCGCTGGCGACCGGCCATTCCAACAGCCCACGGGATATGATCTCGAGGCTGGAGACGATGGTGCTCATGGCGGGCATCGAGCTTCCGGTGAAGGCGATTCGCGAGCAGATCGCCGGTGCGATCGACGTTATCATTCAGCAGTCGCGGCTTAAAGACGGCTCCCGCAAAATTACGAACATCACAGAGGTGCAGGGCATGGAGGGGGATGTCATCGTGCTGCAGGATATTTTTGTATTTCGGCAGGACGGGATCGACGAGCGGGGCCGGATTGAAGGCAGGCTTGTCCCGACAGGCGTTCGTCCGAAGTTCTACGAGCGGCTGGAGCATTCGGGCATTCACATTCCTTCGAATGTATTTATTGAAGTGCGTGAATACGTATGAAATGGCTGATTACGCTCCTGTTCGCAACCAGCAGCATCTTGTTTTTTGCGGGACTGTTTGCTTCCATTCTGCTCTCGGACAAACGAATGAATCGCCGCATGAAGCGGCTGATGGAGCTCAACGATTCGCGCAAGCTGAGCCGCAAGCGCTTCGATGTGCTTGTCCAGCTGCGGCTGGCGAAGCAGGCGGTCCGCAGCAAACTGTCGAAGCGCGAGGGAGAGACGCTGGAGCAGCTGCTGCGCAGCTCGGGGCTTGCCATGGAGCCGGAGGAATATGTGCTGTTCCGCTGGATTGCGGCGACGCTCGGCGGCTTTCTGGCGGTGCTGCTGTTTGGCAGCTGGCTGTGGCTTCCGGTTGGCGCGATTGGCGGCTACCTGCTGCCGAAGTGGTATGTCCGCAAAAAGGTGAAGGATCGGATTCAACGCTTTAATGAAGGTCTGGAGGATACGATCACGACCATTATCGGTTCGCTGCGGGCGGGCTTCAGCTTCGCCCAAGCGCTCAAAACGGTGACGGAGGAAGCGGATCCGCCGATTCGGGACGAGATGGAGCTCGTCCTGAAGGAGATGCAATACGGAGTCAATATGGAGGAGGCACTGCTTCACCTGCGGGATCGGATGCCGAGCGCCGACCTCGATTTGCTCGTTCAGGCAGTGTTGATCCAACGGCAGGTGGGCGGGAATTTGGCTGTCGTTCTGGAAACGATTGTACGTACAATTCGGGAGCGCAACCGGATTCAGCGGCAAGTCAAAACGTTGACGGCCCAAGGTCGACTTTCCGGCATGGTCATCGGGCTGCTGCCAATCGGGTTGGCTTTTGTTCTGTATTTGATCGAGCCGGAATATATCGGCTCGCTGTTTCGTCACCCTCTTGGGCTCGCCATGGTAGGGGCAGGAGGCTTCTCCGGAGCGATCGGCTTTATGTTGATTCGTAAATTAACGACAATCGAGGTGTAGCGGATGCTGTATGTGTCCTTCTTTCTGTGCGTGACCCTGATTGTGTATGCATGCGGGCAGGTTCGTCTGGATCGGAAAGCGCTCGTGCAGCGCCGCCTTGATCTGGCGACGGGAGTTCCAGCCGCGGATATTGAGACGGCTGTTGAAGCCGCTGCTCCTGGGCGGATCAGACGCGCTGCCGCTGTGCTTGTGCAGCCGCTGCTGCAATATTGGAGGCGGCGGATGGGGCGGCGGATGGAATCGGTGAAGCTGGAGCTGCGGCTGCTGCAGGCCGGCAGACCGCTGAAGCTGGGGGCAGCCGAGTTTCGGCTGCTCCAAATGGCGCTATGCCTATTCGCGCCTGCGGCTGGAGCGGCATATGGGCTTCTGCTCGGGTTCGGCATCGGCGGCATTGTGGCGGCAGCCGGTGTCTGTCTGCTGATGGCTGCCGGATTGCCGGGCTATTACCTCCGGCTTAAGGCAGCAGCGCGTGCCAAGCTGGCGCTGCGGGAGCTGCCGGATGTGCTCGACTTGTTGACGGTTTCCCTGGAGGCGGGACTCGGGTTCGATGCGGCGCTCAGCAAGCTCGTATCCAAGTCGGACGGTGTTCTATGCGCTGAATTTCAGCGCTGTCTCGAAGAAATCCGACTGGGCAAAACTCGCCGGGAGGCGCTGATTGGGGTGCGCGACCGCGTTGTGCTGGATGAGCTTCGCGTACTGATTTCCAGCATCCTGCAGGCGGAGCGGCTCGGTATCGGCATGGTTCAGGTGCTGCGCGTGCAGTCCGCAGAAGTGCGGGAGCAGAGGCGGCAGCGGGCGGAGGAAGCGGCGATGAAGGCGCCGATCAAGATGTTGTTTCCGCTCGTGCTCTTCGTATTTCCCTCACTGTTTATCGTCTTGCTCGGTCCGGCGCTGCTTCAGTTCATAGAAACCTTTTCCTCCTGATAAACGGATTTCCAATATTTTTGCATAGCGTTTACCCCCTCGTATCGCTGATGATAGATAGTGACATTACGAGAGTTGACGAGGAGGGTATCCGATATGAAAAAAACGATTGCTGCAAGTGTGCTGGGAGCTGTGGCAGGTGCCGCTTTGCTTGCGCAAACCGTGCTTGGTGCAGGTGCGACGCATGTCGTTCAGCCGGGAGAATCGCTATGGAAAATTGCCGGCACATATGGTACGACTATCGCTCAGCTTAGGGATATGAATGGAATGACGGGGGATATGCTGCTTGCCGGCCAATCGATTCGGGTGCCGGGACCGTCTGTGCATGTGGTAGGGTCGGGCGATACGATGTGGAAGATTTCGAGAACATACGGCGTCAGCCTTGATGCGCTGTTGAAGGCAAACCCGCAGCTGAAGGATCCATCGAATATATGGACGGGACTGCACATTCAACTGCCGGGTACGACAGCGGCAACACCAGTTGCCAGCGGTAAGGCTGCCGGGACGTCGGCTCCTGCACCGGCGCGTCCGGCACAGTATGCCGAGGGCGTGTTCCCGGTCGCGAAGGGTAAATATGAGCCTTACTACAATACGTTCTCTGCGCTCCGGACCTGGTCTCCATCGGGTCAAGTAATCCGCAAGCACGAGGGTGAGGATATTATGGCCCCGAAGGGTACTCCGGTATACAATGCCATTGCGGGGACTGTCGTCAACTATGGGTGGAACCAGCTCGGCGGCTGGCGGCTGACGGTTCGTGTCGATGCGGCGACGACGTTCTATTATGCGCATCTCGATCGTTACGCGCCGGGCATTGGAATCGGAACGAAGCTGGCAGCCGGTCAGCTGATTGGCTATGTCGGCAGCACCGGCTACGGCCCGGAAGGGACGGAGGATCAGTTTGCCCCGCATTTGCATTTCGGCATTTATAAGACGGACCGATCCCCATGGGAGCCTATCGATCCGCAGCAATATTTGCGGTGGTGGGAGCACAACAACCTGAAGCCATAGGTTGCTTTTCGTCGATGACGCAGCTTCTAAGATCAGTCTTGATGTGTGGAGCATGTTGATGGTCTGGAATTTGATGCGATGTGTAGAGCATGTTGATAGTCTGGGTTGGGTGCGCGATGTGGAGCATGTTGTTGGTCTGGGTTTTGATGCGCATGTGCTCTATATTGGGGCTCGCCTCCTTCTTGGCGGGCTCCTTTTTGCATGGGCCTACCGATAACGAGCTCAGGGAACCTTATTTGTTCTAAATCTTGAGGTTACCCATTCTAACGATCGCCTAGAGCGTTATTTGCTCTCAATCGAGCCTATTTGTTAGCTATAACGCAACATAGTGTCGTGTGGTATCGTTGTTACAGCTTCCGCTCCGGGATCGCAAGCATTTCGGGAATGGTTACGAACGTGTAGCCTTGCGCTTGCAGCTTTGGTATCAGTGTATCGAGCGCTTCGACCATGCCGGACAAATTTTGCGTCCAGTGCCCGCCGCTGTGCAGCAAAATAATGCCGCCCGGATGGACGCCCTTCATGATATTGCTTTCTACCGTTGCCGCATCAGCCTGTGTCCAATCCCGCGAATCGATGGACCAGCCGATTACGGAATAGCGCTGGCGGTCGAGCTCAGCAACCAGCTCGCGATTGAGTCCGCCGTAAGGAGCGCGGAACAAGCGAGGTACATATCCGATCGTATGAAGCAGGGATTGATCGGTCTGCCGAAGCTCCCACCGGAGTCGATCGACATTGTCTTGATACAGCTTGGGATGCCAATACGTATGGTTGCCTAACGCATGACCTTCCCGAGCCATACGTTTCGTCACCTCCGGGTGACCGTCCACGCGGGAGCCCATAACAAAAAAGGTCGCTTTTACCTGATGCTTCTTCAGCACATCAAGCACTTGGGGTGTAAAGCGGGTGTCCGGACCGTCGTCGAAGGTGAGCGCCAGCTGTTTGCCTGCCGCAGCGGGACCGTGCAGTGCCAGTACATGGGGAAATTGCTGCTGAAGAGCCCGGTTGTCAGCAGGGCGAGGGTTCGGTACTTCAGCATCCCCTACGGGAGCGCTGTCCGACAGCATGCGAATTTCCTGGTTGTCCCCGGCAGCGGAAAGCCCATCGCCGCTGTCTCCGGTTTGGGAGTGAATCGATAAATGGTAAGGCTCATTATTTAATGTATTGGGCATCTGTCGGCCGAGTCCGCATCCAGCGCACAAAATAACCAGCAGCATCGCGACAGTGAATAAACGAATGGATCGGCACATGGCAGCAGCACTCCTCGTGTGTAATGTTCCTACTATGTGTTGGGCGGGTTTGAATTATTCGGGTACATTTTTGACAAGGGGGATTGATTTCGATAGTGTTAGAAGGAAGGAGGGATATCCATCATGACAAATCAAATTCAATCGATCACCGATTCGGCGTTGCTGAGCAACGGGGTGAAGATGCCTTGGCTCGGGTTAGGGGTATGGCGTGTAGGAGAAGGCTCTGAGGTTATCGATTCGGTCCGTGAGGCGATTCGAGTGGGCTATCGCAGCATTGATACGGCCGCCGTGTATGGCAATGAAGAGGGTGTAGGCGAAGCGATTCGGGGCGCCGGGGTTGCTCGTGACGAGCTATTCATCACAACCAAAGTATGGAATGCGGATCAGGGCTATGATTCAACGCTTCGGGCATTCGAGACGAGCCGCCAGAAGCTGGGGCTCGACATCATAGATCTGTATCTTGTTCATTGGCCGGTCAAAGGCAAATATAAGGAAACGTACCGCGCCATGGAGAAGCTGTACCGCGAGGGGGCTGTTCGTGCAATTGGGGTCAGCAACTTCCAAATTCATCATTTGCAGGACCTGATGGCGGATTGCGAAGTGAAGCCAATGGTCAACCAGGTCGAGCTGCATCCGCTTCTGTCGCAGAAGCCGCTGAGGACGTTCTGCCGAGAGCACGGCATTCATGTTGAGGCGTGGAGTCCGTTGATGCAGGGCAATCTGGATCAAGCCGGGCTGAAGGAAATCGCTGCGAAATATGGGAAATCACCTGCACAGGTTATTCTTCGCTGGGATGTGCAGAGTGGGATTGTCACGATTCCCAAGTCGGTAACGCCAAGCCGTATTGCGGAAAATGCAGACATATTTGATTTCGAGCTGACTGCTGAGGATATGACGTATATCGATGGTTTGAACCGCGACCATCGTTTCGGACCCGACCCGGACGATTTCAATTTTTAACCAACACGAGAGAGAAAAGAAGAAGCACAATACCCTGGAGCACACAGGCTCCCGGAGTGTTGTGCTTCTTCTTCACATACTGCTAAATCGCGGTCGCTCATCCTTGAATGGACTTCGATAGAGGTTTTCTTAGGGCTGGACCGCTTTCAAGTTTCCGGTTGGATTGACGATCCCCTTCACAAGGCCGTCGGCATCGAAATCGACGCGTGATTGTCCATAATGCCAGCTGCTTCCCGTTCTGCCGTAATCGCGTATCGCATCGGGCGTACCCATCGCGGAAGCGACTTGTCCTCGCGTCGATCCGAGCTTGAATGGTGCGGCGCTCGCCGCAGGAGCGCCAAGATCAACGGGGAATTTAGAGGCAGCAACGCCTTCCGCCTTCACCCATCCAATGACGTAGCGATTGGCGTCGAAGTAGACGATCGATTTGCCGTATTGCCACTCATCGTCCGTAAACCGGTAATTGACAATGAGCTCCGGCTTGCCCAGAATCGTCTCCACCTCGCGGGCGGTTGAACCTAAGGTGAAGTGCCCGGCCTTGGCTTCCGCCACCTTGACAGGACCTTGAACCGCAGGCTCCGGTTTCGGTGCTGGTGCTGCCGGGGCGGCAGCCTGTCCGCCGCCGCTCTGTCCGCCCTGTGGCGATTCGCTGCCGGTCCGAGGTGCCTGTGTGCCGCCGCTCGGTGCTGGCGTCGATTGCGGAAGCGGCTCGGATGTTCGAGGCGCAGCCGCGGGGGATGGTCCGGCGGCTGGCGCATTCCCACCTTGCACGACCGTGCCGTCAGCAGGCGAGGCTGTCGCCGGGCGCTCGGCCGTCTTCTTGGGGGCAGGTTGAGAAGAGGGCCATAGCATATAGACGGCGGCAAATATGGCAACGCCAACCCCGACAGTCGAAGCCAGACCGATCAGGGCGGATTTGATTTTGGTCTGCAGCTGTATTCGTTTCAATCGTCTTAATTCAGCACGTGATGTTCGCATGTTGATCACTCACCCGTTTTTATCGAAGCTTATAAGCGTTTTCTTTCGTTCTTACTTGCTACGATACATGATCCCCCGCCGCTTGCCAAGCCCTAATCCGAGCTTAACGCAGAAGCTTTTTCATCCGCTGGTAGGCGTTCTTGAAGTTCGGATACCGGAACGGAAGGTCCAATCGAACTGACTGATGCAGTACGCTCTTGCGATGGGAGAACGCTTCGAAGCTCGCTCGGCCGTGATAGCTGCCGATCCCGCTTGGACCTACACCGCCGAACGGCAAATAAGGCGATGCGATGTGAAGGATCGTATCGTTGATGCAGCCACCCCCGAAGGAAACACGCTCCAGCACAAGCCGCTCCGTCTCGGCTGAGCTCGTAAACAAATAAAGCGCGAGCGGCTTTGGTCGCTCCGTAATCGCGTCCAGCGTGCTGGTTAGCTCCGAATACTCCAGTACCGGAAGAAGGGGACCGAACAGCTCTTCTTCCATTAGGGCATCCTGCCAGCCGATGCCGTCGACAAGCGTTGGCTCCAGCACACGAATCGACGGATCGCTTCGTCCTCCCCAGGCTACATGGCCTGTTGTGCGGCCCATCAGCCCTGTAAGCCGATGGAAATGTCGTTCGCTGATGATACCCGTGTATCGGCTTCCATCCCGAAGCACATCGTCCCCGAACAGCTCGCGAGTCTCCCTCCTGAGCTCCTCCACCAGCCTTGCCCGCACGCTTGCGTGAGCAACAATATAGTCTGGCGCGATGCAGGTTTGCCCGGCATTCAAAAACTTACCCCACGCGATGCGTTTCGCCGCCAGCTTCACATCCGCGTCCGCATGCACTATGCACGGACTTTTGCCTCCGAGCTCGAGCGTGACCGGTATGAGCTGCTTCGCCGCGGCCTCCATAACAATACGTCCAATCTGCGTGCTTCCGGTGAAAAATATATGGTCAAACGGCTGTCGAAGCAGCTCCTGGCTCGTCTCCGGCCCTCCCTGCACCACCGTCACATGCCGCTTGTCAAACACGTGACCAACAAGTTCGGCGATGACTTCGGATGTGCGCGGAGTTAGCTCGGACGGCTTCAGCACCGCGCAATTGCCGGCCGCCACAGCGCCAAGCAGAGGGCCGAGCGACAAGTTCACCGGATAGTTCCAAGGGGCGATGATCAGGGTAACGCCGTAAGGCTCCCGGTAAATACGGCTGCGCGCACCGATCAGAGTAAGCGGAGTGCGCACCTTCTCCGGACGGGACCAGCTCCCCAGCTCTCGGGCAATATGACGAATTTCAGACAGCAGAAAGCCGATCTCTGTCGCATAGGCTTCAAATAAGGGCTTCCGAAAATCCTCGTACAGCGCCTTCGCCAGCTTCTGCTCCTGGCTTTCGATCGCGTCCGCCAGCTTCAGCAAAAGCCGCTTCCGCTCCTTCACCTCTCTTGTCGCTCCACTCCGGAACCATGTCCGTTGCTCCTCATATATGGATGGGATCGCATCTGTCATTTTGCCCAGCCGCCTTTCATATAACGAACCTATATCTGATGCTTCTATGATATCATACGGATAGAACGTTCATCCCAATTGAATGACAAAACGAAAGGTGAGCCCCCATGAAATCATACCTTCGCGCTTATTTCACGCATCCCGATATAGCGGGAACCGCCGCCATACTTGCTGTATGCCTGATCTTCGCTGTTCCCCATGCATTATCGCTGTCGTTCTGGCTGGCAGCTGCGGCAGGTGTTGCCGCATATGCGGTGAGCGAGTATGGGGTGCACCGATTCCTCTTCCATAGCAAGCCGCCCAAAAACCCATTCCTGCTCAAGCTGCTGCGACGGCTGCATTATGATCATCACGCCGACCCGAACGATCTGAATTTGCTGTTTCTCCCCGTCTGGTACAGTCTTCCGCTGGTCGGAGCTTCTTCTTGGATCGTTTACTCCCTCTTTGATGCGGTTTTTATTGCTGCTGCGTTCGCCTCGGGAATACTTGCGTACTTGCTCTATTACGAGTGGGTCCACTATGCCGCGCACCGGCCGATTCAGCCGCTTACCGCGTGGGGGCGTTATATGAAGAAGCTTCACCTGCTGCATCATTATAAAAATGAATCGTATTGGTATGGTGTCACGACTCCGATCCTGGATGCGGCGCTGGGGACGTACAAGCAAGGAGACGAGGTTGACAAAAGCGAGACGGCACGAAATCTGGAACAGCAGGCGTAGAGAACGGCTATAGGTAAACTTGGCGTTGCTGCTTGCAGGCGCCGGTTGTTACAATCGGTGAAGAGAATGGCAGCGCGTTACGCTCCGGGCGGCGCGCTGTATGTGTTTTGAGAGGAGCGATTGTCATGTTTGCCGTGTTGGGCAAGCTTCGATGGTTTTTTGTAGAAGAGAAAAAAAGGTATGTGGTCGCAATCCTGCTTCTGATCTTCGGGGGCATTCTGGAGATTTTGCCGCCGAAGCTGATTGGAGACGCGATCGATGCCATTCAGCACGGAAGGCTGTCAGGAAACACCCTTGCCGTTGCAGTTGCCGGTTATATGCTGCTGCTCCTGTTGACCTATGGTTTGAACTATATTTGGATGTATCGCCTCTTTGGCGGGGCGCACCTCGTGGAACGCAAGCTGCGAAGCGCTTATATGGCGAAGCTGCTGACGTTCACGCCGGGTTTCTATGAACGGAGTCGGACCGGTGATTTGATGGCGCGTGCGACCAATGACCTGAAGGCGATCTCGCAAACGGCCGGGTTCGGCATCCTGACCTTGATAGACTCTACAGTGTGGATGCTGACCTTGCTGGTCACCATGTGCGCGCTTATCTCATGGAAGCTCACGCTGGCGGCGCTGCTGCCGCTTCCGATTATTGCAGCGGTCATGAGAGTGTTCGGCCAGAAAATTCATGAGCGCTTTACGATTGCGCAGGATGCTTTCGGCCAAATGAACGACGGCGTGCTGGAGACAGTATCCGGCATTCGCGTCGTTCGCGCTTATGTCCAGGAACGATCCGAGGAACGGCGATTCGCAGAAACGACGGAAGACGTCTATCGGAAAAATATGCAGGTTGCCAAGATCGACGCCTTATTCGAGCCAACTGTCCGGGTGACGGTCGGTGCGAGCTATATGATTGGAATCGGATACGGCGCGATCATGGTGTTCCAGGGTGACATTACGTTGGGACAGCTTGTTTCCTTTAATGTCTATCTAGGTATGCTCATCTGGCCGATGTTCGCGATCGGGGAACTGATCAACATTATGCAGAGGGGCAACGCTTCCCTTGACCGGGTCAACGAAACGCTGCATGCAGAGCCTGATGTAACGGATTCAGACGCGCTGCCTGAGGAAAGCTTGCCATCCGTACCGGGCCCTATCGTCTTCGAGCGGGTGACGTTCTGCTACCCCGGATCGGAGCAGGATCAGCTTGTGAACGTCCGGCTTCGGCTGGAGCAAGGGCAGACACTCGGCATTGTCGGCCGGACCGGCAGCGGCAAGAGCACGCTGCTGAAGCAGCTGCTGCGGCAATATCCGTCTCCGCAGCAGGGGACGATCCGCATTGGAGACACAGAGCTGAGCCGAATTCCCTTCGCGGTACTAGGGAAGTGGATCGGGTATGTGCCGCAGGAGCAGATGCTGTTCTCGCGGACAGTAGAGGAGAACATTCGCTTCGGCAAGCCGAATGCGACGGACGAAGAGCTGCGAGCTGCGCTTAGGCTGGCTTCGCTGGAGTCAGATATCGGGTTCCTGCCGAACGGTCTCGACACCATGGTAGGCGAGAAGGGTGTCGCCCTGTCCGGCGGGCAGAAGCAGCGCGTATCGATTGCTCGGGCCGTGCTCGCCGATCCGCCTATGCTCATGCTGGACGACGCCATGTCGGCGGTTGACGCGAGGACGGAAGCGGCGATTGTTGACCGCTTGCGAAGCGTTCGCGCCGGCAAGACGACGTTGATCGCAACACATCGTCTATCAGCGGTACAGCATGCCGATCTGATTCTCGTGCTTGACCGCGGAAGGGTCATTGAGCAGGGCACTCATGCGGAGCTGCTGGCGCGGAGAGGCTGGTATGCGGAGCAATATGACATTCAACAGATGGAGGCATCACTGGATGCGTAAGGATAGAAAGGAGCAGCAACGAAAGACGACAGGCAGACGATTGCTGCAATATGCAGCGCGTGAACAGCGCACGATCTGGCTGGCGTTGCTGCTGCTGACGGCGGCGGTCGCGACAGAGCTGGCTGGGCCATTCATCGCCAAGACGCTGATCGATAGACACATACTGGGCGTACAGCAAACCTGGTACGAAACAACGCCCGATAGCGGCGGCATTCCCTATGGGCAGACCTGGTACAAACGGGGAGACCGGTTCGTCCAGGACGAACCACGAGGAGCGCCGGCTGAACTGATGCAGCAGGGGACAACGTTCGTGCTGGTGCCGGATCAAGGTGCGCCGGCTGAGCTGTCCCGAGAGCAGCTATACGTTTTCTACCGTCCTGAAATTCCGAAGGTTATCGAGCTGTTAGGCGCTTATTTCCTGCTGCTCGCCGTATCCTCCGTGTTCACATACGGACAGAAGCTGCTGCTTCAGAAATCGGCGAACCGGATTATCCAGAGGCTGCGCAGCGATGTGTTCAGCCAACTGCAGAAGCTTCCGGTGTCCTATTATGACAACTTGCCTGCCGGGAAGGTCGTTTCGCGAGTTACAAACGATACCGAATCGATCCGCGAGCTGTACGTCAATGTACTGTCGAACTTCGTGACGACCTTGATTTATATGATCGGGGTCTATACGGCGCTGTTCTTGCTTGATGTTCGGCTTGCGCTCCTCGGACTGGCGCTTGTCCCTGTCCTGCTGGTGTGGATTTGGGTATATCGCAAATTTGCGACCCGCTACAATACGCAAATCCGCAGCCTGCTGAGTGATCTGAACGGGATGCTGAACGAGTCCATCCAGGGAATGGCACTCATTCGGGCATTCCGAAGGCAGCCGGAAACGACGAGACAATTCGAACAGACGAATGAAGAGCACTATACGTACCAGAATCGATTGCTCAGTTTGAACTCCATTACCTCGTTCAATCTCGTCAACCTGATCCGGAACGTGCTGTTCGTAACGCTGGTTGCAGTGTTCGGCTTTTCCTGGCTGGGAGGTGCGGCGATTTTTACGGTTGGCGTCCTGTACGCATTCATCGATTACATGAACCGTATGTTCCAGCCGATAACCGGTATGGTGAATCAGCTTGCGAATCTGGATACGGCGCTTGTATCGGCAGAGCGGGTGTTTGAGCTGATCGATGAGCGAGGGACGGATGTTGATGACGATTCAGTGCCTCGATTCCGCGGGGACATAGCTTTCCATCAGGTCAGCTTTTCCTACAAGGAAGGGGAACCGGTTCTGAAGAACCTCTCCTTTGAGGCGAAGCGGGGACAGACGGTTGCATTGGTCGGGCATACCGGTTCGGGCAAAAGCTCCATACTGAACCTGTTGTTTCGCTTCTACGATCCGCAGCAGGGAACGATAACGATAGACGGACGTTCCATTGCAGACATTCCGCCGCAACGATTGCGGCGACATATGGGTATTGTTCTGCAGGATCCGTATTTGTTTACGGGCACCATTGCAACGAACGTCAGCCTGGGGTCGCCCCATATCTCCAGGGAACAAATAGAAGCGTCGCTGCAATCCGTAGGTGCCTTCGACGTGCTGGGAAGCTTGCCTGGAGGTATCGATGAACCGGTCGTGGAGAAGGGGAGCACACTCTCCGCCGGTCAGCGACAGCTGATTTCATTCGCGCGTGCGCTTGCTTATGATCCAGCGATTATGATTCTTGACGAGGCAACCTCCAGCATCGATTCTGAGACGGAAGCCATTATTCAGCGAGCGCTGGATGTAGTTAAGAAGGGACGCACCACCTTCATCATCGCCCATCGGCTGTCGACCATTCGGCAGGCGGATCAAATTCTCGTGCTTCACCGCGGAGAAATTGTGGAACGGGGAACACATGAGGAGCTTATGAGGCGCGAAGGCAAATACAGCGGGATGGTAAGGCTGCAGCAGGGAATTGCAAGCGAAGCGGCCCTCCACCGATAAAGCAAGATGTGTATAATTTCACAGTGCCAGCGCCAGAGATTGGCAGGAATATGCATAGCCTTCAGCGAATCTAGATCAGGAAGGATTTGGTTGATACAGGAGGCAAGTTTGCTTGGTTATTAATTGGATGGATTTCGGTTTATTCGCGGGACTGTTGGCACTATTCGTGTATATGATCTGGATGACGGAAATTACTGCACTTCATAAAGTGTATTTTCTGTTCCATGGCGCCATGATGCTATGGCCGATCGGTCAATTTGGCTTATCGACGACAAGCGACATGGGGCTGCAGTGGTTTTTCCTTGTGTTGTCGTTCTTGGGCGCATCCTTCATGGGGTATGGCTGGTGGTTGTTTTCCCTGGTCCTTACCCAGAGGGCAAACAAGACATCCTTCGCGGTATGCGCGCTGCTGGCGATCCCGTCCATTGCCGCCTTCGTAATCGTGGTAACAAATCCGCTTCACGGAGCGTTCCTGCAGCCGGAAGGGGATACGTTCGTACAGCGGACTTACGGACCGTTGTTCTGGTATTTGGTTGTCATCAGTATCGCCTATATTTTGGCCGGCAATATTCGGATGATCCGCGCTATTCGATCCAGCTCCGGAATTTTGATTCGCAGACAGGTCATGATTCTCATCGTCGGGCAGACGGCGCTGCTCCTGATCTCCATGCTGGACGTAGCGATCAGTGTCATTCCGATCGATGATTTTCCATTCCATGGACTGACCTCGATGGGTTTGCTCCTCTCGGATGTGTGCTTCGCGGTGGCGATATTGCGATATAACGTATTCAAGCTCGTCAACATCGCACAGCGAGAAGTCATTGATACGATGTCGACCGGTATTTTGGTACTGGATAGCGATGATATCGTCGTGGATACGAACGAAGCGGTGAAACGAATGCTGTTCATGCAGCCGGGCGACCGATTTGAACCGGAGAAGCTGCTCGAGGTGGCGAAGAAGGAAGGGCCGAGCCGGCAGTTTATCGCCAAGCGATGGGGAGACCGGATGACGCATTTCCAGACGGAGGCGACGATCGGCGAGGAGCCGAAGCGCAAGCATATCTCCGTACAGGTATCGCCGCTGTTTGATCAGAAGCTGACCTTTATCGGTCGTGTTGTCACGCTGAATGATGTGACGGAGTGGAGACTGCTGGCTTCCGATCTTCACCTGACGAACGAGGACTTGCGGCAACGAAATGTGGAGCTGACGGCTGCGCAGGAGGAGCTGTTTCATGTCAATCGCAAGCTGGAGCAGCTAGCCATTACCGACAGCCTTACCGGCTGCTATAACCGAAGATACTTGTACCAGCTGCTGGAATATGAGATTACGGTGGAGAAGCGGTACGAAGTGCCGTTCTCCATCGTGCTGTTCGATGTCGATTACTTCAAGCAGGTGAACGACTCGTTCGGCCACAAGGTTGGGGATGAAGTGCTGAAGGGTATCGCGGAGAAGATCAAAACTCTGCTTCGTAAATCCGACATTCTCGCGCGGTATGGCGGTGAAGAGTTTACCATCTACCTGCCGCATACAACGAAAGAGAACGCGTTCATGCTATGTGAACGGATTCGCCAAAGTGTGGAGCTTTCTCCGATCGAGAGCTCGCGAGGGGACATATCCGTTACGATTTCAATCGGCATCGCAAGCTGGGAGGGCGCGCGGGAAGGGGAGCCGGACGATTCCAGGATGCTTCTGGATCAGCTTCTGCTGCAGGCTGACAGCGCCTTGTATCGAGCCAAGCGGGAAGGGCGCAACCGGGTCATCGCGGGCGACGGGGGAGCGGCATAAGCTTACATTTACTTCCCACCCGGTTTCTCATACAATAGAGGACATGATTGCTTATTCAGGAGGAATTCGCATGTCCGGTATGTCCAGCCGCATCCCGATCGAAGAGATGATTCATGCTTCGCGCACACTCAACCAGGTCATTGAGAAGACGCCGCTGCAGAAGCATATTTTACTGTCGGAGAAATATCATTGCAATCTTTATTTGAAGCGAGAAGATTTGCAGGTTGTCCGCTCGTTCAAAATTCGCGGAGCCTATTATTTTATCAAGAGCTTGACGCCGGAGCAAACCGCCCTGGGAATTGTTTGCGCCAGCGCAGGCAATCATGCCCAGGGTGTCGCTTATTCGTGCCGAGCCTTGGGAATTCGCGGTACGATCTTTATGCCTTCGACAACCCCAAGACAGAAGCGATCCCAGGTGGAGCTGTTCGGCGGCAGCCAGGTTGAGATCGTATTGGTTGGAGATACGTACGATGACTCTTACCAGAAGGCAAGAGCGTATGCGGACGAGCATGGCAAGGCATTCATTCATCCGTTTGACGATCGGCGAACCATTGCCGGTCAAGGAACGGTAGGCGTCGAGCTTATGAACGATATGCCGGGAATGCTGGATTATGTGTTCCTCTCTGTTGGAGGTGGCGGCCTTGCCTCGGGGGTCGGCTCGTATTTGAAGGCGATATCGCCGGAGACGCGGGTGATTGGAGTTGAGCCTGCGGGTGCCGCGGGGATGAAAACCTCGTTGGAAGCGGGCAAGGTTACCAGACTGGAGAAGATCGATGCTTTCGTCGACGGCGCTGCAGTCAAGCAGGTTGGGGAGCTCACGCTGGAAATTTGCCGCGAGGTGCTGGATGATATTGTGATCGTACCGGAAGGGAAGGCATGCACCACGATTCTGGAGCTGTATAACAGCAGTGCGATTGTTGTGGAGCCGTCTGGCGCACTGCCGATTGCCGCTCTGGATGCATATCGGGATCAGATCGCCGGGAAGAATGTTGTCTGCGTCATCAGCGGAGGCAATAACGATATCGATCGAATGCAGGAAATTAAGGAGCGGTCCTTGATTTACGAAGGATTCAAGCATTATTTTATCGTCAATTTCCCTCAAAGGGCCGGTGCGCTGCGGGAATTCCTGGAGAAGGTGCTCGGTCCGAATGATGACATTACTCGCTTCGAGTATACGAAGAAAAACAATCGCGATAATGGCCCGGCGCTTGTCGGCATTGAGCTCAAGGATCCAGAGGATTATGAGCCGCTGGTTGCGCGGATGGAGAGCTATCAATTCTCCTATATGGAGATTAATAAGGATCCTAATCTCTTCAATTTGCTTGTTTAGATGTATCATCCGCTGAATAGGATAAAGAGGAAGCCCGTCGAATTTCCCTCTGGTTTGGAGGACGCAAAGCAATGAGAATCAACAAGTATATCGGGGAGACCGGAATATGCTCCCGCCGCGAAGCAGATCGATTAATTGAAGCGGGCCGGATCACGGTGAATGGCAAGATTGCCGAAACTGGAAGCCAGGTACAAGAAGGCGATGATGTTCGGTTGGATGGCCAGCCGATCGGAAGCAAGCCTCGCAGCACATATATCGCGTTAAACAAGCCGGTCGGCATCGAATGTACGACTGATCCCGAGAAGCGTGACAACATCGTCGATTTTGTCGGCCATCCGCAACGGATCTTTCCGATTGGAAGGCTGGACAAGGATTCCGAAGGGCTGATCCTGCTTACGAACGATGGCGATATCGTGAATAAAATTCTTCGTTCCGAAAATAACCATGAGAAGGAGTATATTGTGCGCGTTGACAAGCCGATCACCGACAGCTTTATATCGGGGATGTCAAGCGGAGTCCGGATACTCGGGGAAATGACGAAACGTTGTCATGTCAACAAGGTGAATGAATATACTTTCCGAATCATACTGACGCAAGGTCTGAACCGGCAAATTCGGAGGATGTGCAAAGCGTTCGGATATCGCGTCATTCAGCTACGGCGGATCCGCATTATGAACATCCGGCTTGATGAGCTGCCTCTGGGCAAGTGGCGTCAACTTACCGAGCAAGAGCTTGGAGAGCTGAATCGACTGTGTGAGAGCAGCAGCAAAACAGCCCCGTCGACCGATGCGGTGCGAACGGAGCTGTAAGTGCTTATTGCTTCACTTGGTAGCCGTCTACGACGACGTCTATATGCCCGGTCTCCGGGTCGATAATCAGACCGTGGACAAGTACTTCAGCCGGCAGGAGCGGGTGGTTGCGGACCATGAACACATTCTCCCTGACTGCCTGCTCGATTTCTTCGAAGCCTTCTAGCCAGCGCTGCAGGTTGATACCGGCGGATTGAAGCATCTGAATCCGATCCTTCGGAATTCCCCGGTCAATCATTCGTTCCAGTGTCGTCCCCGGCTCCAAATTCAGCATTCCGCAGCCATGATGCGCGATAATGCAAATTTCCTCCGCGCCCAACTCATACACGGCAATCATAATACTACGCATGACGGAACCGAATGGATGAGAAATAATGGCGCCGGCAATCTTGATGATTTTGGCGTCACCATTGCGGAGATTGAGCGCCTGAGGCAGCAGTTCCGTCAATCGCGTATCCATACAGGATACGATGACCAGGCGTTTGTCCGGAAATTTATCCGTCTGGTATTGCTCGTATGCTTTGTCGATCACGAATTTTCGGTTATGCTCGACCATCTTTTGCAAGGTATTCATCGAAATACAAACTCCTCTCCCAATGCCTCTCTGTCTGTGTTATGCAAAGATGTGTCTTCATTCATTCCCATTATCATAACAAATTTTCAGTCAGGTAGCATATAGGATGATGAGCATACAAAGAACAAAGCCCAAGCAGCTGGGCTTTGTTGACGTTTCAACGGTGTATGATTGCGGCTATGGCTGGCGTACTGGCTGCGGCAGCGGCGATGTATCGCCAAATTTCCGAATGATAGAAACCTCGACACGGCGGTTTTTGGACCGTCCGGCTTCATTGTCATTCGTTTCGACCGGGCGGTATTCGCCATACCCTACCGCACTGAAGCGTTTCTCCCCGACATCCGGGTTCTGATGGAGCACCTTCATAAAGCTAAGGGCGCGTGCGGAGCTCAAATCCCAGTTCGACTCAAACAGCGCATTCTTGATGGGGATATTGTCTGTGTGGCCGGCGACGACCACCTCATATTGCTGATACTTGGAAAGCAGCTCAGCCACGACAACCGCCAAACGGCGCGCGTCTGGTCGAAGAATGGCACTTCCCGAAGCGAACAGGGCATGATCGGATATCACGAGCTTCAGCTCTCGCTCATTCAGCTCTGTTCGAAGCTGGGTGGTCAGACCATTCTCCTGAATATAAGCATCAATTTGCTTACGCAACTGGTCAAGCTCACGGCGCTCCTGTTCCATCTGCAGCTGTTTCTGCTCGAAGGTGAGCTGACTTTGCTGATTCGGGTCGTTCAGGTGACTCTGATTTTTGTCCTGGTTCAGCGGAGACTGACCCAGCTGCGCCTGCTGTTGGGTCGTTGCTTGCGAAGTCTGCTGTGCGGACTGCTGTTGATTCTCATTCTTCTTGTCATCGCTCGTAAGCTTCTTATTGTCTGGACTGTTCGTCATATCCTTGGTTTTGATTCCGATGCCATCGGCCGACGGCGCAGGCGTCTGGTTCTCGAAGAAGCTCTTCCCGCCCTGGAATGCCGCATTAAAGGATTGCCGCAGCTCCTCGAACTTCTTCGAGTCGATCTGGCTGGAGGCGAACAATACGATAAACAACGCCAGCAGCAAGGTCAGCAGGTCGGCATAGGGGATGAGCCACGTCTCGTCAATGTGCTCTTCGTGGTCATGCTGTCTGTGCTTTTTGCTCACCGGCTGCTTCTCCTTCCTTCTGTTCCGCATAACGCTCGGTAGGGGTCAAGAAGACGGACAGCTTCTGACTGATCGCGATCGTTGAAACGCCAGATTGGATGGAGAGAAGACCTTCCACCATCATCAGCTTGATCTCCATCTCTTTCTTCGACATCCGCTTCAGCTTGTTGGCAATTGGATGCCACAACACATAGCCGGAGAAAATCCCGAGCAGCGTGGCGATAAAGGCCGCAGCAATGGAGGCTCCGAGCGCGTCGATATCCTTCAGGTTGCCGAGTGCCGCGATAAGACCGATAACGGCCCCCAATACACCCAGAGTAGGGGCATACGTACCCGCTTGGGAGAAAATTTGCGCACCTGCTTTATGACGATCTTCCGTAGCGGAGATTTCCTCCATCAGTACGTCGCGGACGAAGTCGTGATCATTGCCGTCTATGATCATTCTCATGCCATTGCGCAGGAACGGATCGTCGATCTCCTCGACCTTGCTCTCGAGGGCGAGAAGCCCTTCGCGGCGTGTAATCGATGCCCAATCCATGAAGGAGCGAATAACCTCTTGCTTGGCAATAAGCTTCTGTCCAGTAAATACAATCTTCAGCAGCTTGGGAATTTTCGCGATCTCCGATGTCGGGAAGGCGATATACAGGGAAGCGGCGGTTCCGACGAATATGATGACGAACGCAGCGGGGTTAAACAGCATCGCTACATTAGCATGCTTGAGAATCATGCCGCCAATAACCGCGAATAATCCGAGCCCCAGTCCAATTGCAGTCGATTTTTCCAAAGAAGTGCACTCCTCTCAATTCGGCAGAAAAGACAATATACTCTTTATATCGGCTGTGAAGAAAAGAAAGTTTAGAAATGATTTGCAAGTAGAGGACGGATGCCATACAATGGCGATAAGCGGTATGTTAAGTTACTTGACATGTCAGGCGAATCGGGGAGAGAGCGAAAGATGAACGAGTCCATCAGAGTGCCCCAGGCAAATGAAGTTATGCCCTACTATCAGCCGATCGTGTCCCTCCAGACGAAACGAGTATTTGGCTATGAAGCGTTAGGCCGCGGGATCTCCAAGGGGAGCGTCTACAGCTTGGGGGCGTTCTTTAAAGATCCGGGAATACCCGATGAAGTCCATATCCAGGTAGATCGTCTTCTGCGAGAGAAGGCGATGAGCGGACTGAGCCGGATGGAAGAGGAAGGCTATTTGTTCTTGAATATTAAGCCGTCGTGGATTTATCGCACGTGGCGTTCAAGCAGAACGCTCCCAACGCTGGAGATTGCTAGACGTGTTGGCTTCGATCCAAGCCGTATTGTGATCGAGGTGACCGAGGAGGAATTTCTCGGACATCTGCAGGAGCTGACGGAGATTATTGAGCAATACCGAGCAATGGGCTGTACCATTGCCGTAGACGACGTAGGCAGCGGCTTCAGCAATTTCGATCGAATTGCTTCGCTTCAGCCTAAAATCCTCAAGGTCGATCTGAATATTTTAAAGAAAAGCGCCGTCCATCGCGGCTATCGGGCGCTGCTCAGGTCATTCTCCATTCTAGCTTCACAGATGGGCTCGTCGCTTCTGATCGAAGGAGTCGAAACGAAGGAGGATTTGCAAAATGCGCTGCGAGTCGGAGCGCGTTATGTCCAGGGGTATTTGCTTGCGAGGCCTGGGCCCGGGGCGGTACAGACGGAATCCTTCGAGCCGCTGCTGCGGGAGGAGATCGAGCGGTTCAGCTCCAAGCAATTTGAAAAGTTTTATGGTCTATTCGATGTTGAGCACCGGTTAAATAAGCGATTCGTGGAACGAGTATCGCTGCCATCCGCCAGTGAGGCCAATGCGTGGATCGATTCGTTCCTGCCTGAGCTTCCGGACAATTGCTTGCGCGTCTATATATGCAGAGGGGACGGGGAGCAGGTGTCCTCGAATGTGACACTCGGCCCTGATGGGGAGTGGCGGCGGGACGATGCATACCAAGGAGCTAACTGGCTGTGGCGGCCATACTTTATTCCAAATGTGCTGATGATGAGCAGACAGGGCAAGGGGATTTTGTCCAACGAGTACGTTGACCTGGAGACCTCGCATTATATTCAAACCTACTCGTGTCCGATCGGGGAAAATTGTTACCTGTTTCTGGATTTAATTGTTCGATAGGAGGCGGATTTATGGAGCGGTTGAAGGAGGAACAGCTTGCGGCGGAGCTCACCCGCCGAGACGGCTGGACGATACCAGACGGAAAGTGGATGGAAAAAAGATATCGATTCACGTCATTCATGCTCGCGATCTCGTTCGTCTCGAAGGTGGCGGATGCAGCGGAGGCGCTTCAGCACCATCCTATGATTGCAATCGATTTCCGGGTTGTTACGCTTAGACTTACAACATGGAGTGCAGGCGGCTTAACTGCGTTGGACTTCGAGTCGGCCGACAAATTCGACATGCTTGCTTTAGAAATCAACAGGCAGGAAGGCGATTAAGCCCCCTGCCTGCCAGCTTTGAAATATTTCCGAACTTCATCGGGCAGGATTGGCTTACTGAAATAATAGCCCTGCACGGTGCCTACCCCCATGCTTTTGATAAAGAGCAGCTGATCCTCGTTCTCTACGCCTTCGGCGACTACTCTCATCCGAAAGCTTCGAGCCAGCATGACAATCGCTTCCGTCAATGCCATGCTTTTGGTGGAGTTCGGAATTTCGCGCACGAAAGAAGCGTCGATCTTGAGCTTGTCGATCGGAAAGTGCTGAAGGTAGCTCAGCGAAGAGAAGCCGGTGCCGAAGTCGTCGATCGACAGCGACAAACCAAGCTTCTTCAGTTCGTGGAGAAGCTCGGTGGAGGCCTCCAGGTTGGCCATGACTCCGCTCTCGGTCAGCTCAAGCTCCAGCAAGGCTGGATCAAGACCTGTTTCCTGCAGGATGCTGTGCACCCGGTCGCAAAATCCGGCTTGCTGCATTTGGCGGTACGATATATTAACGCTGATCGGAACGGGCTCGAATCCCGCTTGCTGCCATTGTCTCATCTGCATGCATGCTTGCCGCAGTACCCATTCACCGATTGGTCGAATGAGCCCGTTCTCCTCTGCAATCGGGATAAATTGATTGGGAGAAACCCGGCCTAACTCGGGAGAGTTCCATCGGAGCAGCGCCTCCATCCCCGACATAACGCCTGCATGTACATTGAACTTGGGCTGATATTCGATGTATAGCTCCTGCCGCTCAAGCGCCTTGCGCAAATATTTCTCCAGCAGCATCCGCTCCATCATTTGCACGCGCAGCGTAGGGGAGAACAGCCTGGCCTGATTCCGGCCCGAATCCTTTGATTGCTGAAGCGCAATGTCGGCGCTCTTCATCAAGGTATCGGCGTCTATGCCGTCGTGCGGATATAAGCTTACCCCTGCGGAGGCGCCAACTGCGACCTCGTGAGAGCCGATCCGATAGGTTCCCGTGATAAGCTCGATCATGCTGTTCGCACGCTTCAGAGCATCTTGAGAGCCATTCGTATGGGTAAATAAAACGACAAATTCATCGCCTCCCAATCTGGCGGCGAAGTCTCCTGCTTTCATAGACCGTAGCATTGCTTTGCCGATCTTGCGTAGAACGGCATCGCCGACTGGATAGCCGAGCATATCGTTGATCAGCTTGAACCGATCTAGATCAAACACGGCTACGGCAGCACATGGATCAGTTGCTTCGTCCAGCTGTTCCAGGTGGCGGATCAATTGCTCCCGGAACTTAAGTCGATTGGGCAAGCTGGTGATGGAATCATGGGTGCTTAGATACAGCATGCGTTCCTGGGCCAGCTTACGCTCTGTAATATCCACAACTGTGCCAAACAGGATAATCGTGTCCCCATTCTCATCCACGACGGGCCTGCAGCTTGCATGAATATGCTTGCGTTCGCCGGAAGGCATCACAATCTGGAGCTCGCAATTCCGAGTCAAGCCACGGGCCGCTTGTCGAATCAGACGATAAATATGTAAATGCTCGCATTCCGGAACAGCCTTCAGGAAATCCCGGAAGGTGATAGGAGGCTTGTCATGGGAAAAGCCGAAGATGCCAGCCGTTTCCTCGGACCATGTGAACGTTCTCGACGATAAGTGGAATTCCCAGCTTCCAATATGTCCGAGCATGCGAGTGGCGCTAAGGCGCGATTCATGCAGGGCGGCCATGTCAAGTGCGCTCTTGCGCGCGCTGGAGTCTCGCGAGGACGTCAAATACGCAAAGATTGCGCCGTCTTCGCGGAATAAAGCAGAGACCTTCGTCTCTAGCCAAATATATTCGCCGTTCTTCATACGAAAGCGGTATTGGAGTATGACAGACTCGGTATGGACAAGTTCGGTGCGAATTTTCTCCAGGATGGCAGTTATATCTTCGGGATGAATGAGAGAGTACGGAGTTGTACCAAGAAGGTCCTCTCTACCGTAGCCCAGCAGCTCCATAACGGAAGGAGACATATATGTAAGGATACCTTCAGTATTGTGCAGGCAGATGAGATCAGACGAATATTCGGCAACAAGCCTGTACAGGCGTTCACGACGGCGCAATTCCTCTATTCCGGCCGTAGTGGAAGGGAACTCGTCATGCAGCTGTTCCAGAAGTCGAAGGCATTCCTCATTGGGAGAACATCTGGAGAGACTCCATAAGTGAGAAGGAATTGCTTCGGACATATTGAGCCTCCAGTGAATGTCAATTGGCGCAACATTCGGCGAATGTGACTACTCTTATTGTAGCATGGCACAGGACAGCGAACAACGATTTTTTGGAAGCGTTTACCGTAGTCTTGACATTTGAATGTCACGTCAGTAGATCAAGGAAAATCATGCAGCAGCATTCGGTGGCTCCGGCGCTCGTATCCTTCGAATACGTATCTGCAATTTCAAATCCGGCTTTGCGGTATGCCTTGATTGCGCGCGTGTTCCAGGCATGGACCTCCAGATCGACCTCATCATGCGGACGTCTTGACTTGGCCAAAAGAGCCGCTTCCCGGGCAAGGATGGAGCCGAATCCCTTGCCGCATAAGTCGGGCCGAAGCCCCATGCCAAGCCGAGTGACGCCGGTCAGGGGGAACAGCTGAACGTAAGCCGCCAGCTCCCCATCATCCAGGAAGGCGCTGACGTACTGCCGCGCCCGTATGTCCGCATCTCCAAATTCGATATTCGTCCGCTTCATCGTTTCCCAAGGCTGAAAGTGAAAGAGATCATAGGGTGGCTCGTAGCGCCATTCGCAGATGCTCTGCGCATGCTGCTCAGACATTCCGGTGAATCGGAATATAAAATCGGATGATACAGATGGAAGACGGTGGCGAATTCTCATTAGTCTCACGACTCCTAAAAAAGGTTTCCGAACACATCTGTCGAATTGTACGGGAAAGAGTTAATGAAGGGATGTGACATTCCTTGCGGGTGATTGTCAATCACAAGTGGCTGTTCGAAAGGCTGGGACAGCCGGAGCTTGTCATCGTCGATTGTCGGTTCACGCTCGGACCGGGTGCATCGGAGAACGGCCACGAGGCTTATCGAAACGACCATGTGCCTGGTGCCTATTATTTGCATCTGGAACGGGACATGTCAGGAACGAAGTCGGAGCACGGGGGCCGACATCCGCTGCCTGAACTTACTACGCTGGCTGACAAGCTGTCCGAAATCGGCATTGTACCGGGTGTATGTGTAGTCGCTTATGACGATCAGGGCGGCGCCATGGCCTCCCGATTATGGTGGCTCCTTAAGTATATCGGATTTGACGGAACTGTACACGTATTGGATGAGGGATACACGAAGTGGAAGCAAGCAGGTTACCCGATCACCTCCGAAGTGCTTCCGAAACAGGCAGAAGGCAGGCTGCCCGTGAAGGTGCGTCCGGAGCTGCTGCTCGGTATGGAGGAGGTGCGTGCGCGTCTGGGCAAGTCGGACGTGCTGCTGCTCGATTCCCGCGAGGAGCCCCGTTACCGGGGGCAAGCTGAGCACATTGACCCCGTTGCCGGACATATTCCGGGCGCGCACAATCTGTTCTGGAAATCCAATCTCGATGCCGAGGGCAAGTGGAAGCCGTTGAAGGAGCAGCAGGCCCGCTTCGAGCGGCTGCAGCGCGCCTCCGAGATTGTCGTCTATTGCGGCTCAGGCATTACCGCCTGCCCGAATGTGCTCGCGCTGGAAGAGGCCGGCTTTACGAACGTGAAGCTGTATGCCGGAAGCTGGAGCGACTGGATCTCGTATGAGGGGAACCCGGTGGAGAAGGGGTAAATAACATAAAATATGTACATGGGCTAGGGCGATCCCTGGCTCGTTTTCTATTCTGCGAGACACAAGGAAGATAGGATCTACTCAACCTTGCACATGAACCCACAACATGACTCCCAAACGCACATATGCTGTAAAGCGATTAGGCAGCTTTAGCAGGAGGTGTCAGCGAAACGTGGCACGGAGCAAATCAAATGGGATGGTGCGCAGGAAACCGCGAAAGCGTTCTTTACGCGTCCGGAAGCTGCGAAGCAGTAAATTAGGGGCGAAGCAGACCCGCTTACAGAGCCGCACACGAAGGTCACAGGCAAGTACAAAAAAGACGAAAAGAAGCGGAGGTTCCTTTAGTCTGTCGGCATCTCACGGGACAGGAATGGTGCCGATCCCGTCTGGTGTACAGGTGCCGAAGCTTGAGCTGCCCGATGTTATGCCCTATACCCCTCAGCTCCATCCGCGTCAAGGCTCCGGAGAACGGCTGAGCATTCTGTATTTGGTGCATAGCTTTTATCCTGAATCCTATGCGGGAACCGAAAAGTTTGTTCACAACGTAGCAATGGCGATGCATAACAAGGGGCATCGGGTAAAGGTTGTCGCGTACAGTCACACGATACCGGATGATCATCCCAAGGGAATGGGCAGTATCGTCTTCGATGACTATATTCATGAGGGAATTCCTGTTATCGCATATAAAAGCCGGGTAATTGATCCTGCGCTGCGATTTTATTCCGGGGACGCCGATTGTCGTGCTTTCGCCGAATCCATATTGCAGCAGGAGCGGCCGTCGATTTTGCATATCGGACACCCGATGCGGGCACTCGAATTCACTGAGGCTGCGCAGCGTTTGGGAATTCCATATATCATCACCCTGACCGACTATTGGTTTCTTTGTCCGAAATCCATCATGCTACAAAAGAACGGCGATTTATGCTCGGGACCTCAAGGCGGTGCTGCGTGTAGACTCCATTGCAGCATCGATAATGTGGATAGCCGTTTAGCCAATCATGCTGCGATCCTGCAGTCGGCGAGCCGGATTCTATCGCCGTCGTCGTTTCTTGCCGCTATGACCAAGTCCAACTTGCCGGCTTACCAGGTGGAAGTGCTGCCACACGGAATCAGACAAGAAAGCGTTGCACCCAATCGGAAAAAATACCGCAAACGATCGTCTATCACACTCCTATACGGCGGAGCGATCGGCGGGCATAAAGGGGTGCATGTGTTGATCAACGCAATGAAACGCGTTCCGTCCCCAAGACTGAAGCTGCTGATTTATGGATCAGGCTCTCCGGCGTATATGGAGGAAATGCAGCACAGTGCGTCGCGTGATTCGCGCATACTATTTCGAGGTACCTACACGGACTCCGACCTTGTTAGGATTTATCAAGAGGCTGATGTCGCCGTGGTCCCCTCGGTGTGGTATGAAAATTACCCACTTGCCCTGCATGAAGCGCTTGCTTCCCGCGTTCCGGTGCTAGTGTCACATGCCGGAGGTATGTCTGAAAAAGTAGCCGACGGCGTGAACGGATTCACGTTCGGCGTCAATAATGACCGCCAATTGGCTGTCCGACTGCGGCTCTTGCTGAAATACCCCAAGCTTTTGAATGTGATGAAGAGGAATATATGTCGTATGACGCTGCCGACTGTTGAACAGGAGGCGTTTGCTTACGAGACGATCTATTTTACCCATGCGAGGTAGTGGAATCTGTACATCCTCATCGTCACGATCGATGAACTAGCATAATTGGAGGGAAAAAGGAAATCATAGGAACACAACCAACAATATGGAGTGTTCGCGATGGTTTCAATCATTGTTGTAGGTATAAGCTTGGTGGCGTTGGGGTCGGTATATGCGATGAAACGGTTCGCGTCGGCTCTGGAGCTGTGGTCCATTTATTTCGTTTATTTGGTCGGATTGCAGCCTATTTACGTCGTCATTACGATGAATCTAAAATGGATAACTATGGTGAATGCGCCGGAAGTGGCGATCGTGACGAAGACAATCGGACTTGTACTCAATCCGATCGTCTACTTGTGGATGGTCATCGTTCTTGTGTTTACGACCCTACGCCTGACAATGAAGCTGCTCGTCTTTTTACTTGCGCACGCCATTTTTTCCAGTATCGATTTCCTGCTTGTCCATATTGGGTATCTGGAATTTGTAAATTGGGGGTTATGGCAGTCCGTTCTGCGGCACCTTGTCTTGAGCTTTACCGGAATTTTGTTTGCCAGGTGGTTTCATAACCGATTGCACAAGGAAAGGTCGGCGCCTCTATGAACGATCTGCTGCTGTTATATTTGCCTAAGAAATTTGACGGGAACGAATGGTTTATCTTGATTTCGTCTGTTGTCATCTGGACGGTTATTTTCATACTGCCGCGCAGACTATCGACGGCCTGTATCGTTGTGATCTGGCTGTTAAATGTGAGTTTAGCGCATTCCGCCGATTTTATTATTGGAAAACAGCCGTTCGAGCTGTACGCCTACAACGACAGGAAGGAGATGGAATGGTTTGATCTGTGGCTGCATCTGCTCTCCTATCCTCCGGCTACTTATCTTTTTGTTTATGGATACGACAAGTGGAGAACGTGGCTGGATCGAAAGCTGTGGCGATTGGCTGCAATTATCGGAGTGGCCGCGCTGGCAACCACAGGCTTAGAAGCAATGGCAACCTACTACGGCGTATTTACTTACTATCATTGGAACTTGTATGCGTCGTTCGCGGTATATGTGTTCGTCTATTGGATCAACCTGCTGTTCTATCGGTTACTGCGCCGCGAGCTGAAGCGAGACACGCTGCTGGTCAAATGACGAAAGCAGGAGAAATATGCTTTGCATTCAACTTGTCAAAATCTTTCTTGTTACAGGTAATTATGGGGTTTGCGCCGGATTGTTTGCTTTTGCGAGACAGATAAGCGTCGATGAAATCAACATTCAAGTTCGCAAAATCCTCCAACGCAAGCATAACAACCTCGGATTCTTCAGCCTCAATACCATTAATGGCAAGGAAGGAAAGAAGCACGTGGGCAATATCCCTGGGGGAATGGGCGTACATGGATGACTTTAATACCCAGCAGCATTCCGCCAAAACCATCGAAGCAACCTTTAACCGAATTTCTCCCGTATGTGCTTGATGAATGAGTTGTCGACATTCCTCGGACATTACGGGGTGGTCTGCTGTTACAAATCGGATGATAATATTTGTATCTAACCAGTATTCAGACATCTTGTTGCTTTCCTTCCTGATTGACTCTCCTCGCTGCTGTCTCGGCAATCTCTTCTCGGACCTTGTACGGATCTATGTTCCCTCTGGCAGGCAATGCACCAAAAAGCTCGTCAACACCCATGGATTTTACGACTTTGATTCGAACCTCGTACTCACCCACTGTTTCAAATATCAATTGATCCCCATCCTGAATGTTAAGCTGGTTTCGAATATGGACGGGTATTGTTACTTGGCCTTTGCTCGTTACTTTGGAGAGAGACGACACAGGCATCAACTCCTTACATCGTAGTGTTCACCTTACATTATACTACAAGTAAGGAAAGCTTGTGAATAACCTTGCTCATACTTGCTGCTGCGAACCGTGCGGTGCGGTGACGGCGATGTGTGCCTTACGCGACGTTCGGATGGAGCTGTAGACGTATAGGAGCAAGGCGCTCCAGATACAGGCGAAGCTGACGATATGCATGCCGGTGAATGGCTCTCGGAAGAGCAGTACGCCGATGAGAAGCTGTACGGTCGGGTTGACGTATTGGAACAAACCCAGGGTGGCTAACGGCAGCCCCTTCGCGGCGGCGGCAAACCAGAGCAGCGGCAGTGCGGTGATGATGCCGGCGAGCATAATCGGCCATAGCGAGACGTCGTGAAAAGCAAGTGCGCCTTGATCCCGGTATAGGAACAAGGCTATAGCGGCAAACGGCACAAGGATAAGCGTCTCCCAGGATAGTCCTGTTAAAGAGTCGACTGCGGCTTTCTTCTTCACGAATCCGTAGAGGGCGAACGTGATGGCGAGCAGCAAGGCGATCCAGGGCAGCTTGCCGAAGGATACAGTCAGAATAAGCACTCCAGTTGCTGCAATTCCAATTGCGGTCCATTGCAGCGAGGTCGGTTTTTCCTTTAGAAACACAACGCCGAGCACGACGTTCATAAGCGGATTAATATAATAACCCAGACTCGCTTCCACCATCTGGTCGGCATTTACCGCCGCAATATAGAGAAGCCAGTTGGCACCGATCAAGAGAGCGGAGACGAGAGCGACCGTGAAGGTGCGAGTAGAGGCGAACAGCCCGCCCATATCCGGCAGTCTTCGCGCCCACAGCAGCAAGCCGGCTACAAAGAGAAACGACCAAACAATGCGGTGCGACAGAATCGCACCTGGGGGGAGGTGTTGAAACCATTTCCAGAAAAAGGGGAGCAGTCCCCAGGATACATACGCGAGTAAGGCATAATAGGATGCTCGATTCATAACATTCACCTTGGTTTCCTCTCTAACCTTCTATTCGTTCATCAAGGCTCTCCACAAGTAGAAGGTGGCGTAAGCCTCCCAGCCCGCCCAACCCATTGACCACTGGGTAATTTCGTCGATCGACGGTTTGCGATCCATGCCCATCACATGCTTGATGGCGTTATGCAGGCCGACATCGGCGATCGGGAAAGCGTTCGGCAGCCGCAAGCATCTCATCATGACGTAATGCGCGGACCACGCCCCGATACCCCGGATGGCGGTAAGCCGATTCACAATGGTTTGGTGGTTGGGTGGATTCAAGAGTTCGTCTTTACTCAAGTCTCCGGAGGCGATCAGACGGGCGACGCCGATCGTATATTCCGCTTTGCGAACAGTAAATTTCAACGCAAGCAGTTCTTCCTCGGAGGCAGCAGCAACCCGTTCGGCTGTCGGGTATAGCCAATAGCTTCCGTTGCCGTCTGCAGAAGCGAGCCGAACCCCGAATGCTTCGACAAATCGTTTCTTCAATAAATAGGCAACATGCAGGCTGACCTGCTGCCCCATAATCGCCCAGCTCATCGCTTCGAACAGGTCCGGTGCCCCGACAATTCGAAGCCCCCGATATGCAGGGACGACATGACGAAGGATGGGGTCCGCTTCTGCCAGTCGATAGAACGGCTCTAGATCTCGGCTCAGGTCGAACCATTCTGATACATAACCGACGGCAGCTGCTCGATCCTCCGGTTCGGCTCCGTTCGGGAAATGAATGTGCAGCTCGCAGTCGTTCTCCATCCGTACTTCAATGAGCAGTGCGCGTCCTTGCCCGACGGGGATCGCTTTGCGAATGTGACCGCTTGCCGGGTCAACCTGATGCAGCAGCTCGTTCGCGTTGCGCCGCAGGTAGGCAGTCAGCTCCGTCATGCTGACATCCTTGCAGGGAATGGTTATATATTCGCTATGATCCGACCGGTCCATGGGAGTCTAGTCCCCTTCCTCGTGATTCGCATTCCTGCCATTGTACACGATGCCCTTCCGGAGTTGCAATCACGATCTGTTAACTGGTATCAATTGACTCTACAATTCGCATACTTTACTTAACTAGAAATTTGGGGGATCTTGCTGTGACACAAGCCGAAGCTCAACCACTGAACAGCCGATTGCGTGATCTTAAAAATCTCCTTCACAACAGTAAAGATATTATTGTTAGAGATTTCGAAATATCCTCGCCCTCCCTTCGAGGTTCAATCGTTTACATGGAAGGGATCGTCGATTCGAAGGTGATTCAGAGTCATATCCTCGAACCCTTGATGCGAGCACAGGTCACCGAAATTCCGGATGAACTTCAGTTTGCCGATAAGCTTATGGCTTCCGTTCTGGAAGTGAAGGAATTGCAACTCGTAAACACAGACAAGGAAGCCGTTCAGAAGCTGTTGGGTGGCTGGACCGTCATCCTTTTTGATACTATGCATGTGATGATTGCCGCAAATACGACTCAATGGAACGAACGCGCCATATCCACACCTAAAGGTCAACGAAGTGTTAAAGGTCCTGATGTTGGTTTTACGGAAGATAGCAGCAAAAATATTAGTTTGATTCGAAAAATAATCAAGCATCCCGAGCTCACGGTCGATGATCATATATTGGGGACATATACAAATACAACGGTAAAGCTTGTCTATATCCAATCACTAGTTGATCAACGGACGTTGGATCATATCAAAAACAAATTAAAGGAAGTCACAAACCCATCGATCTTGTCGTCGCAGTATATTGAAGAATGGTTAACCAGGGAATCCAAGAGCATATTTCCCCTCATTAAAAATACAGACCGTCCCGATGTTGCCGCTTCTGAACTCATAGAAGGCAGGGTGTGCATGATCGTGGACGGTTCTGCCTATGTACTGGTGGCTCCAGCGATATTCACGGAATTTTTTCAATCCGCTGACGACTATTATTTAACGAGTCGGACTGTCTCTGTGCTGCGTCCGCTTCGTTTTATTCTCTTCGTCGTCTCTCTTCTTGTTCCGGGTATTTATGTTGCCTTCACGACGATGCATCCTGATCTGCTGCCGATGGAGCTGCTTCTTGGTTTGGCGGCGCAGCGTTCGGTCGTGCCCATGCCAACCCTGTTTGAAGTTATCCTTACCTTCATTCTCATCGAAGCGATTGTGGAGGCATCGAACCGACTGCCTCAAAAGAACGTGCTGACCATATCGATTTTCGGTGCGATTGTCATCGGGCAATCGGCGGTTGAAGCCCAATTTCTTCAACCGATTACTGTCGTCGTACTTAGCCTGTCTTATATTTTGACAAGTCTCGTACCTGCTGCCGAAATGACCTATTCGATCCGGATTCTCAAAATCTTTTTTATCACGATCGGAAATATTCTCGGTTTGTATGGCATTGCAATCCTGAGCCTGCTCATTCTGGTTCATCTGTGCCATTTGCGTTCGTTCGGAGTACCTTATTTGTCCCCGCTTGCACCGTTTCGGCTGAAGGAACAGAAAGATGTCTTCATCCGTGACTCGTTCCCAGAGTTGACCCAACATCGGTCTTCCTTCCACCAGGAGGAACCTATGGAGTCAAGCCCGGATTCAAGTCAGGAAGAGGTGAAGAGGCGGTGAAGTACTTCTCATACTTACGACTATGGATCGTGCTGGCCATCCTCATTTCCTTGTTGATTTCTATTCAGATTCCCAAGAGCCGAATGAACGAGCTTGCTTTCGTGTCCGGAATCGGTATTGACAAGAAGGATGCGAAATATGAAGTCAGTGTGCAAATCTATAACCCTGCTGTCTTTGGAAAGCAAGGAGGCGATCAAATCGGTGGATATACGTTTAAAGCTTCCGGACATACGATTCCCGAAGCGTTTCAGAACATCTCGCGCGGCTTTTCCCACACCTTCTACATCCAAACCACAAAAGTCGTTGTCCTTAGCAATGAGTTGGTAAGCGGGGAGGGAGTTTCGAATACGCTGGATCATCTCGTTCGATCGCTCAGAGTCCGGTCGAACAAGTTGTTTCTGATTAGCAGGGATCAGCCTCCTGATGTTGTGTTAAGCATGTTCCAGCCGATGGAGAAGCTTTCTAGTGTCTCGATGAGCAAAATGATGTCTGAGGTAAAAAGGCTGCAGTGGGGGACATTGGCTGAAACGAATGCTGAAAAGCTCATGAGTATCCTGACGATGGGTAGAAGCGATATTGTGATCCCTTATATGGAGATGCGAGGCGATGTAGAGGAAGGATTATCCAAGAAGAATATCGAGAAATTTCTGATCGAATCGAGAGTGCCTGTACAGGGACTGGCAGTATTCCATAGAGACAAACTCGCCACCTGGCTGACCTTCAATGAAAGCACGATGCTGGCGATATTAAAAAATCAGACCAGATCCATCTACATGACCTCGGCTTGTCCGCGATCGGGACATTTCAGCATTCGGACATCGGATACCCATGCGCAAGTGATTCCAAATACGGATCCCCCCAGTATTGCGATACATGTCCGGATTGATGCCAATCTCGTGGCGGACGATTGTGCGCATCAGGACAAGAAGGAGCAGGTATCACTTGATGAGCTTGGAAGCAGCCTGGAAGAAACGATAGAGAAGGATATCCGGGCGCTGTTCGCCAAAAGTAAAGCGTACCAGACAGATTTTATCGGTTTGCGGGAGCTCATGTATCGCAAGCATCCGGGTGCATGGAAGCAAAATCCAGACGAATGGATGGAAAAGCTGCTTGACACACCTGTGTCTGTCCATGTGAAAGTGGAGATTGTGACCACAGGCGCAAATAAAATTTCAAGGAATGGAGGGTTACGGTGAATACGTACAAGATATCCGTCTTTCAGCTGTGTTCGTTAATGCTGCTTTTCCTGCTTGGGAGTACGCTGTTGTTTGGTGTAAATCTGGAAGCTGGGGAAGACAGCGCGATTCCGCTCGTTGTTGGCATGCTTGTGGGGATAACGCTGTTCTACGGTTACCTGTACGTGTACGCCAAGAGCTCTTGGCCTCCGTTCGTCACGCTGCTGAGAGCATCCTTCGGCAAATACGGCGCAATGCTGATCGGGACCGTGTATGCGTTCTATTTTCTATATATTGCCGGCCGGGTGCTGAAGGATTTTTCCTTCTCTCTAACTCAGTTTATGTATGAGGACAGCCCCACCTGGATCATCTCGCTGCCATTTCTTTTCGTCATTGCTTACAGCATCCTGTTGGGGCTCGAGGCGATATCCAGAAGCTCAGAAATTCTTGTGTTTCTGGTCGTCGGTTTATATGCTGTTTTATTGTTGCTCGGTTTTGTATCGGATAAGTTCGAAGCGCAATATGTATTTCCTTTGTTTCAATCGAATGCAAGGACGTTAGGAGGAGTTATTTTCCCGCAGGTCATCACATTTCCCTATGGAGAGCTTGTTGCCTTCATGGTGATTTTGCCCAGCCTTAAGCGCAGCAAAGGCATGTATAAGCACATGTGGATTCCGATTGCCATTGGCACACTGATGAGTGTGCTTGTTGTGGAGCTCATTATCGGGATTTTACATGTACCCTACGCAGCGGATTTTTATATTCCATTTATGAAAGCTCTGGAGTTAATTACATACATGAATTTCATTCAGCATCTCGAATTGTTTGCGACGCTTCTGCAGCTCTCCTGTGGATATGTGAAAATTTCTGTCTTTTTCTATGCAGCGTACGAAATTGTTCGTCAAATCACCTCGGTGAAAAACCGAATGGGTACAATAGCGGTGTTAACGGGGATCGTGTTTGGTTTTTCGATGTTACAAGCGAATACGTTAATGTCCCACTTGTGGATGGGGCTTAAGATTGTGCCCTATCTACACTTGCCGATGCAATACGGAATTCCGTTCCTTATTGGCTGTATTGTCTTGATAAAAGCAAGATACCGTCGGAGTGCTGCCTAGTTTTATGGATAGGAATAAGCAAGATCGACGAACGGGTCGGTAAGTCCGATCAAGGCCAGGTCTGCTTTGCCGTTGCCGTCGAAATCGCGCACGACGAGCCGTGCGTCGGGTTTTCCCCACGGTCCAAAGCTTCCTGTGCGATGAAATGCGGAGCCTTCCTGCTGCGCTTGGCGTACAAACACCTGTATCTTGTGGTGGGCTCGATCCCATATCAGTATGTCGTCGCGCCCGTCTCCATTGACATCACCGGTCAGCTGCTCGAAAGCACCGTCTACTGGAATATGCGCGTCGAACCTGGATGCTTCCAGCCGGAGGGAGTCGCCCTCTCGCAGGGTAAGCTGGATAAAGGAGCCCGCACGCTTCAACGGAATGGACAGATTGCGGACACCGTCGCCGTCAATATCATTCACCATTAGGACAGGCGGCTCGCTGCGCGGCCAGCGGTAAGGCGTTACAGGCTTCAGTGCGGCTCCCGCTTGTTCAATCAGCACAGCTTCCAGCTGTGTGCCGTCTCTGGCAGGGCCGGCGAGCAGCCATTTGCCCGGAGCCAGCTGAACGGCATATAGGGCGGACCAGCCGAACGTTCGCACGGGGTGTGAGCGCAGGAGTGTAAAACTCGCGCCGTCCGAACGATACTGCTCGAGAGACCCGCCGGCTCGCATGACCCACAGATCATCGCGCCCGTCACCGTCGTCGTCCAGTAAGGCAAACCCATCGTGCTGCCCCAGCATCCCCTCGCTCCAGACGGCGCCCGAACCTTGCGATTCATTCCGGACGCCGCGCAGCTGGCCTGTCTGAACCAGGAATGCTCTGCGGTCCTCGTTCCACGAAACAACATCGGTCTGCCCGTCGCCGTTCACATCGCCGAATGCGAGCCTTGCCTGCTTGCCGACGCGAAACGAATGTCCCGGCACGAAAGGGATAAGGTCATGCAGGGTGGCAAAGGTATAACCGCGCTCCTTGACGGCCGGAATCAGCTTCTGGAGCGTGGAGACAGGCTTGTCGGGGTACCGATAGACAGGTACTCCGTCGCGCAGCATCGGCTTGCCGTCCGGACCCTGCACGGGCAGCAAATGCGCGAACTCAAGAAACGGATGATAGAAGAACGCCTCCACCTGGTTGGAGCTGCGTCCAAGCTGCTTCAGAATGAAGGCTTCGTCTTTCCCCGCAGGAATGTAAGAGAGTGGAGTCGGTACATACACAGCGCCGAGCGTTGAACTCCCGTTGCCGCGGTTGCGCCCCGTGCGGTACTGGACGTCTCCGGCGTCCGGGTTAACATCCATATCGGCCTGGAAATGCAGACCGAAATACGATCGGAAAACCTCGTTCTGAGTGGATGTCGATTCATAGTGCGGCGCTTCCCAGAATGCGGGCTTGATGCCGGCCTTCTTCAGCACAAGCAAGCCCGCTTCGACACGCTGCTTCGCGTAGGCGGCCGTGAGCGTCTCAGGGACGTCGCGCAGCTTGAACTCGTTGCCTTGACCGGACTGATGATGGCCGTCCTTGCGCCGCGAGTCGCCGATCTGATGCGTGTAGCCATGCATGCCGGCAAGTGAACCGGCTTGCACCGCCTGCCTGAGCATCGCTGCGTAAGCGCGGATATAGGGATCGTCGGATTGGTCCAGTGAGCGGTCATATCTCGTGCCGTCGGCCCCGAAATCGATCCAGCGGGGAATGACAGCAAGCTGGAAGCGGACATCGCTCGCCTGCAGGTATTCAAGCACCGCGCGCAGCTTGCCGAGCTGGTCGACGCCTTCATATTGCCCGCCCGGGCCGATATCCTCAAGACGCATCAGAATGAATTTCTTCTCCGACGGGCTGCTACCATTCGCTTGCAGCAGGGGGAGAGCCGCGAGCATAGCGGCGATCAGCAGCATGGTTGTTCGAAGTAGGTTGTGCATAGGGTAAGGGGTACGTCCTTCGGTGTTGGTTTTCCTCATCATAATACGCTCCTGAGGCGTTGTCACGCACATTCCGGCAACTTCAACATTCTTAAGGGGCTGTGTGGGTGTTGGAAACATGATAGACTAGTCTTGCCGATAAGGTGCGGAAAAGCTAGACGTTCGTAGGGAGAGATTGCGTGATGAAGCTGGTGTCGTGGAATGTGAATGGACTTCGGTCCTGTGTGAACAAAGGGTTTCTGGAGTACATGCGTGCGGCAGATGCGGATATGGTGTGCTTGCAGGAGACGAAGCTGCAGGAGGGTCAGCTCGTGCTGGAGCTGGATGAGTCCTATTTGCAATATTGGAACTACGCGGAGAAGAAAGGGTATTCCGGAACGGCGATCTTTACGAAGCATCGCCCCTTGTCGGTCCGCTACGGACTGGAGGAGGAGAGTGAGCCCGAAGGACGCGTGATCACACTGGAGTTCCCGGCCTTTTACCTGGTCAATGTGTATACGCCGAATGCGCGGAGAGACTTGTCGCGGCTTGCCTACCGGCTGGAGTGGGAAGATCGGTTCCGTGATTATGTGCGGGAGCTGGATCGCACGAAGCCGGTTGTCGTGTGCGGCGATTTGAACGTAGCGCATCAAGAGATCGATCTGAAGAATGCGAAATCGAATCAGGGCAATTCGGGGTTCACTGCGGAGGAGCGGGAGAAGCTGACGGTCCTGCTGGCGGATGGGTTTATCGATACGTTCCGGCTACTGCATCCGGATCGCACCGATGCGTACACGTGGTGGTCGTTTATGCCCAAGGTTCGCGAGCGGAATATCGGATGGCGCATCGATTATTTTCTCGTATCGGAGCGTCTGCGAACGGGGGTCGCGGAAGCAGGGATAGACGCGCATGTAAGGGGCAGCGATCACTGCCCGGTGACGGTAACGCTTCACGTATAAGAAAGGGGGCGGTCCGCTGCGGACCGTCCCTGCTTCGCTTATTCCCTCACACAACAAACCTGCGTATCAGCCCCTGCAGCTCACCGGAGCAACGTGCGAGCTCTGCCGCCGAGCGCTCGACCTCGAGCATCGAGGCCAGCTGCTGCTGCGCCGATTGCGAGACGCGAATCGTATTGTCAGCAGAATCGCTCGCAATATGGGCGATCGTCTGAACGGATGCGCGGATTTGCTCGGCGCCGGCCGCCATCTGCTGCGAGGTAGCGGCCATCTCTTGAATCTGCGTCACGATGCGGAGCGTGGAGTCGGAGATGGTCAGGAAGGATCGCTCGGTTGCCCGCGCTGCGTCCATTCCGCCGAGCACCTCGCGTTTGACCTGATCGATCGATTGATCTGTAGAGCCGATGTCCTTCGTAATGTCACTCAGCAGCTTGCCGATATGATCGGACATCGTACCCGACTGATCGGCGAGCTTGCGAATTTCGTCTGCCACGACAGCGAAGCCGCGCCCGTGTTCGCCCGCCCGAGCCGCTTCGATCGAGGCGTTAAGCGAGAGCAGGTTCGTCTGGCTGGCGATCTCGCGTATCGCGGTGACAATCGAGCCGATCTCGCGAGATTTCTTCGCCAGAGAGCGAATCACCTCTTCCGTATGCACGACCGAGCCGTGGATGGAATTCATCTGATCGGCGACTCCCTTGACCGATTGCTCCCCCTGAGCAGCGTGCTCCTTGGCGATATCCGCGGTTTCCGCAATTTCGGATGCGTTCTCCGCGACGGAGTTGATGCCGTCCCCCATCTCTTCAACCGCACGCGACACTTCGCTTACGCTTGCGCGCTGCTGCTCCGAGCCTGCGGCGATTTCCTGCATAGCAGAGGCAATTTCCCGTGAGACGGCGCTGCTACTTGAGGAGGTATGGTTCAATTGGGAACCGGCAGCGGCAACCTGCTCCGAGCTGGCGCCGACCCCTTCAATCAAGCTGCGCAGCGACACATTCATATGCTGGAACGAGGCTGCCAGCTGGCCAATCTCATCCTTGCGAGTACCTACATCTAGCTCCTTGCCGCGTAAATCTCCTGCAGCTATTTGCTCGAACCGTTGACTTAACAGCCGAAGCGGTGCGGAAATATTTCGGCTGATGACGAAGGCAATCGCAACCGCTGCGACAGCCGATACGGCCATAACGACAAGGAGCAGTGTAATGGACGACTTCACCGATTGGTTCAGCCGGTCCGCAGCCTGGTCGGCGCTCCGCTTATTCAGCTCCTTCAGCGCGGTCAGATCGCGCTGAAACTCATCCAGCGTCTGCTGTGCATTCGCGACAAAATGCGTCACCTGCGAAGCAGAAGCGTTGGCTTGCAGCAATCGGACAATCGTCTGGAGCCGCTCGGCATACGTTTTCCACATATCCATGAGCTGGACGTAGGCTGCCTCTTCCTCCGAGGAGTGCAGAAACCCCTTAAAATCCGCAAGCTGCTTCGCCAGCAAACCGCTTAAATCGGAATAAGCGGCAGCCTTTTTTTCCCGTTCCTTGACATCCGTGCTGAGCTGCATCGACAGAATCGTTGCGTCAAGCTTGCTGGCGTTCGAAGAAATTTCTCCGATCAGTGCGATGCTTGGGATTTCACCAGCGGTCAAGTTAGTAGTTATTCGGCTGGTTGCGACGAGCTGCCAGATCGCAATAAGGCCTAACGCGGCAAGAAGAACGATGATCGCACCAAAGCCGGTCAGCAATTTTCCTTTTAATGTTGTCCCCCGCTGAATAGACGAAAAAAGCCTCGTCCATTTCGTGCTCCAGCGCATATTCGTTCCCCCTAGTATGTAAATAAACAATTTGGCAGACACAATTATACCATATTAACAATGAATAGGTAACGAATTACCTTTTAATTATCCATTGGATAAAAATGGTGGAAAGGGATATTGCCATGTGATGTGCAGACGTAAAAAAAGCCGGTCAATATTGACCGGCTTGAATGTCGTGGATGACCTTACCCCTTCAACGCCCCGATCATAACTCCTTTGACGAAATATCGCTGCAGGAACGGGTACACGAGCAGAATCGGCACCGTAGCGACCATGATGGTGGCGTATTTGATCGTCTCGCCGATCTGGTGGCGATCCGCCGCATCCGCCGTTGTGGTCATGCTGTTCGTATCGTTGGCGATCAGAATTTCCCGAAGCACCAGCTGCAGTGGATACAGCTCGCGATCCTTAATAAAGATGGAGGCGTAGAACCAGCCGTTCCACTTCTCCACCGCGTAATAGAGGATCATGACAGCAATAACCGGCATCGAGAGCGGGATCACAATACGGAACAGGATGGTAAAATGGTTTGCTCCGTCAATCTTGGCCGATTCCTCCAGGCTGTCCGGGATCGACTGGAACGAGGTGCGCATGATAATCAAATTAAACGTTGTGATGGCAAAGGGCAGGATCGTGGACCATAAGGAATCGATCAGTCCGACTCCCCGCACAACGAGGTAAAGCGGAATGAGGCCACCGTTAAAGAACATGGTCAGCACGATGACAAAGATGAACAGCTTGTTCCACATGACGTTCTTGCGCGACAGGACGTAAGCACCCAAGGCTGTCATGAACAGCTGCATCGCCACGCCAGCGATTACGATAAACATGGTGTTGCGATAGCCGATCAGAATGCCGGGATTGTTCACGACCGCCTGGTAGGCCTCGAGTGAAAACCCAAGCGGAGCAAACAGGAAGCCGCTGTGTCCGATCAACTGACCGGCGTCGCTAATGGAAGCGAATGCGACATAGATGAGCGGGTACAGCGTAACGACGGCAAGCCCAATTAATACGGAATAGACGACAACATCAAGGACCAGATCAGAGAAGCCTGCTTCTCGTTTCATCGCACGCCTCCTTTTACCATAAGCTGTTTTCGTTGACTCGACGGCTGATATAGTTCGCGGTAATGAGCAGGAACAGGTTGATCACGGAATTGAACAAACCAACTGCCGAGCTGTAGCTCCAGCCGAATTCCAGCAAGCCCTTCCGGTATACGAAAGAAGAGATGACGTCGGCGGTGTCGTAAATGGCCGGATTATAGAGCAGGATGATTTTCTCGAACCCGACGTTCAGCAGGTTGCCCATCCTCAGGATGAACATAATGATAATGACAGGCATGATGCCAGGCAGGGTGATGTGCACAATCTGCTTCAGACGGCTGGCACCATCCATTCGGGCCGCCTCATACTGCTCCTGGTCGATGCTCATCAGAGCGGCAATATAGATGATCGATTCCCAGCCGATTCGCTGCCAAATTTCCGAGATGACATAAATCGGACGGAACAGCTCCGGCTTCTGCAGCATGGCGTTCCCGTCGTAGCCGAACCAGGTCAGCATCGTATTAATAACGCCCCCGGCATTCGTAAATTCCTTAATCATCCCGCAAATGACCACAAGCGATATAAAATAAGGCATGTAGGTAATCGTCTGGATTGTGCGTTTGAAGGTCTGATGTCGAACCTCGTTTATGAGAAGCGCCAGCAGGATCGGCGCCGGAAATTCAAATACGAGCGTGATGACGCTGATAATGACGGTATTGCTCAGAATTCGCCAGAAGTAATACGTCCCGAAGAAATCTTCGAAGTGGGTCCAGCCGACCCATTCGCTTCCCAGCACGCCCTTGGCGGGCGAGTATTCCTTGAAGGCGATCATTGCGCCGTACATCGGAGCGTAGTGAAAAATGATGTAATAGGCGAGAACGGGGATCATCATAAGATACAAATATTTGTTTAAGGCAAAGTCGCGCAGGAACCGAGCGCGAAACACGTTCGGATTGCGCAGCGCCGTCCCTCCGGACGGTTCGGCGGCAGGTTTGGCCATCGGTTTCCCTCCTTATCGCTGTCGATCGGATGCCGGATAGAGCCGCATGTGCATGGCGGATGCGGCTCTCCCGATTATTCTGTCTATCGATTACCGTTTGTTAAAGCGTTCCAATGCGTTCTTCTGAATTTCGATGGCGCGGTCGATTTTGACGGACTTCATTTTTTCCACATACTTGTCGAAGTTGTCAACGGACTCGGTACCGAGGATAATCTTGAGCGTCATCTCATCTACCAGCGTATTAATATCGGTCATAATTTTGGACATCTCAGTGCTTTCCTCCGGTGTAGGTGTGACCGGCGGCAGCTTGTGCTTGGCGATATCCGTCTTCGACCAGGCAGCTGCCGCATCCTTCTGCGACTGAAGGGCGAAGTATTGCTCCAGATAACGCTTATCCTGAACGAATGGTCCGTTATAGTTCGCACGGACATGGAGCGAATACGCTTGCGCCGGTGCGAGCTTATCCGGGTTCTTGGTCAAGAGCTCCGTATAACGAGGGTAGCCGTTGTCCATCTTGTAGCTGGTGCCCTCCGTTCCGAAGTTGAAGAACATATGGCCTTCCGGGCTGTAGCCGTAATCGAGCATTCTGGCCGCGAGCTCGACGTTCTTGGTTTTGGCGGAGATGGTGACCATGCCGCCGCCGCCTAGCGGGTGATCCTTCTGGCCGAATTTCGGCGTATCGCCTTTCTTGAGCACCGGATACGGCGTGCCGATCAGCTTCGCCTTCGGATCCTTCGCTTCGATCAGCGGCTGCCAGCGTCCGATGCCGCCGCCCGCATTGCCGGCTGTCGCGCCTGTTGCACCGTTCGTAAAGTTGGCGTCCATCGCTTTCATATCGACGGTTGCGATATTCTTGTCGATCAGGCCTTCCTTATACCACTTGGCGAAGGTTGCCAGGAAATCCTTATAGCCTTTCTCCATTGGGCCGAATTTGACCTGACCATTCTCCAGATAGAAGTCGCGGGTGACGCCGAAGGCGCCGATAAACCAGCCGTTGTTGATCTCGTTGAACGGGCGCGGCACGCTGACGACGGAGAATGGGGCTGTTGCGCCTTTTTTCTCCTTGAATGCAGTCAGCGTCTTGTACCAGTCGTCGATTGTTTCCGGGACCGGGAGTCCGAGATCGTCCAGCCAGTCCTTGCGAATAATGGGACCCTGGAACGTCATTAGGTATGCATCGCCGCGGATAAATGGAAAGGCGTAATAGCTG
>JBEPYM010000005.1:0-62729 GCA_041641375.1 Paenibacillus sp.
CAGTTCAGCTTGGCTGCCGCCGCAGCGCTCTCGACCAGCTTCGGCAGCCCGGCTCTGAATTCCTCTTCCGACGCCCGCCAATTCACTGAAAGCCCCATCGCTCCGATGCGCATGCGATTTTTCGCTAGAAGCTCCTGCGCCCCCGCCTCCCCATAGCTCTGGATGAGAGCGGCGGGATCAAGATCCACCGTGTCAAAACCGTTAGCTGAAGCCAGCGTAACATATTGCTCATCGTCCTTCAATAAGCCGAGTCCGGCTTTCGTTATCCCTCGCAGCATTCGATCGACTCCTTCTTCAAAACTATCTCTATTGTATCGAATTCGTCCATATGACTGTGCTTCATTTTTTCTCCGACCTATCTCAAATCTTTAGGTTCGAGGTATAATGGACATACAACCAATATTGGAAGCCGGGAGTGACGACAATGACCGTAATCCCTAAAAATTTGCATGACTTCCGAGACAGCTCATCGCCGTTTCCCTTCTTTATGCGAGTCGACCGGGTGAAAAGCTATGAAGCGCATCGACATGATTTTATCGAGTGCACCTTCGTCATTGGAGGTTATGG
Source organism: Paenibacillus sp. (assembly GCA_041641375.1). Classification (GTDB taxonomy): domain Bacteria; phylum Bacillota; class Bacilli; order Paenibacillales; family YIM-B00363; genus Paenibacillus_AK. The sequence continues at coordinate 568 of JBEPYM010000005.1, forward strand.
GCGGGAATACGTGAACGGCTTGCCGCATCCGATGCGGCCGGGGACCTTCTCCCTCATCCTTCCGCATCAAATCCATTCGATCGAAGCGGATCCGGGAGAAATATTGACCTACTACAAATACAATGTACTGCCGGAGGTGCTGCTTGGGGTCGATTCGGACCGAGAGCTGGAGACGCTGCTGTATGGCGGCGAAGAGGACCTTCCCCCTTATTTTGTCGTCGACGACAAGGAGCAGCGAGCCGAGATGGAGCGAACGTGCCGGGAGCTGCTTGCCGAATATGAAGGACATTCACCTTGGAGACAAACGATGATTCGCTGCAAGCTGACCGGTATGATCGCTGCGTTCGACCGTCTGCGGAGGAACGGAGCCATGATGTTGGGGGCGCCAGTCACAGCGAAATCATTCTGGAATGTCGTCGGGTTTATCCGTATGCATTACCGGGAGGAGCTGACGCTTGGGAGGCTTGCCGAGCAATTTCATCTGAATCCGACGTATATCAGCGGCCAATTCAAAAAGCGGCTCGGGCTGCATTTCGTCGACTTTCTTCACGACGTACGCATGCGTCATGCCTGCAGTCTGCTCGCCTCGACCGACATGGCCGTCGCCGATATTGCCGTGGAAGTGGGCTGCGGATCGAGCCAAACCTTCTACCGGGTGTTTCGCAAATGGAAGGGAATGACGCCGAATGCGTATCGCGAGGAACGCCGGGGAAACAGGCTGGCACGAGGAGAGCCGGCGGAATAACGGCCGTCATACGAAAGGCGCCTTGCTTGAGCTGCGAGGCGCCTTTCGTATCGAATGTATTACATTTCTTTGACAGCTACCGTCGTCATTTTCTCGCGTCCCTTGAAGGCATCCACGTGCTCCATACCCTTCACGACCTTACCGAATACGGTATGCTTGCCGTCCAGATGAGGCTGCGGCTGATAGCAGATGTAGAACTGGCTGCCGCCTGTATTCGGACCCGCATGCGCCATCGCAAGCGTACCGCGCTCATGCTTGTTCGGATTAATTTCACACTTGATTGTGTAGCCCGGTCCGCCCGCTCCAGAACCGTTCGGACAGCCGCCCTGCGCAACGAATCCCGGAATTACGCGATGAAAGACGAGGCCGTTGTAGAAGCCCTCATTCACCAGCTTCTCAAAGTTGCCAACCGTATTCGGAGCATCCTTGTCAAATAGATCCAGCACGATCTCCGCGCCGTTCTCCATCGTTATTGTTGCTTGCTTTGCCAATCGAATCCACTCCTCTTTGTATGCAGCTTGATATTCTGATACGTATTGTACTATAGCTTGGTCATGGAAACAAATGAAAGAAACCAGCCCCTAATTGGAGGGCTGGCCCGGTGCATAGATCCTTACTTCGCAGCGGCAGCGGCGCGCATCCGTTCTGGAATGACGTCGTTGCACACGATGTTGTCGAACGATTCGCGCTGGACAGCCAAATCCGCTTGTCCGTTATATACGAACACAACGGCCGGACGGCGAATTCGGTTGTAGTTGCTCGCCATCGCATAGTTGTATGCGCCGGTACAGAACACGGCGAGAATGTCGCCCTGCTTCACCTTCGGCAGCTCGAGGTCCCAGATCAGCATGTCGCCGCTCTCGCAGCACTTGCCGGCGATCGAAACGACCTCTTCCTTCGGCTCGGTTGCGCGGTTGACGAGCATCGCCTCGTAACGGGATTCGTAAAGCGCCGGACGCGGGTTGTCCGTCATGCCGCCGTCTACCGCGACGTACTTGCGCACGCCTGGAATTTCCTTCGTGGAGCCGACGGTGTAGAGCGTCGTGCCGGCGTCGCCGATGATGCTGCGGCCCGGCTCAACCCAAATTTCTGGCTGCGGATAATCCGCCGCGCCGAACTGCTCCTTCACGGCGTCGGTAATCGCCTTGACATACGTGCCCACCGGCAGCGGCTTGTCGCCTTCCACGTAGCGGATGCCGAAACCGCCGCCCAGGTTGATGACCTTAAACACAAGATCGAGCTCACGGCGAATGTCGACCGCGAACTTGGCAACCTTCTCGGCAGCCATCCGGAAGCCTTCCACCTCGAAAATTTGCGAGCCGATATGCGAATGGATACCCAGAATCTCGATGTTCGCAAGCTCCTTCGCTTCCTGCAGCACCCGCTTGGCGGAGCCGTTCTGAAGATCGAAGCCGAATTTCGAGTCCTGCTGACCGGTCGAAATATAGTCATGTGTATGAGCTTCTACGCCTGGAGTGACGCGGAACAGCACCTTCACGCGCTCACCCTTCTCGGCGGCGATCTGGTTCAGCAGATGCAGCTCGATAAAGTTGTCGACAACAAAGCAGCCGATCTTGGCGTCAATCGCCATCTCAATTTCCTCCGGCGTCTTGTTGTTGCCGTGGAAGTGAATGCGCGCTGCCGGGAAACCGGCTTGTAGCGCCGTATACAGCTCGCCGTCGGATACGACGTCCAGCGAAAGTCCCTCTTCGTCGGCAATTCGGCACATCGCCATGACGCAGAACGCCTTGCTCGCGTATGCGACCTGAAACTTCATGCCGGAAGCGCGGAACGCCTCCATATATTCGCGGCAGCGCTGACGCACAAGCGCCTCGTCCACGACGTAGAGCGGAGTGCCAAAGCGTTCAGCAAGCTCTACCGCATCGACACCGCCAATTTCCAGATGTCCGTTATCGTTGATTTTACTCGTTCCATGCAAGTACATTGTCGCATCTCTCTCCCAACTCATGATATCAGCGAATATGTTCTAAAGTACCACAGTTGGACAGATATTGACAATGTACAAAGATCCCATGTTTTTGTATTGTCCGGCTCAGCTTCCGGAGCCGCTGTCGCCGGTTCTCGTCTTGTCATACGGTTTCGTCAGGGAAGGCCTGATTTTCTGGGTATAGAACGGCTTACGGATCAACACCTCGATCAATCCTTTCCCGTTGAAAGGAATGAGCGGCCACAAGTACGGCGTGTTGTAGGAGCGCTGCGTGGCGAGCATAAGCACGATCAGCGTCGAGCCCACGACGAGCCCCGGCACCTTGAACAGCGCCACCGCCAGCAGCAGGAACAAGCGCACGACGCGATTGGCCAGGCCAAGCTCGTAGCTCGGGGTCGCAAACATGCCAATCGCCGCAACCGCCATATAGATAATGACCTCATTGATAAATAACCCTACTTCTACCGCCACCTGACCGATTAACACCGCTGCGATCAAGCCGAGTGCAGTAGTAAGCGGTGAAGGCGTATGGACAGCGGCCAGCCTCAACAGGTCCACACCGATTTCAACCAGGAAAAATTGGAGCAGGATCGGCAGACGGGCGTTGTCCTGCGGTCCGATTACATTCAAGAATTCCGGTTTGGAAAGCGGGTCGTACACATAAAGAAACCAGATGGGCAGCAGGAAAATGGAGGCGAGAATGCCCGCGTATCGCACCCAGCGCAAATACGTACCGATAAACGGCGTTTGACGGTTTTCCTCCGCATGCTGAATATGGTGAAAAAAGGTCGTCGGCAAGAGCATGACGGAAGGCGAAGTATCCATAAAAACGACGACATGCCCCTCGAGCAAATGCGCCGCCACAACGTCCGGGCGTTCCGTGTAGCGTACAAGCGGATACGGATTCCACGATTTTCCTACAATCGTCTCTTCCAGCTGCTTCTCGGCCATCGGAAAGCCATCGACATCGAGTGCCTTAATCTTATCCTTGACCGCCTCCACCAGCTTCAGATCGGCAATATCGTTAATATAGCCGATACACACATCGTTCTGGGTACGCGCACCCGTCTTGATCAGCTCCAGCTTCAGACGCGGATCGCGAATTCGACGCCGAACGAGCGTGACATTCGTCATCAGCGTCTCGATAAAGCCGTCTCGGGAGCCTCGGACGACCCGCTCCAGTGTCGGCTCTTCCGGCGTTCGCTGCGGCATTTGCTTCGCGTCAATGACGATGCAGCTGTCCGCACCTTCCAGGAACAATACGCTCCCGCCTGCCAGCGCTTTATCAACGGCTTGATCCATCCGGTCGAGCTTTTCCACCTGAATATGTGGAATAAGCCGTTCAAAGAACGTTGCTACAACGCCGTTCTCCTTGACTTCATCCGGCCGTACAAGCGTTAAGCGGTTCAGTATCATCGTCAATACGTCATCCTTGACGAAGCCATTGTAATAATATAGACCGCACGGCACTCCGGCCAATGTCATTTCACGAAAAACCGCATCGAAGGATTTTCCGAGTCCGGCTTTCTCTTCCAATACCCGCTTGATTTTGGCGAGCCCAGGGGCAACCTCCTTCGTCTCCTTCAGCCTTTTCTCTTCCGGAGACAGCACAAGCTGCTCGTCAATATGCAGCGGCGGCTTGCCGGCACCGCCCTCGCCGCCGTTCCCTTCTCCCGCCGCCGCTTCCTTCGTTTCTGTTTCCTGCTTCGAGCTCCCTCTACGGCCTACAATTCGCATTTGCAACCATCCTTCCTTATTTATCGAGCAAATCCCGAAAGATCAACCAGTCAAAGAGCGAGCCGGCAATTTTACCTATCACCATCGCCAGCAGCAGGCTGAGCAGCTTCTCCTGAAGCCGCAGCCGCTTTGCAAGAATAGGGAATACGTTTAACACCTCGGTCAGCGCCGCTGCAATGAGTCCGATAAATACACCGGATAGCAAACCGACGATGACCACGGATACGTGGGGAAGACCAAGCGTCCAACCAAAGAAATCCGCCCACGTCCAGTAGAGCGCCCCGCTCACGATTGCCCCTTCAAACCAGTAAGCACGCCCGAACGATCGCGTAAGCTGAGCCAGCCTCGGAATGACGTCCAGCACAACGAGCAAGGCCACAAAGCCGCTTCCGACCGCAAGCCCGCTTGCCACACCGATCACTGCCAGCAGCCCGTTATGAAGTACGCTCATCCTCCCTCCGCCCCATCCTGCTTCTGTCTCCGGTACTCCTCTGTCACCACGTACTGGTTAATATTTTCCTGGTACAAAAAAAGCTCTACCTCAAGAGGTGTCGGCTCCTCCGTAAACTTCTTCTTGAACATATGATTAAAAAACAATACCATCCCTAGACCAATCCCGACGGAATACGGAATTTGCAGCCAATACGGATGCTCCACATAAGTTCCGGTAAGCAGCTCGGTCAAGCGGCTATGTACCTCCGGCATCGAGACATCTTCATGGAAATTCATAATGGCTAGCCCCGACCCGATAAAAAGCAGTACCCATACGACAACAAGCGCCGTATAACTGGTCGGCTTCGGTTCGGCGTATACGTCTACCAGCACATGCGGCTCGCCGAAATGCTCGATCTTCAGATTGGGAACGACGCGCTGCAAGCCGCTGACCACCCGCAGCATATCAATCAGCACCACATTGCCGTCACGCTCCGCCGGGCGGTACAGGACCAGCTCGCCTACCTGCTGCTGCAGCTCGGGCTCGACGATAAACTGTGCGACTTGCCTGAGCCGGATCGGCTCGCCCTTCGGAACACTGGCACGTTTATGCAGCTTCAAATACAGGGTTGAGTTTGATTCGGCACCCATGACGAACCCTCCCTCATTGTGCTTATTATGGCAAGAACGGAGCAATTGTACTCGGACACTCTTCACGAAAAAAGGACCAGCCTGCCCTATTGGGCAATCTGATCCTTGATGGACTGCAATATTTTTTTCTCCAGCCGGGATACCTGCACCTGTGAGATGCCAAGTCGGCTTGCCACCTCGGATTGCGTCTGGTCCCGGAAATAACGCAGGTATACGATGAGCCGCTCACGCTCGCTCAGCAGGGCGATTGCCTCATTGAGCGCCAGCTTGTCGAACCACTTGTCCTGGGACTCGTCGGCAATTTGGTCCATGAGCGTAATCGGATCTCCGTCGTTTTCGAACACCGTCTCATGAATGGAAGACGGCGGCTTGTTCGCTTCCTGTGCAAAGACGACATCCTCCGGCGTGATGCCGAGCTCCTCGGCTACCTCGCTGACGGTAGGCAGCCTGCCTAGCCTGGAAGCAAGCTCATCCTTGGACTTGCGCACCTTGTTCGCAAGCTCCTTCAGCGAGCGGCTGATCTTGAGCGTCCCGTCGTCTCTGAGGAAGCGCTGAATTTCACCAATAATCATCGGTACGGCATAGGTCGAAAATTTCACATCATAGGAAAGATCGAATTTATCGACGGATTTCAGCAGCCCGATACATCCGATCTGAAACAAGTCCTCCGGCTCGTAGCCTCTGCCAAGAAAACGCTGCACAACCGACCAGACGAGCCGTATGTTGCAGTTCACAAGCGTATCTCGGGCGAGCGTATCGCCAGATTGGCTGAGTGCGATCAGCCGTTTCACTTCCGAATCGTCTAAATACGTGTGCGAGGCATTCTTCAAATCGACATCCATAGGCCAACCCCTAATTATACATCGCTTTTTTCGATTCGATGCGTTTCACCATCGCAACTGTGGTGCCGCTGCCTTGACCTGTGACGATATCGACGGAGTCCATAAAGTTCTCCATGATCGTGAAGCCCATTCCAGACCTCTCCAGCTCCGGCTTCGACGTATACAATGGCGTACGGGCAAGCTCCAGATCCTCGATACCGGAGCCTTCATCCTGAACAGAGACGTACAGCATATCCCCTTCAATACAGGCTTCAATCGTTACGACGCCGTCTGTGCGTCCTTCATAGCCATGGATGATCGCATTGGTGACCGCTTCGGAGACAACCGTCTTAATATCGGTCAGCTCCTCCATCGTCGGATCCAGCTGGGAAGCGAAGGCCGCAACCGTTACGCGGGCGAACGACTCATTCTCGGATCGGCTGGCGAACTGAAGCTTCATCGAATTGCGGAATGTTTCGCTCATAAGGCAACCCCCAGACCGGACAGTGCGTCCTTTTCGCTAGATTCGACCGACAAAATCTTGTACAAGCCCGACATCTCGAACAATCGACCGACGGAAGGCGCCACATCGCACAGCACCATTTTGCCGCCCTTGGCAGTAATCGCCTTGTATCGACCGAGAATGACGCCAAGCCCGGAGCTGTCCATAAAAACAAGCTCCTTCAGACTTACGATCAAATGCGAGGTTTCATAACGACGAATGGCGTCGTCAATTTGGGTGCGGACGGTTTCCGCCGTATGATGGTCGAGCTCTCCGGCCAGCCGGACGATGAGCGCTTTGCGACGGTGCTCCATTTGGATGTGTAGACTCACTCGTGCTCACTCCTAATCATGGGATTGAATTCAGGTGTGAGACAGAGATTCGCTACACGCTTTGGCAATTCCTGCATGCCGACAAAACTAGAAGAAGGCAGTCAGAAAGCGACATTTTCCATGCTTTGTGACTGCCTTCCATCGAGTGCTTTCGCTATGCTTCGCCGAGGTGCAAGCTACGCTTGATCGTTGACGAAGAACAGCTTCCCTGCCGATCGCTTGAGCAGCATCCACCAGCTCGCTTTGTCAATCTTGGCCGGTGACTCAATCGGGAATTCCTTGATCACCTGATCACCCTTGTAAACGACAAGCTTACCGATCGGCTGTCCATATTGAATCGGTGCCTTGAGGGTTGGCTCGATTTGCAGCTCATGGCGGACATCCTTCACTCCGTCGCCTTTTTTGATCAGAATACTGTAGGGATGCTTCGCCTTCAGCTCCAATTTGGCAAGCTGCCCCTTCTCAATGGAAACCGTTCCAATCGGGTCGCCTTCCTTGAGAATCGGCAGGTTAGCGTATTGTGAGAACGCGTAATCGAACAGACGGGTAACCTCTGCATTTCGCGTCTTTACATCGGGTTCCCCCATCACAACGGCGATAATCCGGAAGCCGTCGCGTTTCGCTGTAGCCGTGAGACAATATTTTGCTTCGCTGGTGTAGCCTGTTTTCAGACCGTCCGCTCCAGAATAGAAACGCACCAGCTTGTTTGTATTTACGAGCCAGAATGGCTTATCCGAGTTTTGTCTCAAATAATCCTGGTATTGCCCAGTAAACTTCGTAATTTCCGAATGCTTCAGCAGCTCGCGGGACATCGTCGCAATATCGCGTGCGGACGAATAATGTCCCTCGACCGGCAAGCCATTCGTATTCTTAAACTGGGTGTCTGTCAGGCCCAGCGCTTTGGCACGATCGTTCATCATTTGAACGAACGCCTCCTCCGAGCCGGCAATCTTCTCCGCCATCGCCACGGAAGCGTCGTTGCCCGATGCCATCGCAATCCCTTTAAGCATCTCCTCGACGGTCATTTCTTCGCCCGGCTCCAGAAAAATTTGCGAGCCTCCCATGGAAGCTGCATATTCACTGGTTCGCACCTTGTCCGACATTTTGATCTTCCCTTGATCGATCGCTTCCATGATGAGCAGCATCGTCATGACCTTGGTGATACTCGCAGGCGCAAGCCGATCATTCGAATTTTTGTCAAACATGATCGTTCCGGTATCCGCATCGATCAAAATTGCAGATCGCGCGCCCGGCGCAAGATCAACCGCGGCTGCCGGCTGCTGCGGCTGTGCTGGCTGTTGCTGTGCTGGCTGTTGCTGTGCTGGCTGTTGCTGTGCTGGCTGTTGCTGGCCTTGCTGTTGCGTCGTCGGCTGCACTTGCTGTTGCTGGCCTTGCTGTTGCATCGTCGGCTGCACTTGCTGTTGCTTACCTTGCTGTTCCGGCACAGCGATTGCGGCCGCCGGAAAGCCAAAGCATACGATTGCGATCATAAGAAACATAATCAAATAGCGCTTGCTGTTTGTCATGTATAGGTTCCTCCTTGAGCAAATGGAAAATGCTGCTTGTCTCTTCTTACCCATTGTTGACGAGATCAACACAAATTAAACCGTTTGTCATGAAAACCCCCATTATTTGTTACAGGAATGAAATCTTGATTTCATCTTCTCTTAATGTTTCTCCCCTATACTGATCTCGACCCCCTTTTTTGATATAGCAACACTTTAAGGCCCGCAGCGGTAACCCCGCCAGCGGGCCTCTTTCTGTCATTCCTGGACATCCACATACCTTATGTTTCTATCCACCCCTGCCCTAAACAACGAATTTATCCTGTATCCCCATTAATCCGCTCTTGCTTCAAATTCCAACAATGAATTTATCCTTTATCCAAATTAATTCGCTCTTGCATCAGATTCCAAGTTTTGCAATCCCACTTACAATCTCACATTTTGCAATCCCACTTGCAATCTCACAAAACATCCATTTATCTCATATCCCAAATTATCCGGTTACTAACCATACCCTTATAACAGCTATCAATATTCGAATGATAAACTGTAGTCCAGCATCACGCATTTTCTTTGTATCCCCATTTTACCTGTACACATCTATGTACCATGTACTATGCCGTGTATTATGCATGTTCTATGCCTCGTTCTATACCTCGTTCTATGCCTCGTTCTATGCCTCGTTCTATGCCTCGTTCTATGCCTCGTTCTATGCCTCATTCTATGCCTCGTTCTATGCCTCGTTCTATGCCTCATTCTATGCCTCATTCTATGCCTCGTTCTATGCCTCATTCTATGCCTCATTCTATGCCTCGTTCTGTGGCTCGTTCTATGCCTCGTTCTATACCTCGTTCTATACCTCGTTCTATACCTCGTTCTATGCCGTGTCTTATGCCGTTATTTAAACTGTATCCCGAATGAACCGCTTACGACCGGCGTTCAAAACCGAATAACGCTTACCCGATTCACTTATTTTCTTCTGTATCCCCAATTTACAGCTTCAATTGATGGTGTAGAGTTTGCCATATCACCAAAATCGTCTGTACGCAGTGATTTGGTTGTATGGGGTAGCCTTCGTCAAAGTACATCGCTTGATCAAAGCTTCGAACAACGAGAGTCCGCTTCGCACCGCGCTTTCCCGGAAGCAGAACTCATCCAAATAAGACTGGAGATGCTTTCTTCCAATCCCCTTAAAAATACGGCAAATGGAAGCATGAGCATCCATCGCATGCTTCTTCAACCCCATATATCCTCTGACATAGGCAGCTAATCGATCCGATCGCTTGACGTTGGTTTGGATATGATGTTCATCTGTATGTTGCTCAACAAAGTCGTCAAGAGCTTCTTCCCTTAATTGATACGTACCCTCCTGAACAAGATCGCGATCGACTAGCTTCACCTTGATCGTGACGGGGTCAGCACCGGGTTCAGGGGCTGCGGTTCCAACAATAACCGGCAATTCTTTCTTGTGTAGTCCATAAATCCAGAACAGCTGCAAATTATAGAGAGCCCCGCTCACAAGAACGTGACCGGTAAGCGGATGTTTCTCATCGGATTCGCTGATGGCGCGGCGGATTTTGGCAGCGATCGTCCAGGCTGTCTTGTACGTAACGGAAAGGTGGTCCTTCAGCACCTTCGAGCTGCATCCCTTACCCACGTAAAAAAGCGCGAGAAACCACTTTCGCAAGCTTGTGCTGCTATGCTCCATCAAAGTACCCACGATTAATGACTCCTGATAATGACAGGAGGCGCACTGAAAGGTAGGCTTCTTCCTCGAACGGAGACGGTAGCCCGTGGTATGCCCGCACTGAGAACAACGAAAGCCCTCCGGCCACTTATACCTCATGAGTGCTTCAATACAAGCATGCTCATCCGGAAAATATCGATCAAACGTCGCAATTGAATCGATATCATGCATACAACGACCCACCTCCATCATCCATTTCCTGAATTATATCGAACATTTGTTCTATCTACAAGCGAACATATTGTAAATTTCACTTTTGATACAAGGGAAAAGTCGTGTCTTCCCGCCCGAACATAAGCTCATTAATACCTGATTAAATGGGATACCACATAAATGAATCAAAGCACATGTGGCTATGCTGCTGTTATGATTGGGTTATTATTCCATAAAACCCATTAGTATAGGAGCGAAGGTTAGCTGCTGTGTTACTCCCATCTCGTCTTTTGATGCAATTAACATGGGATAAGCCAAACTTGGCAGGAAAGAGACAGCGGACCGGCCCCCACGACGTGTAAGTAGCAAACGCAAAACAACGGTCGATTGAATTGGATACGAACAAGCTGAATTTTGGGGATAGCTTATAAATTGAGTTAAAAGCAGGCTTCTAACTATATGGACGGTTAGTGTGGTTGGGTTCTATATGGAGGGATAGCGTGGCTAGGTTCTGGGCAGGGCTTGGGTTCTGGGCAGGATATGGCATGGTACTTAGCAAAATGATTCAGTTGCCGTGTGGCTGGATGAGCATCAGGCAGCCCCGTTGCCAATAATTTTCGGGATACCGCAGTAAGTACGGGCGGTCTCTCAATCAACGGGGCTGGTTACACTGTGTTTTAGGCGAACCGCTCGACGCCGTCTTTGGTTACGATGGCATATAATAGTGGCAGTGGCGCAACGGGCTCTGCTGCCAGCAGGATTGCGCTGCGAACGCGCGTCGCGGCTTCAGCGGCAGATGCCGGGATGTTCGTATGAAGCTCGGCGATCGGCTCACCTTGCCGGACCGGGTCGCCTACGCGTTTCAGCAGGCGGATCCCGACGGCCAGGTCGATGACGGATTCTTTCGTCGCACGACCCGCCCCGAGCAGCATAGCGGCTGTGCCCAGCTCCTCCGCGATCATACGGCTGACATAGCCGTCACGATCCGCTTCCACAAGAACGGTGGAGCCTGCTTGCGGGAGTAGGCCTGGGTCGTCGACGACACGCCCGTCTCCGCCTTGCGCCTCGGCAAATTGACGGAAGCGTTCCAGTGCCGCCCCATTGCTCACAAGCTCACGCAGGATCTCCGCACCTTGCTCTGCCGTATCCGCTTTACCACCGAGGACCAGCATCTGCGCGCCCAGCAGCAGCGACAGCTCGAAGAGTGGCGTACCTGCTCCGGATCTCACAGGCGCAATCTTCAAGGTTTCTATCGCTTCTCGCACCTCAAGCGCATTGCCGATCGAGGAGCCAAGCGGCTGATCCATATCGCTGATAATTGCAATCGTCGATCTACCGACATCATTCCCGATTCGCACCATTGCTTCCGCAAGCTTGATGGAATCGTCGAGCGATTTCATAAAGGCTCCATTGCCCGTCTTCACGTCCAATACGATTGCATCGGCCCCGGAAGCGATTTTTTTGCTCATAATGGAAGAGGCAATGAGCGGAATCGAATCGACGGTTGCCGTTACATCCCGCAGGGCGTATAGCTTTTTGTCGGCAGGTGTGATGTTACCGGACTGCCCGATAACGGCAAGACCGATCCGATTTACCTGGTTCATAAACTCTTCCCCGGTCAACTCCACGCGAAAGCCCGGAATCGCCTCCAGCTTATCGATTGTACCTCCCGTATGGCCAAGCCCGCGTCCGGACATCTTGGCGACCGGGACTCCTGCCGCGGCAACGAGCGGAGCGAGCACCAGCGTTGTCGTATCTGCTACGCCTCCGGTGCTGTGTTTATCCACTTTCACGCCTAGTATCCCGCTCAGATCGATACGGTCGCCTGAATCCGCCATCGCGAGCGTCAGCTCGGCCGTCTCCGCTGCACTCATGCCTTGATAATAGACCGCCATTGCCCAGGCAGCCATTTGATAATCGGGAATGTCTCCCCGGACATAACCTTGTATAAAATAACGAATCTCAGCTGCACTCAGCTCTCCGCCATCCCGCTTTTTGCGAATCAAATCTACTGTTCTCATCTTGCACGCACCTCGATTGTTGTACGGATTGTTGCCTTTATCGTATCACGATCCCGCACCGAAAGACAAAAAAAGCCGAACCGCCGCATCCGGCAAGAGTCCGACTTTTTTCGCACATCGATGATCCGCTTATTTCACAACTCCACATGCGATCCGATCTCCTGCACGTCCGGCAGGCTCGCTGTAATAGTCGTCCGGCATATCATGAATGACTAACGCGGTTCCCCCCGGCTTCAGCAAGGAATTCGGCTTGCCCTTCTGCAGGGTAACCTGCTTGGCAAGCACCTCCGCCTTGACCGAGCCGTCCGCATTGACTCGAAGATTCGGCAAATCGCCAGCGTGGTAGCCCTTCGGATCGTCAAACCCGTGCTGCTTCGCGGTCGGATTAAAGTGTTCCCCCGCGCTCTTGAAATCTGGCGGTGTGCATGCCCCCAGCTCATGAATGTGAAAACCATGCAGCCCTGGCCGCAAGCCGGTTGCTTCCACGCGAATCAGGACACCTTGCGGTGTTTCTGTCAGTAGAGCAGCCCCCAGCTTTTTGCCCTCCGTGTTCAACAAGTCTGCTTTTACCGCACCTCCAGGGTGAGCCTGGACCGCTAAAATCGCCGATTCAATGGCCATCGCCGCTTCCATTTCCTGCTGCGGTCCGCAGCCCGAGCCAACCGATGCCAGCATTGCCAGCAAAATCGCCGCTACTTTTCTTTTTGCCATGCCAAAAAGCCCCCTTATGCCCAAGAATCGTGAAACTACCGAAACTGGCAGCTACACCTTCATTGTGCGCAATGGAGCTTGAAACTAATCCCTTACATCACAAAAACAGACTTGGTTCGTTTAACTGGCGGTCAGCCGGTCGAGCGCCTCCGAAAGTCGGTTCGGACTGACAGGCTTTACGATAAAATCGGTCGCCCCCGCACGTATCGCTTCTTTCACATGTACAGACTCGCCTAATGCGCTGCAAATAATAATTTTCGCATCCGGATCGTAGCTGCGTATCGATTTGGCGGATTCGATACCGCCCATGTCCGGCATGACAATATCCATCGTCACGACATCCGGCTTCAGCTGCCGATACAGCTTGACCGCTTCCGAACCGTTTTCCGCCTCGCCGACGATCGTGTGACCTTCATGCTCCAGCAGTGAACGCAAGGTCATTCGCATGAACGACGCATCATCTACAATTAGAATCGTTGCCATTCCGCCTATCGCCCCCTGCATCTCGAATGATTTTCTTTTATGATACAGGAGACTGGCGAAATTGAGAATCAAACCCAAATGAACAATTATCAAATCGAGGGGCTCATCCTGTAACGCGAATTTACAGCTGCACCTCACGGACGAACGAACGGACGAGCGCGATAAACTTCGGCTTGGTCCGCTCGGCGGTCGCCATGACCTGCTCATGGGTAAGCGGCTCCAGCTCCTCGCCGATCGCCATATCGGTGATGCAGGAAATACCGAGCACGCGCAAGCCGCAATGTCGAGCCGCAATTGTCTCGGCTACGGTGGACATGCCGATGGCGTCTCCGCCGATACGGGCCAGCATCGTCAGCTCAGACGGCGTCATATACGCCGGTCCGCTGATGCCGCAATAGACACCCTCCTGCAGCCGCAAACCGTCCACCTTCTCCGCGAGCCGCAGCGCAAGCTCCCCCAGCTCCCGGTCGTAGGCTTGCGACATATCGGGGAAACGCGGTCCTAGCTCCGGCTCGTTCGCCCCGATCAACGGATTGGCTCCGGTCATGTTAATATGATCCCGGATCAGCATCAAATCGCCTGCCTCGAATGCGCGATTCATGCCGCCGCATGCGTTCGTTACAACAACGGCCTTCACGCCAAGCAGCTTCATCGCATAGACGGGCAACACAACGGTCCGCATCGAATATCCTTCATAGAAGTGAAAGCGCCCCTGCATCGCGATAACCGTCTTGCCCTCCAGCTCACCGACTGCGAAGCGGCCGGCATGGCCTTCCACCGTCGACACCGGAAAATGGGGAATTTCACCATAATCAATGTACACCGGTTTTTCAATCTGATTCGCAAGCTCGCCGAGTCCCGAGCCCAGAATCATGCCCAGCTCAGGCAGTTTGCCATTCAGCTTGCCGCGGATATAATCCGCCGCCGCTCTTACTTGCTCGATATAGCTCATGAACGAGTCCCCCTCTTATTCCACACGAGCGACAATCGCCCGCACCAGCTTCAGGAACGTATCCTTGACCTGCTCCGCCGTTTCCATAACCTCCTGATGCGATAGAGGCTGATCCAGAATGCCCGCCGCCGCGTTGGATATACAGGAAATACCGAGCACCTCCATACCCGAGTGCCGTGCCGCAATCACTTCCGGAACGGTGGACATGCCGACGGCGTCTCCGCCGAGCATCCGTATCATCCGGATTTCGGCAGGTGTTTCGTAGGATGGTCCGAGCACACCGCAATAGACGCCCTCCTGCAGCTTGATGCCGAGCTCTTCGGAAACTGCACGAGCGAGCGTGCGAAGACGCTTGCTGTAGCCTTCCGACATGTCGGGGAACCGCGGTCCGAGTCGCGCGTCATTCGGGCCAATCAGCGGATTGCGGAACATCAGGTTGATATGATCCTGAATCAGCATCAAATCGCCCGGATCGTAATCCATATTGACACCGCCGGCTGCGTTTGTAACAATCAGCGTCTTGACGCCGAGCGCGCGCATGACCCGAACAGGGAAGGTTACGGCATCGCCGTCATAGCCCTCATACAAGTGAAACCGCCCTTGCATGACCAGCACCTGCTTCCCTTCCAGCGTTCCCGCAATAAGCCGGCCCGCATGTCCTTCCACCGTCGATACCGGAAAATGGGGAATGTCCCCGTATTCAAACGATACCGCCTCTTCCACTTCTTCTCCAAGGATGCCGAGTCCCGAGCCTAGAATGAGCGCAAGCTCTGGCATCCCCGAGAGCTTGCCGCGCAGAAAAGACGCTGCCTCTTCAATATGAGCCGATGTCCGGCGTTCCTCAAGACCTGCTTCCAATGCCATTGCTCTTCTCCTCCTTCTATGTAAGCTCCTGCAAAAAGCTGATGCCGTGCCCCGTTCCTTCCACGCTGAAATTGTCTGCAATGGTAGCCGCCAGATCGGCGAAGGTTGATCGTATGCCAATGGAACCCGTGCTCTGGAATGAAGGGCTCCACAGCAGAATCGGGACGTACTCGCGCGTATGATCCGTTCCCGGATGAGTGGGATCGTTGCCGTGATCGGCTGTAATGACTAGCAAATCGCGAGGTCCAAATGCGTTCATGATGTCGGGTAACGAGCGGTCGAACGCCCTGAGCGCCTCCGCGTATCCTTCGACATCCCGGCGATGGCCGTATAGGGAATCGAAGTCGACCAGATTGGTAAAGCAGAGCCCTGTAAAAGGAGTTTGCATCACTTCGATCGTCTTTGCAATGCCGTCTGCATTGCTCTTGGTCGGATAGGACTTCGTAATGCCTTCTCCCGAGAAGATGTCGTTGATTTTGCCTACCGCTACAACCTGCTTGCCTGCCGTCTTCAACGCATTCAGTACCGTTGGCGCGGGAGGCTTCAGTGCGTAATCATGCCGGTTAGCCGTGCGCACGAACGCTCCCGGCGTACCGACATATGGACGCGCGATAACCCGGCCGACCGCGAATTCGTCCTTCAGCGTCAGCCTTCGCGCGATCCGACACGCATCATACAGCTCCTCCAGCGAAATGACTTCCTCGTGCGCCGCAATCTGAAATACGCTGTCGGCTGACGTATATACGATCCATGCACCGGTTTTCATCTGCTCCGGTCCGAGCTCGTCCAGAATGTCCGTGCCGGAAGCCGGCTTGTTGCCGATGACCGAACGTCCCGTCTCGGCTTCGAATTGATCGAGCAGCTTGCGCGGAAAACCGTCGGGGTACGTCTTGAACGGAATCGTCACCTTCAGGCCCATCAGCTCAAAGTGTCCGGTCATCGTGTCCTTGCCCGCCGACACCTCGGCCATCTTGCCATAGTAGCCACTTGGGTTCGGAACCGCCCGCAAACCGGCGGAAGCCTCGATCCAGCCAAGTCCCAGCTGCTCCATATTCGGCAGCGTAAAATCCTGCACCTTACTGGCGATATGCCCGAGCGTATGTGCCCCTTCATCTCCGAATTGCGGCGCATCCGGAAGCGCTCCTATCCCAACGCTGTCCAGCACAATCGTACAAATCCGATCAAACTTCAATGGATGCCATACCTCCAATAATCACCAAAATGTCTCCAACGCCATTATACCTTAACGATCCATGCGGGCGCGAGGATGGGTGTTCATAGATCTCATCGTTTCATGCGAGCACGAGGATGTGTGCGTTCATAGATCTCTTTCATCTTGGTATGGGTGACATGGGTATAAATCTGGGTGGTCGAAATGTCGGCATGTCCGAGCATTTCCTGCACCGACCGCAAATCGGCGCCATTCTCCAGCAGGTGAGTGGCGAAGGAGTGCCGCAGCGTGTGAGGCGTGATGTCTTGCGGAATCATTGCAGACTTCGCATGCTGCTTGATGATTTTCCAGAAGCCTTGTCGGGTTAGCCTGCTTCCGTTGCGGTTCAGAAACAGCGCCTTGTCCATTCCGGCAGCTCCTTCGGAAAGCGAAGGGCGCGCCCGCTGCATATAAGCGTCCAGACATCCCGCTGCGATTCGTCCGAGCGGCACGATCCGCTCCTTCGAGCCTTTGCCGATACAGCGCACATATCCCATCGTCAGGTTGACCGAGCCCGTATCAAGTCCGATCAGCTCGGACACCCGCATCCCTGTCGCATACAGCAGCTCCAGCATCGCCTTGTCACGCAGACCGGTGGGCTCGGTAGCATCCGGCGCCGCCAGCAGCCGCTCCACCTGCTCCATCTCCATCGCTTTTGGCAGCCTGCGCGGAAGCTTGGGCGATTCGAGCTCGGCCGTCGGATCCTTGGCGATCACCCGCTCCCGAACCATAAAGCCAAAAAATGCCCGTACGGCCGCCGTATGCCGCGCGACGGTAGAAGAAGCCCGCCCCGCCTTGCGCAGACCTTGCATATATTGCAGGACGTCGAGCTTCGATACTTCGTCCGGCATCGATTGGCCCCGCTTCTCCTTCATAAACGACAGGAAAGCGGTCAAATCACGCTCGTAGGCCTCCAGCGTATTTGCCGCCAAACCGCGTTCTACCGATAAATAGTTGATAAATTGCTGAAGGTGGGCGTGCAAAATCAAACCGATCGCTCCTCAGGTTTCCAAGTATGTTCGTTCCATACTCCAATTGATTCCGCAGATCGAGCCCAAAATCCTGCTATAACCGGCTATTCCCCATACCAATAAAACAGCTTGAGACGCTCCGCCATCGTTCGGCTGCTTTGCCCCGCATCCAGCTCCGCATAATGAAACACCTTAACCGCCCCGCCGTCCGGCTCCTTATACTTGGATTTCGGCGCAATCCAGGCGCTGATCGCATCCAATGCATGGTACAGCAGCAAGGTAAACAACAGAAACAGGAGCAAAAATTTCGCCCGTTCGATCCATTTTGTTGCGGAAATAATCATCGGCATGTCCTCCATTCATCGCTAACATATGACGAAACGGAGTGCAATATGCCGGTTAGTCAAGCAGCTTGGGGAGCGCATGGTACGGCTTGCCGACCGCCTCCGCCACAGCAGGATGCGTCACATAGCCGCGATGTGTGTTAACGCCTAGCGCAAGTGCCGCATTCTCCGTAATGGCTCTTGTGAAGCCCTTGCCGGCCAGCTCGAGCGCATAATAAATCGTGACGTTCGTAAGCGCCAGCGTCGAGGTGCGTGGAACGGCGCCGGGCATATTGGCGACTGCATAATGGATGACCCCGTGCTTCTCGTAGGTCGGATTGTCATGTGTCGTGACCCGGTCGATCGTTTCGATGGAGCCGCCCTGATCAATGGCGACATCAACGATAACGGAGCCCTTCTTCATTTGCTTGACCATCTCTTCCGTCACCAGCTTCGGCGCCCGTGCTCCGGGTATCAGCACTGCGCCGATCAGGAGATCCGCCTTCTGCACGGCGCTGGCGATGTTGTACGGGTTCGACATAAGCGTTCGCAGCCTGCCGTCAAATACATCGTCGAGGTAGCGCATGCGATCGGCGCTCCGCTCCAGAATGACGACATTGGCGCCTAAGCCAAGCGCCATCTTCGCTGCGTTCGTGCCGACGATACCGCCGCCAAGCACGATCACGTCAGCCGGAGGCACACCCGGCACCCCGCCAAGCAAAATACCGCGGCCGCCATATGCCGCTTCCAGAAACCTCGCGCCGATCTGGACGCTCATGCGGCCGGCGACCTCGCTCATCGGTGTCAGAAGCGGCAGCGTGCCGTTCGTCATCTGAATCGTTTCGTATGCGATGCCGGTCACACGCTTCTCCAGCAGCGCATCGGTCAACCCTCCGGCAGCGGCAAGGTGCAAATACGTAAATAAGATTTGCCCCTCGCGAAACATGCCGTATTCTTCCGGCAGCGGCTCCTTGACCTTCATAATCATATCCGCAGCGTTCCACACATCAGCCGCACTGGCAGCAACGGCAGCGCCCTCTCGCACATAATCGGCGTCCTCGAAGCCGCTCCCGGCGCCTGCGTTTCGCTCGACGACGACCTGATGCCCGGCAGCCATAAGCATGGCTGCACCCGCCGGCGTTAACGCCACCCGATTTTCGTTGTTTTTGATCTCTTTCGGTACCCCGATCAACATACGACTCATCCCCTTAATTGACCATCGTATAATTCATCATTGCGTTTCCATTTTACAGCAAGGATTCGGCTCCGTCGATATAAATTTCCGTCCCCGTAATATGCTTGGAATCGTCCGAAGCAAGGAACAGCACAAGATCCGCAACCTGCTTCGGCTGCCCGGCCCGGTGCTCCAGAGGCTGGTTGCCTTCCGGATACTTCACCGGTATTTCCACCTCCTTCAACTCTGCTTTCTCCTTATGCGTGTTCTGACCAATATTGGTTTCAATCGCTCCCGGGCATATGGTGTTGACACGAATGCCGTAATTCGACAGCTCCAGCGCCGCCATACGGCCGAATGCAACCTGTCCGGCTTTGGAAGCGCTGTAGGCGGACATGCCAATATTTTTAAACGTACGACTGCCGTTGATTGAGCTCGTGATGATGATGCTGCCCCCATTCGTTTTCATATGCGGGATCGCGTATTTCACAGCCAGAAAGGTGCCCTTCAGGTTCGTCTCCAGCGTCTGATCCCACTCTTCCGGCTCCATCGCTTCAATCGACGTGACAACGCCGTTAACACCCGCGTTCGCAAAGACGATATCGATGCGGCCCCACCGATCGACCGCACCTTGGATGGCCGCCTGCATGTGAACGGGATTCGCTACGTCCGCGGCTACAGGTATCGCTTGCGAACCGAACCGCTTCAGCTCCTGCTCGACATGCTCAAGCCGCTCCGGCTTCAAATCGACGAGGCACACCTTGGCGCCATGCTCCGCCAGCTTCAGCGCCGCCGCTCTGCCGATTCCGGAGCCCGCCCCCGTCACTACTGCGATCCGATCCTTCACCTTTAAGAGGTCTGTTCGCTGCTCCCGCTCCATCACGATTGACATGTTAGCCCATGCTCCCCTCTTGGATTGTCATCTCTTCCATAGCGTACCGTTTCCCCTTGAAATTTATGTCGAACGAGCCCGAATCGGACAAAAAAACGCAAGCCAGCTCCGATGAGCTGCTTGCGTCGATTATTCCGTATGAGATCGGCATCGATGACAGATGCCTTGAAAGTCAAGTCTGTGGTCGAGCACCTTGAAGTTAAATTCGCGCTCCAGCCGTTCCTCCAGCGGAGTGAGCCAATCCTCCATAATCTCGTCGACTGCGCCGCACTGGACACAAATCAAATGATGATGATGGTGATGATTGTCGTCGTTCCGCAGGTCATATCGGGCTACACCGTCGCCGAAATTCATCTTCTCCAAAATATGCAGCTCGCTGAGCAGCTCCAGCGTCCGATATACGGTCGCAAGTCCGATCTCCGGAGCCTTGTCCTTCACGAGCATGAACACGTCCTCGGCGCTGAGATGGTCCTCTTCGTGCTCCAGCAGCACTCGGACTGTCGCTTCCCGCTGCGGGGTCAGCTTATAGCCTTGGGACTGCAGCGATTGTTTGATTTTCTCAATTCTGGCTTCCAAGACTAAACCAACTCCCCCCGCGGTTATCGTACAATTACGATTTTGCCGCATGCTTACATTATAGGTGGAGGGTTCTGACAAGTCAAACGTTATTGAAGCTGTATCCAGGCCGCAACCATTGGCGCCGTCCACTTCATGAGCACAGGTGAAATATAGGTTTGTACAAGCGCAGCTGCAAGCGACAACGCTACCATCAGCAATGAGATAAAAGAGTATTGCAGCATCGGCTGGGCGATCGGCCCCTTCTGCTGGATAAATCGATGCTTCACCACCAGAATGGAATAGGAAATGGCAGCCGTGCTTGCGATAAGGAGCGCCGGGATCAGCAGCAAATTTTGCGGAGCGATAGACGCGAGTGCGAACCAGAGCCCGTTCCAGGACAGCTCCGATGTCATAAATCCGATCGAGAAGCCGATCAGCACCCCCTTGAGAAAATCGAGCACGAGCACGAGCGGGAGCCCAATCACAGACAGGCCGAACAGCCAAATAAGCGCCAGCCACTTGGCATGTGCGCCGAAATAATGAACGAGGTTCGCCGAGGTGGGCGCAGAACCTTCCGCCATCGATACGTGAAAGAAGCCGTTCAGCATCTGCATGACTTCCTGCTTCTGGTCAAGCGACAACGAATTCACCATCAGAGAGCCGAATACAGCTCCCATCATAAACAGTACGATCACAAACAAAAACAGCGGCAGCTGCTCCTTGTGAAACACTCGAAATCCAGTCGTCTGCTGGAGCATACCTTCGTCACGTCCTCTCCCATCAATCAGGTACAAAATCAATGTATGAGAGGGTTTGTCCAATTATGACTCAGGGGAGTCTTCATAAGGCTGCAGCGCCGCCACCTTGCCGTATTTGCCGCCTCCGCCCGCCGTAAACGAGAGTGCGCCTTGCCGGGATAAGCCGATCAGCTCCGCAAGCTGCGAGCCGGCAACCTTCGCCAAATCCGGGACAGGCACCCGGTGAAGCACATTCATCTCCGTTCCGTAATGATCGAGCAGCTTCTGCAGCAGCTTCGGACCAAGCCCAGGCATAAACTCCAGCGGCACCTGCTCGAAATAGGGCGGTCGATACGGCGGAGACTTCGAACCTCTTCGATCCGCTAGCAAAGCGATCCGCTCCGCTACGCCGAACGCGCCCGGCGCGCTCTCGTGATATTTTCCGAGCTTCGGGCTCAAGCCGTAGTTGGCCGCGACCCGTCTTCCTTCCCTCCGCTCAAGCGCCAGCCGAACCTCGCTGAACGTAGGCGCGCGCAGCTCAAACTCGTTGTACTCCCTGGCAATTTTGGCGAGGGAGTGGGCATCGGAATTGGTGACGAACGTATGCGGGGATAGTTCGGATATCGTATCGGCCATCTCCGTATTGCTGGAGAGCCCCAGCTCCACCCCGCTGATCCGCTTCGGGTCCAGCACCTCGTTCATCGACGTTGCGCCGCTGCCGTACAAGCTCTTGTGGGGCGTGAATATATGAGCCGGAACGATACATCCACCCAATCCCGCTACCTGCTCCTGCAGCTCGAAGGCGGAAGCATGCAGCCGCTGGGAGCTGAGGTTTACGTTACGCATATGCGGTCTCACGTACGAAGTAAAAGCACGCATAGCAAGCAGGTCCGGCATATAGACAAGCAGGTGAAGCGGCTTATACCCCGGCTCCCTCACCTCAATTTCGCAGCCGAGCACAATCGTCGTCTGCCCGAATCGGAGGCCGCCCCCGTCCAGAGGTATCATCTGGCCGCTGCGGATATAGCCCTCGATTTCCTCCTGAACGACCGGTGCGTGGCAATCGATGATGCCTGTTATGTCGATGCCCTTGCGCTCAGACGACTCACGGGCGATCCGGTAGAACGTCAGCTCCCGGGAGCCGCTGATCTTAACCGCGGCTCCCTGCTCTGTCCCGCCGATATGAATATGCAGATCGGCATAATAACGGTTCATCGTCAAGGAGTAATCCGTCCGGTCATCTCATACAGCTGCCAGGCATAAATCGCCGTAATCGTCTTTGCATCGGAGATACGTCCCTGCTCGATATAGGATTTCGCCTGCTCCAGTGTGATCGCTTCAACGGATAGAAATTCATCCTCATCCAAATTCGCATCGCCTGGAACCAACTGATCGGTGAAATAAATATGGATGATTTCATCAGCGAAGCCGGGCGACGTGTAATACGAGCACACATGCTGCAGCGTTGCCGGGCGGTACCCCGTCTCTTCCTCCAGCTCGCGGCTTGCCGCGTCTACCGGCTCTTCGCCGCCGTCCAGCTTGCCTGCCGGTATTTCCACTTGGCTCTTCTGCAGCGCTTTGCGATATTGCTCCACCACCAGCAGCTTCCCCTCGAGCAGCGCAATCACCGCTACCGCTCCCGGATGCTTCACAATTTCTCTGGTTGCCGTTGCGCCGTTCGGAAGCTGTACAGTGTCAACCTGAAGCGAAATGACCCTTCCTTGAAATACAGGCTCCGTGCTAATCGTGACCTCTTCGAAAGCCTGCTGCAGTTCCCGCGATATTTTCGTCATACCTCGTCCCTCCTGTTCATACGATGTATTATACCAAATTTTTGTGAAATTCCAGCAGGAGGGATGGAAAAAAATGAAAACGTACGAGGCGCAGGACAAGCTGTATTTGACCGGGAAGGCATGGGAAATCCGTTATAAGCTTCAACGTATGTCGCGCAAGGAGGCGCTCAAGCATCCGACGCTGCAAGCATACCTCAACCAGAAAAAAGCGTAGTCACCGTTCTCCGCTCGTCAACACCGGACATGCTTACGCTTAAATCCGAGTCTGCCTTTTGCTGCCGTCTTTTGAATTTGTTCTGCTGCATGCAAGAGTTTGACGGTTCCCTTGTCGCTTCTAACTTCTACCGGGGATATCGTGTTCGCCGTTTCGACAGCTCGATCGTGGAGCGGCAAATAAGAGGTCGCGACTGTGTATATGAAATTGTTCATAGAAAATTTTGTACGCTCCGGAGCGTCATGTATGGCTGCTTCCACCACCTCCAGCATCATCCCAAGTTTATGCTCGGAAAATTCACGATCCGGACGACTGCCTAACAGCCAGCAATAGCAGCTCCAGCCTGCCGACATTCTCAAATCCTCGCCGCTTGCGATCCATCGATCGGCAACATCCTGTGCGATATCCGCTTCTGCGAGAGTTACCGCAACGACATAATCGGACAGCATATAAAAATAAGCGGAATCCATCCAGCGATCATAATCGGCCTCACGCATCACATTCGGCTCCGCTATGATTCCGGCAAAATACATCGCATCATAATTTCCTGTGGCATAGAGCTGATCCGACAACACTTGATTCCGCTTCGTTTTTTTGAAAATCGGCTTCATCTCCCCCGTCGCCACGCCAAAAAGCGGCTCGCGCGCTCCATTGGATATATATAACTTCTTAAGCCGTTCCTTGCCGAGCGCCTCAAGCTCCTGCATCACCGTGTTCAGATCCATCCGCTTTTCACCCCCTTCCTTATTCGAAAAAAGAGCCCCCGAAAATTCTCGAGAGACTCTTGGTTACAGCTATTTACCCGCAGCTACCTGAGCGATGGATACGACAAACTCCGTCAGCTTGACGATGTCGTCCGCTTGAATCCGCTCCTTCGTCGTATGGATGTCCTCGTATCCGACGGACAGGTTAATAGACGGAATCCCCAACCCGTTAAACATGTTCACATCGCTGCCGCCGCCCGATTTGAACGTGGAGCCCTTCAGACCGATACGATCCAGCGCTGCGAAGGCGACGCGCACAACCTCGGAGGACTCGTCAAAGTAATACGCCGGATAGATCACTTCACTCTCAAACTCGGCTCGAGCGCCGTGCTCTTCGGCTGTCTCCACGAAGGCAGCTCGCATCTTTTCGATCTGCTCAGCCAGCTTCTCGTCCTTCAGGCTGCGTGCTTCCGCCGTAATGTACACGTAGTCGGCCACGACGTTCGTTTCAGTGCCGCCCTCGAAGCGGCCGATATTCGCTGTCGTCTCGCTGTCGATGCGTCCCAGCGGCATCCGCGAGATGGCGCGGCTGGCTACCTGAATCGCCGAGATGCCGAGCTCCGGCGCCACACCGGCGTGAGCGGCTTTGCCGTGCACCTTCACCTTGATTTGAGCCTGGCACGGGCCCTGCGTACACATCTCGCCAACCTTGCCGTTGCAATCGAGCGCATAGCCGAAATCAGCGTGGAAGAGGCCGGGCTTCATATTGCGCGAGCCCTTGAGATGCGACTCCTCGCCCGCAGTAATGACGAACAGCAGCTTGCCGTGAGCGATTCCCTGCTCCTTCAACACTCGGATCGCCTCGAACATTGCCGCCAGGCCCGCCTTATCGTCACTCCCCAGAATCGTCGTACCGTCGCTTCGAATATAGCCGTCGTCGTCAAGACGAGGCTGGATGCCTTTGCCCGGCAATACCGTATCCATATGACCGGTGAAATAAACAACCTTCGCGTGTTCGTTACCCGGTGTCGCTTCGAGCGTCGCAATCAAATTGCCGGATTGATGGCCCGTGCGTTCAGCGGAATCGTCTTCTACCACCGTCAATCCGTGCTCGTGAAACATCCGTTTCAGGACGGCGGAAATGTCCTTCTCATATTTCGTTTCACTATCAATGCGTACCAAGCTGAAAAACTCGGCTAGCAATCGCTCGCGATTTACCATATAAGTCTTTCCTCCAATTTGCTCATGCGTTACAATACAAGCTAGTATACCCGAAAAAGAGAGGTGTCAAGGAAGATGTCGAACAAATGGTGGTTTAAGCTTGTCGTATGGACGATGCTCATCTCGATGGTCGCTTCAACGTTCTTGTTTGCTTTGAACTGGGTACTCTAGTACAGCTTGGTTTCCAGCGTATAGCCTTCCAGGTTTTCCTTCACCCGCTGCAGGAAACGTCCGCAAATGACTCCATCCAAAATTCGGTGGTCCAGCGACAGACACAGATTCGCCATGGACCTTACCGCAATCATATCATTGATGACGACCGGCTTCTTCACAATCGATTCGAAGGTAAGAATCGCCGCCTGCGGATAATTGATGATCGGATAGGACAAGATCGAGCCGAACGATCCGGTATTGTTCACCGTGAAGGTTCCTCCGGTCATGTCCGACGGCGTCAGCTTATTCGCCCGCGTCTTTCTCGCAAGCTCGTCGATCTCGCGGGCGAGTCCCGCGATATTTTTCTGGTCGGCGCGCTTGATCACCGGGGTCAGCACGGAATCCTCGGTGCCAACGGCCAGAGAAATATTGATATCGCGTTTCACGATAATTTTATCGACGGCCCAGATCGAGTTCATAATCGGGTAGTCCTTGATCGCATTTACGACGGCTTTCAGCAGAAAGGCCAAATACGTCAAGTTGATCCCTTCCTGCCGCTTGAATTCATCCTTCACTTTGTTGCGAAGGGCGACCAGATTCGTTACATCGACCTCGATCATCGTCCAGGCATGCGGAATCTCCGATACGCTTTGACGCATACGTGTCGCAATTACATTTCGAATCGGCGTCACATCGATAAAATATTCGTTCCGGTTCCCGAACTGATCCCCTTCGACCTCGAGATTCGGAATTCTCGGCTCTTCAGAAAGATGAAGACCAGTCGTACGAACCGGAATCGTTGCAGGGGACGGTTCGGCCAAAGGCTGCGAAACAGCTTGCGTGACCGAATGCGTCGTTGTTTGCGTCACTCCCTGCGGCATACGCTTGTGAACGCCGGCTTCCACTGCGGCCAGCACATCCTTCCGGGTGATTCGGCCGCCTAATCCGCTTCCGGTCAGCCTGGACAGATCCAGTCCATGCTCACGAGCAAGCGTCAGCACAGCCGGGGAATACCGCGCCGCCATCTCCCCTTCACCGCTCGCACGACCAGCTGCCGCAGACTCTGCAGCATGCGGCTCTTCTGCCTCGTTTGCCTTCGCTGCAGCCCCGTCCGTTGCGCTGCCGGTTGGAGCGATCACACAGATTGCCTGACCGACCTGCGCTTCCTCGCCTTCCTTAACGAGCAGACGCACAATTGTGCCTTCCACAGGGGAAGGCATCTCCGTATTGACCTTATCCGTCATCAGCTCGCAGATTGGCTCATACTCCCGGACATAGTCGCCGGGTCCTTTGATCCATTTTCCTACAACCGCCGACACGAGTGTTTCCGCCAAATGGGGAATCGTCACCTCGACTTCTCCGGAACGGCTAACCGCCATGGACAATCGAATCTCCTCCTTCACAGTTGGTCAGACCATCTCAAAACTCGGCCAGCTTTTTCATCGCCTGCTTCAACTTTTCGGTGTTGACCAGATAAAATTTCTCCATCACCGGATTCATCGCAACCGCTGGAACATCCGGTCCGCAAAGCCGGGCAATCGGCGCATCAAGATCAAACAGCAGTTCTTCGGCGATGATCGCGGACACCTCGGAGCCGACCCCACCCGTCTTGTTATCCTCGTGAACAATGAGCACCTTGCCGGTTCGCTTAGCGGCGGCAAGGATCGCATCCTTATCCAGCGGCTGCAGCGTCCGCAAATCAAGCACATGCGCCGAGATGCCTTCCTTCGCCAGCTCCTCCGCCGCCTGCAGCGCGTAATGCACCGTAATTCCATAAGTTATGACCGTAATATCGTCGCCTTCGCGCTTGACATCCGCTTTGCCGATCGGCACCGTATAATCGCCCTCCGGCACCTCGCCGGAAATCATCAGATAACATTTCTTGTGCTCGAAATACAGCACCGGATCTGGATCGCGAATCGCCGCCAGCATCAGCCCCTTCGCATCGTAGGGTGTAGACGGCGCTACAATCTTTAGTCCGGGCGTTCCGAAGAACACGCTCTCCGGACATTGGGAATGGTACAGCGCCCCGCCGCCCGTTGCGCCGTAGGGAGCGCGAATAACGACCGGGCAATGCCAGTCGTTGTTGGAGCGGTAGCGGATCCGTGCAGCCTCGCTCACTATTTGATTGGTCGCCGGAAAAATAAAATCGGCGAATTGCATCTCGGCAATCGGCTTCATGCCATACATGGCCGCTCCGATCGCAACGCCCGCAATCGCCGATTCGGCAAGCGGCGTATCCAGCGTCCGGTATTCGCCGAATTGCTCGTACAGCCCTTTGGTCGCATTATTTACGCCACCCTTGAGGCCGACGTCCTCGCCCAGCACAAACACGTCCTCGTCCCGCTCCATCTCTTCCTTCATCGCGGTACGGATCGCCTCCAAATACTTCATAACGGCCATGTTATGAGGTCGCTCCTTTCCGGCTCGGCTTCGGATTCATCGCATTCGGGCGATCATCCTCATCGATCGCATAGACATGAAGCAGCGTTTCCTCCGGCTGGGGATGAGGTGCACGCTCCGCATATTGCGTCGCCTCCTGCAGATCCTTTGCGATCGCATCGGCCATCGCTTCATCCTCGCTCTCGGTCAGCAGCCCCTGCTCCAGCAAATACCGCTTCAGCCGCAGCAGGCCGTCGCGACGTTTGTGCTCCTCGACCTCCTCCTGCGTCCGGTACAGCATATCGTTGTCTGCCGTTGAATGCGGGTGGATGCGGTACATGACCGCTTCGATCAGCGTCGGTCCTTCGCCCGCCATTGCCCGCTCGCGCGCTTCCTTAACGGCCCGGTACACATCGAAGAAATCGTTGCCGTCCACGCGAATGCCCGGGAAGCCGTAGCCGATGGCGCGGTCCACCACATTGCCCGAAACCTGCTTGTGCAGCGGAACCGATATGGCATATTGATTGTTCTCACACATGAAAATAACCGGCAGCTTATGCACCCCAGCAAAGTTGCAGCCCTCGTGAAAATCGCCTTGATTGCTGGAGCCCTCTCCGAACGTAACAAAAGAAACGAACGGCTTGTTCTTCATCTTGGAAGCAAGCGCAAATCCGACCGCATGCGGCAGCTGTGTCGTGACCGGGCTGGAGCCCGTTACGATACGCAAACGCCTGCTGGAGAAATGCGCCGGCATCTGCCTGCCGCCGCTGTTCGGGTCCTCCGGCTTCGTAAAAGCGGAAAGCAGCAGCTCCTTCACCGTCATGCCGACGGAAAGGACGAATGCGTAGTCGCGATAATAAGGGAAGAAATAATCGGTTGTATGGTCAAGCGCGAGCGCGGCTGCGGCCTGTGCCGTCTCCTGGCCGATCCCCGGCACATGGAACGGTATTTTGCCGGCGCGCTGCAGCAGAAAGCAGCGTTCGTCATATTTACGTGCCGTCAGCATCATTCGGTACGCCTGCAGAAGCTGCTCATCATCAATCCCGAGCTGCTGATGGCGGCCGACACGCGCGGCCTGGGCTGCATCACTCATGCAATTCCCTCCTCCAAACGATTAATACCTGGTAATAAGACTAGAGCATATAATTTCATCTTACATCCCCAGCGATTTCCCGTCAACCGCAAGAACTGCCTCGCCAAGCGCTTCCGAAATCGAAGGATGGGCGCGGACAAGCTGTCCGAGCTCCCATACCGAGCCGTTCAGCAGCTGCGCCAGTGCCGCTTCGCTAATGACATCGGTCGCGCGCGGCCCAATGATATGTACACCGAGCACATCGTTCGTAGCCGCATCCGCCACCACCTTCACAAAGCCGTCCGATTCGCCTTGAATGACAGCTTTGCCGAGCGCCTTGAACGAAAACTTTCCTGTCTTCACCTGATGCCCGCGGACGTCCGCCTCCCGTTCGGTAAGCCCGATCGAAGCGATTTCCGGCCGCGTATACACGCACCGGGGAACCGCCGCCGGATCGAAGCCCGCCGATGCTTCCGCGGTGCCGGCTGCATGCTCGGCTGCAACGATTCCCATATGCGCCGCCGCATGAGCGAGCTGGAGCTTGCCGGTACAATCGCCGATCGCGTAAATATGCGATTCCGCCGTCTGCCCCCACTCGTTGGTGCGGATTGCGCCTCGTTCCAGCTTGATATCGGTATTCTCCAGCCCGAAGCCCTCCACATTAGGCACGCGGCCGATGGAAACGAGCAGCTTCTCGGCCTCAAGCCTCTGCTTCTCCTCCGAGCCTGCGGCACCCTGCTTCTCCACTTCAATGGCAATCCCGCCTTCAGCTTTGACGAGCGATTCCGGCAGCACGCGCATGCCGGTCAGCACCGTTACACCGCGCTTCTTGAACAGGCGCTGCAGCTCCCTCGACACCTCTTCATCCTCGTTCGGAAGCAGCCGCGGCTCGGGTTCGACGATTGTCACCCGTACCCCGAAATCACTCAGCATCGACGCCCACTCGACGCCGATGACGCCGCCGCCTACGATAACAATGGAAGCGGGGAGCTCCTCCAGCTCCAGCGCTTCATCGCTCGTCATCACAAATTCGCCGTCCGGCGTTAAGCCTGGGACGACGCGCGGGCTTGCGCCGGTAGCGATGATAAGCTGCGAATTGATCAGAGTCACCACATCGCCATTCTCCTGCTCCACCGCCACCGCCCCGGCCTTAGGCGAGAAGATCGACGGTCCGACGATCCGGCCGACACCTTGGAACACATCTATTTTGTGCTTTTTCATCAAAAATTCAACACCGCGATGCAACTGAGCGACGATGCCTGCCTTGCGCTCCTGCACCTTCCCGAAGCGAAGCGTGACCTCGCCGGTTTCCACGCCGTATTCGCCGGCACGCCTCACAGCTTCGAACGTCTCCGCGCTTTTCAGCAGCGCCTTACTGGGTATGCACCCTCTGTGAAGGCACGTCCCTCCAAGCTTGTCTCGTTCGACAACGGCGACCTTCCTGCCCAATTGCGCGGAACGGATCGCGGCGATATACCCTCCGGTTCCTCCGCCAAGAATAACAACATCATAGGTATGAGTCATTGGCAATTCCAACCTCCTCCGCCTTTATTTTATCGTGTTTGCAGGGTAGAATGATAGTGGGTTCTCGCAATTCGACGAAAGCTCCAAAAACAAGACAAGAAGGGACAACCGCCATCATGAATGCCGCCTTCCAGCGTTTTGTCGCTGTCATCCTGCTTGCCATCCCCGGGCTGGCCGCCGCGTACGGCTTCCTCCTAATGAAAAACGCCATCTTTGATTCGCTCGGACCACCGACTTTCCCCTGGCTGTCCTTCGCGTTCGGGTTCATCCTGTTCGGACTCGGCGTCGGCTTTATCGGCGGCTGGATTTTTTTCCGGGACCGCAAGCGCAATTATCTTGCACCTCGCTTCCAGAAGAAGCGAAGACGCTCCTGATCCCCAAAAAAAGGGCCTCCTTCGTCCAAGACGAAAGCAGGCCCCTCATATGTTGTCCGTCCACGGCTTACTGAACGACAAGCGTCGCTTTCATTTCCAGGTGTCCGGTACCGCACAGGATGTTACAGATGATTTCATAACGGCCCGGCTTGTCGAAGGTCACTTCCTTCTTCAAATTGTTGCCGGAAAGCACGATATCCGTACCTTTGATTTCAATGCCGTGCACGCCGCTCTGGTTCACCAGTACAACTTCTTTCTTCGATCCGACAGGAACGACATATTCCGCCTTATCGAACTTCCAATTGGAAGCGACAATTCGGACGGCATTCGCTTCCGCCGCCAGTTCTTCCTTGGACGGAGCCTTCGGCACCTGGTTGAACATCACCAGCAGGCCATACATTCCACCTACAAGCAGCAATAACGACATGATCCACTTCGACATCGATTGGTCCCCCTACAGTCCATCATCATTGTGATTAGTATAAAACAAACAGGCTTCCCGTGTCCCCTAGGAACGTTGACGGAACATTGGCTGTTTGGTGACAAAAGTGTGAACATAAGCAGCGTTGCCCTGTATAAGCAAACCAACTGTAATATACCATAATGATGCAGCCGATGTAAACAAACGGCGCTTTTGCACGCGCGTAACGGCATGTACTTTCGCCAGTGCATCAGGTAGACTTACATCATACAGGGAACCGGGAAGGAGACACAAGCATGAACAATTTGCTGTTGAACGTCCTGACGATCCTTCTGTCCACCTTCATCTATCATATCCTCTGGCAGGAAACTGCAACCTCCTCATCCAGAATTAAGCTGAACCGCTCCCTGTTTTTGCTCTGCTCCTTCGCAATCATCGTTTGTATGACCTATCCGGCTGTATTTGATGGCGGAAATCAGGTAGATTTACGCCTGGTACCGCTGACCATCGGTTATTTGTACGGCGGTCATGTGACCGGGGTTTTGCTGGCGGGGGTGATGATCGGGTATCGACTTCTGATCGGGGGAAGCGGCGTATGGATCCTGATGCTCATTTCGATCGCCCTTATTCCTGTACTCATGGTTCTCTATCGAAAATTCCAAAGCATGAAGCCGATTACACGCATCTTGACCGGCAGCGCCATCAGCTCGCTATTTAGCGGGATCGGTGCGGAGCTGACATATCACAGCGTTCGAACTCGCTATAACAGTGAATTTCTGGCAGACTATGAATATACGTTGATTTATGTATCCGCCGCTTTCTTCGCAACGGTAACTGCTCTATATTTCATCGAAGATATGCGGGCCAAAGCCGAGATGCGCATCCAGATGGCCAAGCTCAAGCATAATCGCGTTCTCGCCGACCTGACCGCTACGTTCGCCCACGAAATACGCAATCCCCTTACTACGATACGCGGCTTTGTGCAGCTGCTGCAGAAGAAGCGAGCATCGGGGGAGCAAAGCTATGAGTACCTGGATCACATCCTAAATGAGATGAATCACCTGCAGTCTGTTATCAGCAACTACCTGATTTTTGCGAAGCCGCAGTCCGAGCAGATTACCCCGATCGATATTCATCGTCTCATCCGGCACGTCACCTTGAAGGAACAGGGAAAAATGACTTCGAACAGCGTGCAGCTGCATGTCCATTTGGATCGGGAGGATTCAATTATTTCCGGCGATGCTGCGAAGGTCGAGCAGTTAATGCACAATCTGATCAACCACTCGCTCGAATCCATGCCGTATGGAGGAAATTTATTTGTTCAAACGGTACGAACAAGCACCCATCTACACATTTTGTTCAAAGATGATGGCAAAGGATTTACCAACCAGGAAATCGAGCGCTTCGGCTCCGTTTACTTTTCCAATGAAGAGTCGGGATATGGCATCGACATGCTTGTGTGCAACTTGATTGTACAGCATATGGGTGGCACACTGGAGGTTTCGAGCACGAAGGGTGCCGGCACCGAATACGCCATCTCGCTGCCTTTGTCGTAACGGCGCCCTCTATCTGCTATGCTGCCTGCGATCGCGGGATTTCTTCACACGAGGGACAGCGCTTTCGGGCTGCTTTCGAATCCACTTCACAAACTTCATCACCGCGGGGTCGGCCTGAAGCGCAGAAATCGTATTAAAGGAGACCGCCAGCTGCTCATTCGTGAAGGTGGCGTGAAGCTGCTTGTGGCACGGGATGCACAGGTTGGCGGTAGGCAGGAAAGAGCCGCCCTCCTCCTTCGGCGTCAAGTGGTGTACTGTAGTGACGACACCGCTGCGACCGCATAGCTCACAAGAACCGGTCGTCTCCGTATGTTTCCCCACATTCGGCCTCCCTTTTGCCAGCTGTTTCTAGAGACTCTCCGCGATCACCGACCATCGAATCCGCTTCGCATCATACGGAATCGTATGTGCGGGACTGGAAGACGGCAAGACGATATACTGCTTGTCCGGCTGCACACCGACCAGCTTCTTGTAAAGCTTTCCTGCGGCTTGACCATTAAAGCATACAACCTCGATCGAGGGGTATTCGCTGAACAGCCAGGCAAAATCGTTCGGTGTTCCCTGCTTGATATCGGTATCGAGACTGCCGACGCGCAAGCACGTTGCGAGCACGTCCCACAGCGCAATTCCGTGCGACGTTACGGCTGCAAGCCTTTTTTCATAAGAGGCGGCCGACAGCGGCAGCTTCAGAATGTCGGAGAGGATCGGCCAAAAATGGTTGCGGGGATGAGCATAGTATTGCCCAATCTCCAGTGATCGAACACCCGGCATCGATCCGAGGATGAGAAGTCTGGCGTTTGACGATACGACGGGAGGCAGCGAGTGAATCGGCATGTTTTCCATGGTTAACCCTCCATTACAGATGGAGAAGCCATCTCCCTCGGTCGAAGGAAATGGCTTCTTCACGAAACGTATACACGGCAGCCTTTAGCTCACCTTATGCTCGATTCTCAGCTTATCCGCCACCATCGCGATAAACTCGCTATTTGTCGGCTTCGCCTTGGAGATATTGATCGTGTAGCCGAACAGGTGCGAGATCGAATCAATGTTCCCCCTCGTCCAGGCGACCTCAATCGCATGGCGGATAGCGCGTTCGACGCGAGAAGGCGTCGTGCGGTATTTTTCGGCGATAGCCGGATAAAGCGACTTCGTTATCGCGCCGAGCAGCTCGATGTTGTTGTACACCATCGTGATGGCGTCGCGCAAATATTGATAGCCCTTAATATGGGCGGGTACGCCAATTTCGTGAATGATGCTTGTAATGTTTGCATCCAGATTGCGGCCCTTCGGAGCAGCCGATAGTCCGCCCGGTCGGCGCTGCGGCATCGCAGTCGTCCTGGATGCAGCGGCTGCAGGTGCTGCGAGCTGACGAATCCGGTTGGCAAGTACTTCCATGTCGAATGGCTTAAGTATGTAATAGGATGCTCCTAGCTGTACAGCTTTCTGTGTAATGTTTTCCTGACCGAACGCGGTCAGCATGATGATTTTCGGCTGAGGCTGCAAATCAAGCTCACGCAGCTTCTCAAGAACGCCCAGACCATCCAGATGAGGCATGATGATATCCAGAATCAGTACGTCGGGAACCCGATGTTCCTGTTCCATGAGGCGTAGTACCTCGTCACCGTTATATGCGACTCCGATGACTGACATGTCTTCCTGTTCGGAGATGTACTCAGACAGTAGATTTGTAAATTCCCGGTTGTCGTCTGCCAATAAAACCTCGATCTTTTGCAATTGAAGCGTCCTCCTCTAGGGTAAACTTTCCAGTCTCCCCTATGTTTTCGACAAACAGAAGCGAATTCCTTCTGTCGAAAATTTTATTTTTCAAAAACCGGAAGGAAGAAATCCTAAGGCGCCATTAGCTGGCCTTAGGATTTTGCTGCTGACTTGATGAGAGCATAATTCCCGCATCGCGCAGCATCCACTCCACGAAGCATCCGTAACCGGAGCTCGGATCATTGACAAAGACGTGCGTAACAGCTCCGACGATTTTGCCGTTCTGGATAATCGGACTTCCGCTCATACCCTGGACAATACCGCCGGTTTTTTCGAGCAGCTTCGGATCGGTAATTTTGATGACCATTCCTTTGGTAGCCGGGGTATCCTGCTTGGCCACATGTACGATTTCGATCGTAAATTTCTCGACCTTCTGTCCTTCAAGCACGGTATAGATATGCGCCGGTCCTTCGACAACCTCTTCTGCAAATGCGACAGGCAGCGCTTCCTTCACCTCATGCGGCTCAGGAGCTTGATACATTTTGCCAAAAATGCCGAAGTCGGTGTTTTTCTCGATATTGCCAAGTACCTGATCCTCGCGTGTCAGATGTGCACGCTTCTCACCCGGTTCGCCGCTCTGGCTCTTGGAGATCGAAGTCACCGTGGAAGGTACGATTTCGCCACCGCCCACAACGATCGGTGTCTGTGTGTCCATATCCGTGATCACATGTCCCAATGCTCCATATACGCCTTGGTCCGGTGCGTAGAACGTCAACGTCCCGACGCCCGCGGCGGAATCACGAATGTACAATCCGAGGCGATACGTCTTTTCCCCTTCATCATACACCGGTACAATCTCGGTATCGAAGCGCTGACCGTTGCGAAGCACCTTCAGCTTGATCGGCTTGTTCGCTTTGCCTGCTTCTTCGACAAGAGCACCTACCTTGGTTACATCGGAGATCGTTTTACCATTCATTTCGGTAATCAGATCGCCAAGCTGCAGCTTGGCCAGCTCGCCTGGTGAAACCTTGCGGTCGCCAGCTTGGATCAGATGATGTCCGACGACGAGGATTCCCGCCGATTTCAGCTTGACGCCGATCGTTTGTCCGCCCGGGAACACCTTCAAATCCGGTACAATGTTGACCTTGACTGTCTTCAGCGGAATTTTGCCGAACAGCTTCAGCTTCATCTCGGTCTGGCCCGAATGTCTGGAATCAAGGGAAATCGGTTCGTTCAAATTAACATGGAAAGAGTGCTGAATACTGCCGTTAACCCCTAATATGCTGGGATCATCCACGGAGACGACAGCGTTCACGGGCATACTGAGATGGAGCTGTTTCGTTTGTCCGTCAAAAAGCCTGAGCTCACTCGGGAATGAGGCAAATTGCTGGAATGGTGCCGAGGTGCACAACAAGCATACGCACAAAACAAGCAGGAGTCCGGCCAGACGCTTCCGGAGAATGTGGTTCAAGCTGCATCACCCTCCCTATGCTGTTTGTCATCGCTTGACGAAGTTTCGTATCGCCATTTGCGTACACTTAAGTTACCCCGACCGATTTGTTTTATAACTGAAACATCATTCCTTGAATGCCTTATGCAGCTCGTTCAATTCCTTCCTTTGGCAGCGGCTGCAAGCTGAAGCATTTCCTTGGCATGCGTGAGCGTCGTCTCTGTAATCTCAACGCCGCCCAGCAGCCGCGCAAGCTCTTCTTCCCGCTGCAGGTCGCCAAGCATGTCGACAGTTGTATAGGTGCGTCCATGGTCCAGCTGCTTTCTAATGACATAATGCTGATCGGCCATACAGGCCACCTGGGGCAGGTGAGTGATGGAGAACACCTGCGAATCCCCTGCCAATTGCGAAAGCTTCATGGCAATCGCCTGCGCGGCTCTCCCGCTGACGCCCGTATCCACCTCGTCGAACACCAGCACCGGAATTTGATCGACAGCGGCGAAGATCGATTTCATCGCCAGCATGACACGCGACAGCTCGCCGCCTGACGCAATTTTGTGCAGGGGCTTCATCGGTTCGCCCGGATTGGGCGCGATCAGAAATTCGGCGCTCTCCAGCCCGTGCCTGCTGAACTGCTGGTCGCGGACCGGCTCCAGCCTCGCCTGGAAACGGGTTCGCTCCATATGCAGGTCGGCAAGATGCTTCTCAATGCTGGCGGATAGCCGCTCGGCAGCCGCCTTTCGCGCCTCGGACAAGCTCGCCCCGGCTTGCAGAAGCTTCTCCTTCTCCCGATTGATGGCGGTTTGCAGCTCCGCGAGCTTCTCGTCTTTCCGATCAATATGATCAAGCTCCGTTCGAATCCGCTCCGCGTATTGCAGGATGTCCTCCGCAGTAGCGCCGTATTTGCGCCGAAGCCCTGCCAATACAGCGAGCCGGTCCTCGATGTCATCCAGTCTCGACGGGTTGAATTCGATGCCGTCGCGATACCGCCGCAGCTCATGCACGGCATCCTCCAGCTGATAATACGCGTTCTGCATTTGATCATACAGCGGCTTGAGCGAAGGCTGGTCATAGGAAAGCGCGGATTCGAGCCTGCCCAGCGCCTTCGTTATCGTCTCAAGTCCTTGCCTTCCGCCGAACATCGCTTCATAGGCGTCGGACACGCCCGCGTACAGCTTCTCGGCATTCGCCAGCTTCCGCTTCTCTTCCGAGAGCGATTCATCCTCGCCCGTCTTGACAGCGGCGGCATCGATCTCCTGCAGCTGAAACCGGTACAGATCCGATAGCCGCAGCCCGTCCTTGGCGGCTGCCTCCAGCTCCGCATATTGCTTGCGCAAAGAGCTGTAACGCGAATAATGCTCGTCATATCGGCTTTTTGCCTGGTTGATTTTATCGCCCCCGAACGCATCGAGCCATTCTAGGTGCTGCTCCGAACGGAGAAGCGACTGATGCTCATGCTGCCCATGGATATTGACGAGCAAATCCCCGATTTCCCGCAGCATCGTCAGATTGACAAGCTGACCGTTCACTCGGCTTGTGCTTTTGCCTTGCGCGGTTATGTCGCGCCGAATCAGAAGCGGCTCGTCCTGCGAAGCCTCGATGCCGAGACGCTCAAGCACCAGCCATACAGGATGGCCGGCGGGCAGCTCGAACATCGCCTCCATCTCGGCCTTGTCGCAGCCGTGACGGACCAGGTCGGCAGAGCTGCGCCCCCCCGCAAGCAGAGACAGCGCATCGATTACGATCGATTTGCCGGCCCCGGTTTCGCCTGTCAGCACATGAAAGCCGCGGCCAAATGTGACTTGAACCGATTCAATGACAGCCAGATTTCGAATCGACAATTCTGTTAGCATAGGTAGCTCCCCATCCCCCATCCGTCTTTACACTCTTACGACACCATGGACAAAATTTGCCTGGCTACCACTTCGCTCAAATCCTTGGAACGACAAATAATCAGAATGGTGTTGTCGCCGGCAATGGTACCCATAACCTCCGGCCAATCCAGATTGTCGATCAGCTCACTGATCGTGTTGGCCGTCCCGGGCAAACACTTCATTACAACCAGATTTTCCGAATAGTCGATTTGTACAAAGTAATCCAGCAGCGCCCGCTTCAGCTTCTGCTGCGGATTGTAGCGCGGGTCGGCAGGCAGAGAGTACTTGTATCTGCCATCGTTAAGGGGAACCTTAACGAGATGCAGCTCCTTCATATCCCGCGATACGGTTGCCTGTGTGACCTGAAAGCCCGCTTCACGCAGGGAATCCACCAGCTCGTCCTGCGTCTCGATTTCGTTGTTCGTGACAATTTCTCTAATCTTGATATGGCGCTGACCCTTCATCGTTACGCCCCCTCCTTTATAGCTGTAGCTCAAATTGATACAGTCGGACCGTACCTTGCTCCGGATCCACGTAAATCACGCCTTCCGCCTCCTCATAGACAAATGCATAAGGCAGGAGGCGCTCACGGATGCCTGCGCTTGTCATCACCATCGGCTTGCGGATCCGAGCCGTCTTCACCACGTAGTACAGCCCGTCCTTCCGCACGATATAATCAATGAACAGTCTGCTGGGCGGCATCGCACCCCCATCCGATCGGATGACGACCGGGACAACGATGCTTTTATTCACGACCTCGTAACCCGCATCCTGTAGCAGCCGCACCGCCTCGGTTTCGTCAATCTCTTCCTCCGCCTCTGGAATGGAGGGCTCAGGCGCTTCATACAGCCATCTGCGAAACGAATAATAGGCCCATACCAGCAAACCGCTTACAATCAGCAGCATGACGATCAGCTCAAACGCCTTCAATCCGATCACCTCGTACCCACTAATTCGTCCTCGCCCTCTAAAATTCCTTTTATTAGGCTGTTTGGTACATAGAAAACCTCTTCCCCTGTCCAGTTCCCCACTTGATTTGGGAAAAAAGATTCCGGGAAAGAGGTTTGTCGAATAGGCTTTATTCGAATGCGGATGCAGCTTGACGCAGCACCTCATCAATGAGGCGGCTCGGCACTGCGGCGGCCGATGCATCCGCACCTGCGCCGGAATGCCAATAGGCCAGAAATTCAATATTGCCCTCTCCGCCCTTGATGGGCGAATAGGTCAGATTGTGCAGCTGAAAGCCTAGCCGCTCCGCTTCAGCCAGCACCTTCTCCAGCACCTCGCGGTGTACCGCCGGATCGCGAACGACGCCGGACTTGCCTACGGCTTCCCGCCCCGCCTCAAACTGCGGCTTGATCAAAGCGACGGTTCGGGCGGTCGTATCCCCGAATACCCGTAATAGCGCCGGCAAAATAATGCGCAGCGATATAAAGGATACGTCTATGGTCGCGAAGGTCGGCTTCGGACCCGGAAGCTGCTGCGGCTCCATGTATCGAAAATTAGTACGTTCCATCACGTGGACGGATGGATGATTGCGCAGCGACCAATCGAGCTGATTGTAGCCGACATCGATTGCGTATACGAAAGCCGCGCCGTTCTGCAGCGCACAGTCGGTGAAGCCGCCGGTCGACGCTCCGATATCGAGCATCACCTCGCCCGACAGATCGATGCCGAATTCGCGCAACGCCTTCTCCAGCTTCAGCCCGCCGCGGCTGACATAAGGATGCAGCTCACCCTTCACCTTGATCGTGGCGGTGCGGGGGATTTTCGTTCCCGCCTTCTCTGCTCTCTCTTCATCGACGAGCACAATGCCAGCCATAATGGCGGCTTTCGCCTTTTCCCGGCTGTCGTAATGCCCGCGTTCCACCAGCAATACGTCAAGCCGTTCCTTGTCTCCTGCCATATCCCTACGCCCTTTGCTTAATTCGCAGCTTGCCGTTCATCACTTCCGCGGCGAGCCGTTCCGCCGTTAATCCGACCTCCTGGCGCTGCTCCTTGATGTTGCCGTGCTCGACGAAATAATCCGGTACGCCAAGCAGCCTCACGCTAACGCCTACAATATGCTCCAGCGCATAAAACTCCATAATGGCGCTGCCGAGTCCGCCCGCGATGCAGCCTTCCTCCAGCACAATGACCTCGCGCCCTTCCTTGGCGATCGCAAGCAGCATTGCGCGGTCAAGCGGCTTAATAAACCTGGCGTTAACGACCTTCAGCCGAGTGCCTTCCTTCGCCAGCAGGTCAGCTGCATCAAGCGCGATGCTTGTCATCGGGCCGATTGCGAGAACAACCGGTCCCTCCCCTTCGCGAAGCACCTCCCAGGATCCGATCGGAATAGGCGTGAGCTCGTCCAACGGCGTGAGCTCGACGCCAAGGCCGCTCACTCTTGGATAGCGGTATGCAATCGGGCCTTGATCGTATTCAAGAGCGGTAAGCATCATATGCCGCAGCTCGTTCTCGTCCTTCGGCATCATGATCACCATATTCGGAATATGCCGCAAATAGGCGATGTCATACACGCCTTGATGCGTTTCGCCGTCCGGACCGACAAATCCCGCACGGTCAATCGCAAACATGACGTTGGCGTTATGTCGGCATATATCGTGCACCACCTGATCGTAGGCGCGCTGCAGGAACGTCGAATACACCGCAAAGACAGGCTTCATGCCTTCCATGGCAAGCGCAGCACATAACGTGCCCGCATGCTGTTCCGCGATGCCGACATCATACATACGATCCGGGAAGCGCTTGGAGAACTTCACGAGCCCTGAACCGCCGGGCATCGCCGGTGTGACGGCTACAACCCGGCTGTCGCGTTCCGCCAGCTCAATCAGGGTGTTGCCGAACACCTCCGTATACATAGGCGGTCCGACCGGCTTCAGCACTTGACCCGATTCGATCTTGTAAGCGCCAAGGCCGTGCCACGTATGCGAGTCGGCTTCTGCAGGCGCGTAGCCCTTGCCCTTGACCGTCACAACATGCACAAGCACAGGTCCTTGTACCTTCTCCGCCTGCCTGAACGTCTCCAGCAGCAGCGGAATGTTATGACCGTCTACAGGACCGAGGTATGTATAACCGAGCTCCTCGAACAGCACACCGCTGACGACAAGATATTTCAAGCTGTCCTTCAGCCTTTCCGCCGTCTTCGCCAGTGTCCCGCCAATCGCCGGAATTTTTTTCAGCAGATGCTGCGCCTCTTCCTTCGCTTTTAAATATGTACGATCGGAGCGAATTTTGGACAAGTAATTATGCAGTGCGCCGACATTAGGAGCGATTGACATCTCATTGTCGTTCAGGACAACGATCATATTTTTCTTCTCATGGCCGATGTGGTTAAGCGCCTCCAGCGCCATTCCGCCTGTCATCGCGCCGTCGCCGATCATCGCAACGATCTTATTTGTTTCGCCCTTCAAATCGCGCGCAATCGCCATGCCCATCGCCGCGGACAGCGAAGTGGAGCTGTGCCCCGCTTCCCATACGTCGTGCTCGCTTTCGGCGCGTTTGACGAAGCCGCACAATCCCTTGTACTGGCGGAGCGTATGAAACAAATCCTTACGCCCAGTCAAAATTTTGTGCACATACGATTGATGGCCGACGTCATAAATAATTTTGTCCCGCGGGCTGTCCAGCAAATAATGCAGAACAATCGTCAGCTCCACGACGCCAAGGTTCGGCGCCAGATGTCCACCTGTTACCGACAGCTGGGTAATGAGAAAATCCCGTATTTCTTGAGCCAGCTGTTCCAGCTCCTGAATGGAGAGGTGTTTCATATCTTTAGGTTCCCGAATTTGTTCGAGCAGCACGCTTGTTTCCCCGCTTTCCTCCGTTGTTGGCCGTTTTCTTTCTCCTGGGCTGCAGGAATCGCAGACCAAATCGATGCTCCAGCAGGTGAAACAG
Source organism: Paenibacillus sp. (assembly GCA_041641375.1). Taxonomy (GTDB): domain Bacteria; phylum Bacillota; class Bacilli; order Paenibacillales; family YIM-B00363; genus Paenibacillus_AK. The sequence continues at coordinate 42,388 of JBEPYM010000005.1, forward strand.
CTTCCCGATCCAGAGCACAATCGACGTCGCATTATGAATCGCGAACGATTTGCCCAGCGCTTTGCCCCCGACTGTGATGGCCGAGATGAGTGCGGCGACGATTACGCCGACAACTGCTGCGGCGACGCCTTCCGTTCCGCCGATCAGCTTAAGGGCAACGAGCGCTCCGGCCGTTCCGCTCACAATTCCGCATATATCGCCAATGACGTCGTTGCAGAAGTTGGAGAAGCGATCAGCGTTGCGCACGATAAAAATCGCATGCCGAGAGCCAGCCACTCTCTCCGATGCCATTGCATGGAATGGCTTCTCATGAGCAGCGGCGGACGCAAGACCGATCATATCGAAAAAGATACCGAACAGCACGATACAGAAGACGACGAACACTCCCGTCGCCCAGGCCGCCCCAGCCAATACGGAGGTCGAAACGACCGAAAAAATGGCAGCAAGTATAAAAGTTAAAAAGAATATAAAAATACTCCATCTGATGGAGTGTCGTAAGGAATATTTCATTCGTGCTCCCTATCGTCAGAATAAAATGGAGTGGTGACTTCTTGAGTAAACGCTGTGGCTTAGGTCCAGTAGGTTTTCCCAGACGGTCTCCCCCTCGTCGCCGAAGAGGCGGTTTCCCTTTATGCCCGCCTTAACGCCGTCGCCGGTCGTTAGACTAGATTACCACTTAGTCCACACTATAATCCTCAACAAGTCTCCAGGCCGGAACAGTCTAGGAGTTTTCCTCTTACAGTCCTTCACCATTTTTTAGCCTCTTTTGCAAGACAGATTTCATGCACCTTGCGAAGGCGGCTCTCTTGGCCTAGAGCACCGCCCCCAACGTTCTGCAATCCCCTCTGGCTCGCTCAAGGCAGGCTACGCTGCACACAAGTTCCACGATTGACGCGTTCCCTCAACGAACAGGAACGGAGGTCAATGAGGCACTCGCAAATTGCAGGTTCATACCCCAAGCCGTAACGCCGCCGGGCAGCTTGTCATAACGCTGCTTGCAGTGCCACGAACTTGGGCCTCCGCGGAAGCAGGGTCAACGCCCACATGCCATTGTGGATCGCCCTGCAACCTTAACTCCCAGCATCAACCCCCGACTGGGCGTCGAAAGCCAACACCAGGAACTTCATCGATGTGCCCTTTGGCGAATTTTTAGGCCCGCCCTCAAAATGGTAGACTGACTAGAATACTGCACCACTCTTAACGCCTAACGTTACGTTCGATTATATCACAGCTTGCGCAAACTGTGAAAGTGGAGAACGCACCCTAACGGTCCCGGCTCATCAAATACTCGGCGAGCTGAAGAAGTCGACCGGGTTTCGGCAAGGCGCCGCTATGCAAAGCCGCTTGTGCTTCAGCCGTAAGCGAAGCAATTCGGGTCCGGCATGCATCGATCCCTAACAGATAGGGATACGTAACCTTCTCTTGCTTGACATCACTGCGAATCGGCTTTCCGAGCTTCTTCTCATCCCCGATCAGGTCCAGCACGTCGTCCTGGATCTGGAAGGCGAGCCCCAGGTTGGCGCCGAATCGGGTAAGCGCCTGAAGCTGCTCCTCTGTCGCGCCGGCCGATCTCGCACCGAGCCGAAGCGAGCATACGATGAGATCGCTTGTTTTGTGCATATGAATATACTCAAGCTCGTCCAGCGTCGTTTCGCCTTGCTCGGCGATAATATCGGCCGCTTGTCCGCCTACCATGCCGGAGGCGCCTGCATACCGCGCCAGCTCCTCGACCATGGCAAGTGCCTGCTGCGGGATATGGGTATAGGATGACGCGAGCACATGAAAAGCATGCGTCAGCAGGCCGTCTCCAGCCAGAATCGCCATCGCTTCCCCGAATACTTTATGATTGGTCGGCTTGCCTCTACGCAGATCGTCGTCATCCATTGCCGGCAGATCGTCATGTATCAGCGAATACGTATGGATCATCTCGACGGCAAGCGCCGCCGGAACTGCGCTGTCCGGATCTCCGCCCGCCGCCTCCGCAGCCGCGATCGCAAGAATCGGACGCAGCCTCTTGCCACCGGCGGTCAACGAATAAATCATCGACTCCCTTAGCGCTGCGGGCATCGCCCAGCTTTCAGGCAGCGGCGAAGCAAGGAGTTTCTCCAAGTGCGCCTGCCAAACCGACATGTATTCGTTCAGCTGGGATTCGGGAAGACTCTGCATCATGATCCTATTCACCTTTCTCCTCCGCCGCGAACGGCTTTTTCTCAAAGCCGCCGGCGCCCTCCGCGAGCATATCAATCTTGCGCTCTACATGCTCGAGCTTACGGTTGCAAAGCCTGGAAAGCCGCATACCTTCCTGGAACAGATCGATAGCCTGCTCCAGCGGCACATCCCCGCGCTCGAGCTGCTCTACGATCGTCTCCAGCTTCTGAAGCGCCTGCTCGAAGGATTCCGTATCTTCCTTATGCTCCGTATCCGGATTCATTGCCGTCATCGTTCTTCCTCCCCCTCTATCGCCCACACGTGGCAATTCAGCCGGCCGTCAGCCAGCCGAATATTGACGATATCACCAAGCTGAGCGTCCTCTACCGACTTGATCAGCTTTTGGCCGCGCTCGTCGTAGACGAGGCTGTAGCCGCGATCCATCACCTTCAGCGGACTCAGCGCATCCAGCTGACGAACGAGAAAGCCGAATCGGCTGCGCTTGTCCTTTACCTGCTGACGAACCGCCCGCAGCAGCGACGTATTTGCGTTATCGAGCCGCAGCCGTGCGCCAAGCATCCGATGGGCCGGATTGGCGGCTTCGAGCCGCTTGCCCGTCCGCATCCAGCGATCGTTCGCACGCCGCAGCAGCGATTCCATGCGGAAGCCGAGCTGCTCGGCTGCGCGGTCCAGACGCTGCGCGGGCTGCAGCAGCAATCGACGCGGCTCGCGCAAGGCCGGATGCTGCGCGGAGCGGCGCAGCCGGTCGCGCTTGCGCTGAAGCTGTCCGAGCAGCCCTTGCGCAAGCCGCTGGGAGGCAGACGCCACACGGGCGCGCAGCTCCAGCTGATTCGGGACGGCCAGCTCCGAAGCCGCGGTTGGTGTAGCCGCCCGCAAGTCCGCGACAAAATCGGCGATTGTGACATCGGTTTCGTGACCGACTGCCGAAATAATCGGAATTCGCGAAGCTGCAATCGCCCGCGCTACCGCTTCTTCATTAAAAGCCCACAGCTCCTCCAGCGAACCGCCTCCGCGACCGACAATCAACACATCCGCTTCGCCATGGCGATTCATCGCTTCAATGGCCTTAACGATGGAAGCCGGTGCCTGTGTCCCTTGAACCAATACGGGGAACAGCAGGATCGACACCATCGGGTACCGCCTTTGCAGCGTTGTGATGATATCGCGTACGGCTGCGCCGGTCGGCGATGTTATGACGCCTACCGTTCGCGGGAAAGCGGGCAGCGGACGTTTCCGTTCCTGGCGGAACAGCCCTTCCTGCTCAAGCTTCTGCTTGAGCTGCTCGAACGCGAGATAGAGACTGCCGAGCCCGTCAGGCTGCATTGCTTGCACGTACAGCTGATATTGACCATCCCGCTCGAAGACGGAAATCGAGCCGCGTGCAAGCACCTTCATGCCTTCCTTCGGCAGGAACGGCAGCTTCTCCCGCTGCCTGGCGAACATGACGCTTTTGATCCGGCCGCCTTCGTCCTTCAACGTAAAATATAAATGTCCGCTCGAATGGCTGGTAAAATTGGATATTTCTCCGCGCACCCATACATCCTGAAGTACAGGTTCCGCTTCGAGCTTCAGCTTAATATAGCGATTCAGCTCCTGAACCGTCAGAATGCGCTCCTGCGAAGCGCGCATGCCTACCGTACCAATGCCGCCGCAGCACGGCGGGCCGACGTCATCGTGTTGTACATCAGCATGGCAATCGTCATCGGACCAACGCCGCCGGGAACCGGTGTTATCGCTCCGGCCACCTCCGATGCGCTTTCGAACGCGACGTCGCCCGCCAGCGAGCCGTCCGGCATCCGGTTGATGCCGACATCGATGACAATCGCGCCGGGCTTCAGATGCTCCTTGCCGATCATATTCGCCTTGCCTACCGCCGCCACGACGATATCCGCCTGGCGCGTAATCGATGCGATATCCGGCGTACGCGAATGGCAGATGGTCACGGTAGCATGCTCGCGCAGCAGCAGCAGCGCCATCGGCTTGCCGACAATATTGCTGCGACCGACGACAACGGCATGTTTGCCGGCGATATCAAGGCCCGACCGCTTCAGCAGCTCGATGACCCCCGCGGGCGTGCAAGGCAGGAAGCCGTCATGGCCGCTCGCCAGATTGCCGACGTTGACCGGATGGAACGCATCGACGTCCTTCTCCGGCAAGATGGCATGGTCAACCCGCGTCTGGTCGATATGCTTCGGAAGCGGCTGCTGAACGAGAATACCGTGAATCCGGCTATCCTCGTTCAGCTTCTGAACCAGCTTCAGCAGCTCCTCCTCGGGCGTATCGCCGGGAAGACGGTGAACCTCCGAATACATGCCCAGCTTCTCGCAGGTTCTGGACTTGTTGCGCACATATACCTGGGAAGCAGGATCTTCCCCAACGATGACTACCGCCAGTCCGGGCTGAACCCCCTGAGCGGTCAAAGCAGCGGCTTCAGCGGCTACCTGCTCCTTGATTTGCTCCGAAATTTTTTTGCCATCCATGATTTGTGCAGACATCAACGGAACCCTCCCTGTATGTATAGGTGAACTACACGCCGGCTTTCTCGCGCAGCTCGTCCAATTGCTTAATCATTTGACCCAGCACGCCGTTCACGAATTTCCCCGATTCCTCCGTGCCGAAATGCTTGGCCAGCTCAATGGCCTCATTAATGACAACCTTCGGCGGCACGTCGTTCCGGTACAACATCTCATAGGCTGCAAGCCGCAAAATCTGCCGATCGACGCGTGAGAGCCTGTCCATCTTCCAGCCCTTCAGAAACTCGGCGAGAAGCTCGTCGAGCACGATGCGCTTGTCGTTGGCACCTCCAACCATGTCGCGCACAAAGCGAGCAGTTTCGACGTCAACAGCTCCAGCCGCTCCGTCTTCCTCCACGTCGCCCGTCAACGCCTCCTCCAATGCAACGTCAACCGCCTCATCCGGCTTAACCTCGTTCATTTCGATATGGTATAAGCTTTGAACCGCTAATTCCCGTCCCTGTCTACGTTTCATGAGGGTCTAAATTCCTCCTGCCAGCATCTCTATTAGTATATGAACATTATAGCCGAAAGCCAAACAAAAAAATCCCAGTAGCTGGGATTCATCGAAACCATCTGTCCGAAAACCATCTGGACCACAGGCTCATGTCGACAAGCGGCTCTCCACGATCCAGCTTCCTGCCGAAGTAAAAGCCAACCAGCATCATAAATGCAAAAACAAGCATATCCCAAAAGCCCCAAATCAAATAGACGATTCCGAAGAAAAAGCCGGCCGCAGTCAGGCTGACAGCTCCCTTATGCTTTTCCCATATTTCCTTTAGCATCGCGCCGTTCACCTCTATTCTACGCGGCTCTTAAACGTGGACGTATGGGAGATGTTGGCGACATAGACGGATACGAACGCGACTGGTATGCCCGTAATTTCTTCTACCAGCTGCTTGACAGACGACTGGACCTCTTCGGTCAACGCAGGAATCGAGGTTTCACCGTCGACAACGGACCGAATGGAAATTTCCAGCCCTGCGTCGGTCACCCGAACACGCGAACGCAAATCACGGATGCCGCGGATACGCGAAGCTGCCTTCAACGCCAAATTTTCTACAGTTTCAATTGAAATCCGAATGTCTCCATATTCGTTGCGCTGATCGATCGACGGAGCTCCGCCTTTGCTTCTCTTCAGTGCGAGGTACAGCAGCCGAAGGCTGGCGAGCAGGAGGAAAGCACCGATGATATATGCGGCAACCGTTGCACTCTCCGGGTCGATTACCCGAAGGTCGACTGCACCCGCAGCGACTGCGATGCCGAAGGTCGTCAGAATCAGTATGGCGATCGTATAAAAAAACAATAGCACTTTATCAGCAACCTGAATCATCTTGATGAATAGTCCCCTCTCCATTTCATACGACCGAACCCCCTGCCGGTTCACAGGGGGTTCCGAGGCGTATGCGGATGTATTACTTCACCCTGGCGATTACCGCGAGCTCTTCTTCCTCAGGCTTCTCCATACCCTTGAAGTGAACGTCGTGGATATGTACATTCACCTCAATAACGAGAAGACCTGTCATCGACTCAATCGCATTCTTGACATTCGATTGAATGGCTGCAGCTACTTCTGGGATTCGCGACCCGTACTCAATGACAATCGATACGTCGACAGCAGCTTCACGCTGGCCGACCTCGACCTTCACGCCCTTGGACAAATTTTTCCTCCCGAGCAATTCAGCAACGCCGCTGGCAAAGCCGCCGCTCATTCCTTTGACGCCGTCGACCTCAATCGCAGCAAGCCCGGCAATCACTTCGATGACCTCCGGCGCGATCTGAATGTTCCCCATCTCGGTTCTTACATAATCGGGAGCAATGTTGTTCATCGGTAGGTCCCTCCTTCAAGTCTACTCATCCGTCCGATCGGCGGGGGATTTGTCCGCCTTAGTACTTATAACTATACCATTGCGGGCGATTTATGACAAACCTTCAAAAACATTATGTTCTTCAAGAAATTTAATGTCGAAATCACCTCGAACGAATACCGGATGCTCCAGCAGACGTTGATGGAAAGGAATGGTCGTATGAATGCCCTCAATCGCAAACTCCGCCAAGGCTCGTTTCATGCGGGCAATCGCATCCTCACGGGTTGCGCCCCAGACGATCAGCTTGGCGATCATCGAATCGTAATGCGGCGAAATCGTGTATCCCGGATAAGCGGAGCTGTCGACCCGCACGCCGAGTCCTCCCGGAGGCAAATAGAACTGGATTTGTCCTGGCGAAGGCATAAAATTCTTGTTCGGGTCTTCCGCGTTAATCCGGCATTCGATCGACCAGCCATTAATCGTGACATCGGACTGGGAGAAGCTGAGCGGATTGCCTTCGGCTACCGAGATCATCTCCTTCACGATATCGATGCCTGTGACCATCTCCGTAACCGGGTGCTCCACCTGGATGCGTGTGTTCATCTCCATGAAATAGAAATTCCCGTCAGGTCCGAGCAGAAACTCGAGTGTGCCTGCTCCCGAATAGTGAACAGCTTGAGCTGCGCGAACGGCAGCTTCGCCCATCGCCTGGCGCGTCTCCGGACTTAGTATCGGGCACGGTGCTTCTTCGACCAGCTTCTGTCTGCGGCGCTGAACCGAGCAGTCCCGTTCGCCCAGATGAACGACATTGCCGTGTTTATCAGCAAGTACTTGAATTTCAACGTGCTTCATGTTCGTCAGAAACTTCTCCAGATAAACGCCGCCGTTGCCGAACGCCTTCTGCGCTTCCTGCTGGGCTTCGGTCATCTGGCGGACAAGGTCCTCCTCGCTATCCGCGATTCGAATGCCTTTGCCGCCTCCGCCCGCCGTCGCCTTGATCACGATCGGATACCCGATGTCACGACCGATCGAGATGGCATCCTCAACGCTGTCCACGAGCCCGACGGAACCCGGAATAACCGGAACATTCGCATCCCGCATCGTTTGCTTGGCGGTCGACTTGTCACCCATCTTGCTGATCGCTTCCGGGGACGGACCGATGAATGATATGCCGCACTGCTCGCACAGCTCGGCGAAATCGGCATTCTCCGCGAGAAACCCGTATCCGGGGTGAATCGCGTCAGTGCCGGTCAGCGTAGCCACGCTCATTAAATTCGTAAAGTTCAAATAGCTGTCCTTGGACGGCGTCGGACCGATGCAATAAGCCTCATCGGCCATACGCACATGAAGCGCGTTGCGGTCCGCCTCGGAATATACCGCCACAGTCGCAATCCCGAGCTCTTTGCAGGCGCGTATAATGCGAACGGCGATCTCGCCTCGGTTGGCAATCAGGATCTTATGAAATGTCATGTAAGAGACGTCCTCCCGTTACTGTCGTTTAACAACGAACAGAGCTTGCCCGTACTCGACCAGTTGGCCGTTCTCCACGAGAATTTCTACGATCTCGCCCTTCACTTCGGCTTCGATCGGGTTCATCAGCTTCATCGCTTCCACAATGCATACAACGGTCTTCTCATTTACAGTGGCACCGACCTGCACATAAGGCGCAGCACCCGGCGACGGAGCTGCATAGAAGGTGCCGACCATCGGCGACAGAATGCGGTGAAGGGACGGATCTTCCGCCTTCACAGCTGCTTTCTCCTCTTGAACCGGCGCAGGCGCAGGAGCGGCTGGAGCCGCAATCGCGGGAGCCTGAACCTGGGCTACCGGCGCGTACATCTGCTGCGGCGCAGAGGTGACCAGCACGTTCTCCGTCTTGTTCGGCTTGCGAATGAGCAGTCTTGCGCCCTCATTCTCGATCTCAAGCTCGTGTACGGATGTCTGGTCGAGTAATTTGATGAGTTCCTTTATTTCGCTTAGCTTAAACATGTAGCGTATCGTCACTCCTTGCAGGGTACCAGCGAATAGCCGGAGAGCCTGTCTTAGTCAATGCAACGTTAGTATTATATCACAATCGTCCTCGACATCAAGAAAATTCCTGTGCAAAACAAGGAAGAAATCATTCGACCCGCTTCGATTCGACATGTTGCGGCAGCGTGGCCGCCCATTCGCCAAGCCTTGCAACGCCATCGCGAGCCTGTCGAAAAAAACAAAAAAAGGCAGGATCGCTCCCACCTTTCCTTCCCCTTAGTGCGGATATCGGACCTCGAACTCGAGCCCGCAAGGTCCCCCGTCCGGGTTCGCCTCCAGATTCACCTCTGTCCCGTCCGCCCGATATAGCGGCCGGTAGAAATCGCTGATATGCGTTGCCGATTCATTAGCATAATGACAGATGAACGCACGGCGGAAGCGATCCTTCGAACGGTTCCGATATGAGCCATGAATAAGATTCCCGTTAAAAAACAGCACGTCGCCTTTCTCCATGACGGCCGGCACCGGCTTTTCTTCCTTCGGCGGCTTCACGTAGTGCGTTGTGAACGATTCCTTCGCATCCGCAAGCTCCGGACAGCTGATTTCCATCTCATTCGTCTTGGGTACGACCAGCAGTCCTCCATTTTCCTCGTCAGCCGGATCAATGGCCGTCCAGGCTGCGATGCAATTGCCCGGCTCCACCTTCAGGTAGAAGTTGTCCTGATGCAGCGCCTGGCCGCGGGAGCCTGGCGGTTTATAGTAGAACATGCTCTGTGCCGCCAGTGCCCGTTCCCCGTACAGTACCTCAAGCACATCCAAAACCGGCTTGTGCAGCATATATTTGCGGGCGGTGTCATTGAACCTGTGCGGATGCATGACACGTGGATAGCGCTTGAGCGGATCCTCTTTATCCGCATCCAGCACCGGCTCGAAATGCCCCGGAATTGCCCCTTCGCTGATTCTCGCGAATGTCTCTTCCAGTTCGGCTACCTCCTCCGGGAGGAACAAATGCTTGACAATTACATACCCTTCACTCTGAAACTGCCGCAGCTGCTCTTCAGTCAGAACGCCCCTCGTCGCCATTGCGCACATCTCCTTTTTTGCCAGTGAGTGTTACTTCCTTCATCTTACCGGCTCCCCTGCGTATAAAGAAGTAGTAATTCTGTCAAAAACTCATTGGATTCTGCTGATCCTACGTTTATAATCAATACATATTCCCTTATATAGAGGAGGTTTACTGGTCTGAATAAAGTAAATCAACTGCATGAATTCTCCGGCACTACGACAGGCTTTGTGTTCGCCGGACATTTCAACGAACCGGATACATACGTCACGAAGCGCCCGTCCGGGATGGAGGATTGGCTGCTGACATATACGCTGGACGGCGAAGGGTATTTTCGAACGGCGGCAGGGGAAAAAAGGTGCGCAAAAGGAGATGTGGCGATCTTACGCCAATTTACCCCCCATGAATATGGGACGGTTCGCGAGCAGCGATGGAATTTTATGTGGGCGCACGTACCGAATTTGCCGGATGCCCACCTGCTGCCCGAGGAGGAGGTTGTCGTGCAGCCGATCGGTATGCCGAACGCGCGCAAGCGGTTGTTTCGGGCATTCCGCAATTTGCTGCAGGATTCCCGCGCACAGCGTCCGTTCTGGCAGCCGCTCTGCGAGAACGCGGCCCGGGAAATTGTGCTGCTCACCGTTCAGGATCGGAGGCGCAATCTGGACGCGAGGGTAGAGGAGGCGCTGCAGCTGCTCTCCCGATCGATGCGTTCCAACATCTCGGTTGACGATATCGCCAGACAGATCGGATTGTCACCGTCCCGCTTGTCGCACTTGTTCAAGCAGGAAACCGGCAAAACGATCATCGAGACGCTTAACGAGCTGCGCATTCGACAAGCCGCCTACCTGATCGCGTACACCAGTCGTTCGATCAGCGAAGCCGCATTCGACACCGGCTTCCAAACCTATAATCACTTTGCGGATCTGTTCCGCAAGCAGATGGGCTGCAGTCCGCGCGAGTATCGTCGCAGCCAGCAGCGCCGGGAGCAGAGCAGCAAACAGGACCGATAGTCGTATCGGTCCTGCTTCTACAGCAAGCTGCTTATTTCTTGAATTCGACACTCAGCTTGTCTGCGCCAACGCCAAGCTCTTTCATCGCCATATCGATGATCGAGACGGCTTCGCTCTTCTGAAGCTTGTCAGCCTGAACGATGACCTTCCATTTCGCTCCATCCTGTACGACAACCGAATTGCGGTAGTTGGCGTTCAGCTTGTCTTCGAGGCTCGTCATCTTCACCTGATGCTGCTCCAGCTTGAACATATCCTCATAAGCCTTCGTTACGGCTTCCGTGTTTTGCTTGGAATTGGTTACAACGCTCATCAGCTGCTCGCTCAGCTTGGCCATCTCTTGCGTTTTGCGAATTTGAAGGTCGATAAAGTAGTCATCGCCCTTGAGCGCCTTGGCGGAAACCTGCTGAAGCACCTGATCATCGGTTTTTTTCTGTGCTGCTGCTGAGGAAGCCTGATCCAGCTTGGCCGCTCCCGTGCTGCTACCTTGCGCGCCGCTAGCTGCGCCTGTCGTCTGGCCTTTGCCGGTTACTGCAGTCGCATCCAGCTTCAGCTCCTGCGTCTTTACGTTGTCCGAGCCGACCTGCATATTGTTCACATCGTCGGTAAACAGGTAATACGCGGAGAGCACCACCATCAAGCTGAGCATCGATACGAGCCATACGGTTTGTCTTTTGGAATTCATGTTCCTTCATCCTCCCTGGATTCGATGGTTTATTTGGGAATTGCTATGAATGAAGCCTCTTTCGAGGCGGCCTACTGCTTCCGAGGCACGACCGAAATCCGGTGTGCCGGCACTGCCAGCCCGCGTTCAACTGCGTCCATGAGCATTTTCTTTACAGCCGCATTCTCGGCTCCTCTTGCAACGACGACGACACCTCGAATTTGCGGCTTGATCGTCTTCACAACGAGGGGAACCGTCGCGCCGCCACGTCCGTTCGTTTCGTAGAGCACCACCTGACCGTCCCGGCCGACATCGGTAATGTGGCGCGTCGCTCCGTTCTGATCCTTTTCCTGCGTCGTCTGCTGGTTATCCTTGTGGTGCCGCTCCACGACAATTTCTTCCGTGGAATCGATGGTGACCAGCACCTCCACTTCGCCAACCCCTACAATTTTCTCGAGAATGTCCTTGAGCGCCCCCGCATATTTGCGCTCGTATTCACCGAAGCGCGAATCCAGAAGCCCTTGAGACACCTGCGAGGCTGCTGCCACAGACGGTATACCTCCGCCTCCGCCGTCGCCGCCCGCGCTGCCGGCGCCGAGTCCGGGAATAGGGTCCAGCTGTTTGATATGGAGCGAGGAGCTGGCCAGCATAAAGCCGATTCCGACGAGCCCCAGCAGCATGAGCCATTGCACCGTCTTGCGGCGGTTCGTGTTGCCCTCTCCGCCCAGCGCAGTGGTCAGCCAGTTGAACAATGAACCCACGGCATCACCTCCCCTACGATCTCTATCGAACGACCTGTACCTCGATCCCGCGAACCGCTTCCCAATGCTTGCGCAGCAGCTGCTCCACCGTCCGCTTCATCGCCAGCTCCGCTTCGGTCGCTCCCTTCCGGCCCCCTTGCTCCTCAGCCGGCAGGATGTCTCCGCCTCCCGTTTCTCGGCCGACCCGGATGCCGATGCTGACGGGCTCGACCTCGGCGATGGGCTTGCGATTCACGTCCGGCGTCCGCGCGCCGGGCGCCGAAGCCGCGGCCGAGGCCGAGGCGGAAGCGGATATAGCGACCGACAGCCGCTCCAGCTTCAGCTGGCCGCCGGGTTCGGCAGGCGGAGTCACCTTCGCTTCGACCCGCTCAACCTTATACCCCGTCTGCGCTTCGACCTGCTCCCGGGTTATCCGCTCCACCGACAGCTCCACCTGTCGGATCGCGTCATGCTGCTGCAGTGTCCTGCGCCGCTCGCCCTCCTGCAGCACCGCATCGACCGGCACAGCCTGCGGCTGCTTCTCGCGGCTTTCCAGCGACAGCTGCGCCGCCAGCACGTTCACATTCAGGTCCTGCTGGAACAGCCGGACAACAGGCGACAGCAGCGTCACCAGGATGAAGAGCGACACAACCAGCTTGACATAACGCTCCATGCTTCGGTTCGGCAGGATCAGGTCGATGAACGAAGCGATCAGGATGACGGCGATAATTTCCTTCAGCCAGGCGCTTAACCAGCTCATATGCGATCAGCCCCCTCACCGCACCATCAGCGAAACGTTGCCGACCGTGATCATCACCGTAATCGCCAGAAAAAACATCAGTCCGACCGTCGCCAGCGCCGCGAACACATAAATCAGACTTTTGCCGATCGTCTGCAGGCATGAGGCAATCGGATTGCTGCCAAGCGGCTGCATAACGGCGGCGGCCAGATTGTAGATAAACGCAAGCGCCAAGATTTTGATCGCCGGAAAGGCGCAAAGCAGGAGGATAATGATGACGCCGGCCAATCCTACGGCATTCTTGATGAGCATCGAAGCGGACAGCACCGTATCCGACGCCTCCGCAAACATTCGACCGACGACCGGGACGAACTGGCCGGCCACGAATTTGGCCGTCTTCAGTGTCACTCCGTCGGCCACTCCGCTTGCCGCGCCTTGCACCGATATGACGCCCAGAAATACGGTCAGCATAATGGTCAGTCCGGCCGCACTGAGCGTACGCAGCAGGTTGGCGAGATGCGTCACCTTGTACTTGTCCGAGAGCGAGCTCACGATATGTAAAACGGCGGAGAAAAACAGCAGCGGAAACACGAATATATAAATAAATGTCCCCACCGTATGAATCATAAAAATAATGAGCGGATGCAGCACGGTAACGGTAATGACGTTGCCCATCGAGGCTAGCATCGTCAGCAGGATCGGCACCATCGCAATCATAAAATGGACCATGCTGGAGATGGCGTCCGTCGCATATTGGATCGCAATATGAAACGAGTTGAACGCGATCATGATCAGCACCATGTAGCAAATCCCGTAAGCGATCCGGCTCACATTCGCGCGCTCGAATGCGGATTGCATCGTTTCCAGCACGACGCTCAGTATCGTCAGTACGACGATGGACCCAAGCAGCTTGCCGTTCACGAGTATCTCGCGGATAAAATATCCGGCCAGACCTTTGAGCACGTTGGCCGGGTGCAGTCCTTCACCGCCGGGCAGCAGCATCTCCATCAGCGTAGGAGCTCGCTCCTGGGGCAGGAATTCGCCGTATTTCTGCATCAGCCCGTCCCAATAGCGCTCCACCTGAGCGGTGCTCACCTCATCATGACGGAGCAGCTCTTCGAGGCGGGTCTTGTCCGCTGCCGAACCTTGAGCGGTTCCGGAAGCGGAACCCGGCGCCAAGCTTTGCGCCGCCCCGGGAGTCATACCCGACGCGTGAGCCGGTCCCGCCTCCGCCCATACGGGGAAGCAGGCGACGAGCAGCCACATTGCCATACCCAGCATCAAGGTCCATCCTGTCCATCGCCTCATCCCTCTCTCCCTCCGCCTGATTCCGCCGAACTCATGTCGGCAGCAGCTTTAGCACGGTTTCCAAAATAACGGTAATAATCGGCAGCGCCATCGCCATAATCAAAATTTTGCCGGCCAGCTCTACCTTGGATGCAATCGCCTCCTGCCCGGCGTCCCGAACGATCTGGGCGCCGAATTCAGCGATATAGGCAATGCCGATTATTTTCAGAATCGTCTTTAAGTACACCATATTGACGCCCGACTTTTGAGCGAGTCCCTCCAGCACCCTCATGATGTCCGCGATGTTGCCGAGCAGCATCAGAAAGATCACCATACCGGTGAATGCCGCCAGGAGAAAGGCGAACATCGGCTTTTGCTCCTTGAGCACGAGCGTCAGAACGGTTGCCACCAGTGCAATGCCGACAATCTCCAGAATTTGCATGCCGCTCACCTACTGAAACAGAAAGATCGTCTTGATTTCGCGAAACAGCTCGTCAAGCATACGGATGACCATCAGCATGACTACGACAAATCCAATGAGCGTCGCCCAATGCGCCATATCCTCTTTGCCCATTTGCTTCAGCACGGTATGGATCATGGCGATGACGATCCCGATGCCTGCGATCTGGAAGATCGCATTGACATCTATGTTCATGAACGATCACATCCCGTCAATACATAAGAATGACTAGCAGCGCTCCCACCAGAACGCCGAGCGTCCGCCACATCGACTCATACCGCTGACGCTCCTCCCGGGCAATCTCCTCTTCGGCGGACAGCTGCGACGCCGCCAGCTTGAGATGCTTGCGCTGGTCGTCGCGGTCCGAGATGCCGAGCGCCGAACCAAGCCGGAGCACAATGTCGCGCTCGCCGCTCTTCATGGCCGTCTTCGGCCACAGCTCCGCTGCCGCCTGCTGCCAGCAGTCCCGGGTTGTCGCACCTCCCGCCGCCAGCAGCTCCGCCGTTCGCCCGAACAGCTGCGAGGCAGGCTGCGGTGATTGCGATTCAACCCGGCGCAGCGCTTCCGGTAGCGGTGTACCGCCGTAGACGATCTCCGTCTCGAGCAGCTGCAGCGCATGGATCAATCCGCGGATATGCTGCGGGCGTCTGGCATACGTGGAAGCGCGGTAGAAGCCGTACAGCGCAGCAGCGGCCAGCACCATCAACGCGCCGAGCAGCTTCACCATACCGCCGCCCCCTTGCCGCCGCCTGCAGCACGCGGTGCCGCAACCGGCTTGCCATTCTCGTCCAGCACTCTGACACGGTCAGCAAGCGTTCCGCTGCTCCATCCGCCGAGTACAAGGATCCGCGTAAAAACCCGCTCCTCCATCAGCCTGCGAAGCGAAGGCCGCTGAAGCGCCTCTTCATAGCCGCTCCCGTGTGCCGTCGCCACAACGCGAACCCCCGCATGCTGCGCCTCAAGCACCGCTTCGGCATCTTCTGCATGTCCCAGCTCATCCACCGCGATGAGCTGCGGCGACATGGAGCGGATCAGCATCATCATGCCTTCCGCTTTCGGACAGCCGTCCAGCACGTCGGTGCGCGGTCCCAGATCGAAGGACGGCACTCCGCCGCAGCAGGCGGCCACCTCCGAGCGCTCATCGACTACGCCGACCTTGAGCCGCTGCCCGGGCGACCATTCGCCGCAGGAAGCTGCCCGGACAAGGTCGCGAAGCAGCGTCGTCTTGCCGCCCATCGGAGGCGAGATCAGCAGCGTGTGCCTGATGCCCGGCCACAGCTCATCCCGCAGCAGCGGCAGCAGCGGCGCCGACACTCCGATTCGTTCCCTGGCAAGTCTTACATTAAACCCGGCAATATCCTTCATCAGCTTGACACCGCCGTTCTCCAGCACGGTCCTGCCGGACAAACCGACGCGATGGCCGCCTCTGACGGTGATGTATCCTCGTTTCAGCTGCTCTTCCATCGCGTATAGCGAATGCTCGGTCAACAAATCCAGCAGCAGGAGCGAATCGCGCCTGGTCGGTACGTACGCTCCCGAAGCGCCGGACAACATCTGCCCGTCCGGTCCGACAAAGCAATAACCTCCGTCATACACCGCTTCAAGCGGGCGCCCCTCCCGGATGCGCACCTCCTGAAGCCCGGTCGACACCCGTTCGGGCAAGCGCCGCAGCGCCGAGCCGATAGCGGGCGGCAGCAGCGATAAGACAGCCTCCGCCATGGGCTTCACCCCCAAGTTGTCCGCGATTATTTCATCTATATGCACAGCTTGTCTGGATATGCCCCTAATTGCTAGAAAGGCATCACTTTTTGAGAATCCCGACAAAGATCAGTCCAACACCAGCCGCAATCCAGGCTAATTTGGAGAACGAAAACTTATCGGCAACCCCAACCAGCCCCACCGTCGTCACCGTCAGCATCACAAGCGGACCGACAAGTGCCAGCGAAGAGTTGATCAGCAGCGCCTTCTCTACCGATTGATAACGAAACATCAAGAAAGCGGCCGTCAACTCTACCAATCCGGAACACACACGCAGCAACGCCATCGTCATCACAATTTTACCCGCCACCGTCCAGCCTCCTATCCATTTTGCGCATACGAAAAACCTGATCTACTAACTTGTATGCGGGCTCGTCTTCATTTAGGCTCGGGCTCGTCTAATTTTTCCGGGATGGGCACCACCCCTTGGACGCATGCATATATTGAGTGCGAGAAACCATTACACAGCGAGGGGAATTGGATTCATGGAGCATTCGCCGCAAGCGGAATGGCATGCCATGCTGTCGGATCCGACCGGCAAACGGCCGGCAAAGCCGAGGCAGAACGGAAAAACGATGGTGATTGACAAAGGTCTTGGACTTTGCGCATTCGAGGATATGATTCGCACTGGCGGTCCTTATATCGATATGATCAAGCTGGGCTTCGGAACCTCGGCTCTATATGACAAGAACATCCTGAACAGCAAAATTGCCAAAGCCCGTGAAGTCGGCATCGATATTTTGCCGGGCGGAACCTTCCTCGAGGTAGCGGTCGTAAAGGGGCTGACAGCTTCCTTCTTCCGGACGGTGCGGGCGCTCGGCTTTACTTCTATTGAAGTGTCGGACGGAACGATTGCCATGAACCGGACACTGCGCACCGACCTGATCGAACGAGCGATCGACAACGGGTTGAAGGTGGTCACCGAATACGGCAAAAAAATGTGGGGCTCCCGCATTGAAATCGATGAATTCGTCGAAACCGTCATCACCGATATTTCGTTAGGTGCGGAGCATGTGACGATAGAGGGGCGTGAATCGGGCGTCGGGGTAGGCATTTTTGATGAAAATGGGGATTGTCTGCAGGAGGAAGTGGAACTCGTGCTGCGGAGTGTGCCGAGCCCGTATCATCTCATGTGGGAAGCGCCGCTCAAATCACAGCAGGCGCAGCTTGTGCTGTCGCTTGGCCCGGACGTAAACCTGGGCAACATCGCTCCGGAAGAGGTGATTGCGCTCGAGGCGTTGCGCCGGGGACTTCGATCGGATACGATGAAGCTCGGGAGGGATTGAGTCCATGCTGAAAATCGACGTGATTGGAACAGTCGGCGAGGCGCTCGCCGACGATTTGCTGCATAAAACCGTAGTAGCCATCGATGTGCTTCGGGCAACGACCGTCATGACAACCGCCCTGGAGCAAGGCTGCACAGGCATCGTGCCGGTGGAAACCGTAACTCAGGTCAAGCAAACGCAAGACGATGGGGATTTGCTGGGCGGCGAACGCGGCTGCAAAAAAATCGCAGGCTTCGACTTCGGCAACTCGCCGTTCGAATTTATGGACGGCCGAATCGAGGGCAAGCGGCTCATCATGACGACGACAAACGGCACCCGTGCGGTCAACAAAGCTCACCGCGCGTCGCACCTGTTCGCCGGGTCGCTTCGCAACGCTGCAGCTTGCGCGGCGGCGGCGCTGAGCAAGGACCGGGACATCGCGCTGCTGTGCGCGGGAACGCAGGATGTATTCTCGCTGGAGGACGGACTTTGCGCCGGAGCACTGATCGTCGAGCTGCGCAAGCTTGCCGGTTCATCACCGCTCGCTGTGAATGACCTTGGTCTCGCGATGGAAGCCGCATACCTGCAGTCCAAGGAGCGGCTGAAGGAGGTTCTGCTCGCGTGCAGCAACGGAGAGCGGCTGACCAGACTCGGCTTCAAGGAGGACGTCGGCTTCTGTGCGGAGCTGAATGCGTCAAGCGTCGTTCCCGAGCTTTCCGGCGGAGTGCTGCGCAAGTTCTAAAACAAACCCCTGTTCATATGATAGAGATTGTACGTGCTTGTACTCTATCATAGACAGGGGTTTTTGACGTGACGGGAGACGTGCTGCTGCTGGTGCTCATCCTGGTTGGAATGATAGGCCGTTCCCCAATTATTACGACTGCAGCCTGTATCCTGCTGGTCGTGAAGCTGGTAAGCCTGGAGCGGCTGTTCCCTGCCATTGAACGGCGGGGGCTCGAGCTCGGCTTGCTGTTTCTGACGATGGGCGTACTGGTTCCGTTCGCAAGCGAACGCATATCATTGAAGGACATTTTATCCGTCTTTACTTCCTGGCCTGGCATTCTTGCGCTCGCAGGAGGCGCCTTCGCCACCTACTTGAACGGCAAGGGACTCGATTTGCTGAAGGCGGACCCGCAGCTGATCGTCGGGCTTGTCATCGGATCTATTTTCGGGATCGTCTTTCTAAAAGGAATCCCGGTCGGTCCACTTATGGCCGCCGGGATTACGGTAATCCTGCTCAAGGTTGCTTATTTTGTCTTCGCGCGATTTACGTGACGATTAGCGGCGCTCGGACGGACCGCCCACGAACGCCTGCTGATCGCTGTCCAGACCGAAGCCCGTATGCAGCGCGCGGATAATGTCCTGCAGCGGCTCGCGCTCTACGACACACGAAACCTTAATTTCGGAGGTAGACACCATCTTGATGCTGACGCCCTGCTCCGAGATAATGCGAAACATCTTGGCCGCAACCCCAGGGTTGCTGACCATGCCCGCACCGACAATCGAAATTTTAACCAGTCCCAGCTCCGACTCAACGCCGCGGAACGGTACGCGCTCCTTGATCGCCTCGATCGCCTGAATCGCCCGGTCATGATCCGACAGCGACGTCGTGAACGAGAAATTCGCTTCTCCGTTCTGAAGAGCTCCGCTCTGGACGATCACATCAACGTTAATACCTTCATCCGCAAGCGCGCCGAACACCTTCGCCAGCATGCCCGGAACATCGGGCACCCCGAGAATGCTGACCCGCGCAATATTTTTATCGTATGCAATGCCGCTTACGACGACTCCCTGCTCCATATTCGCTTCCTCCTTGACCGAAGTTCCTTCATGATACGTAAAGCTCGACCGCACCACCAGGTTCACCTTGTAGTGCTTCGCGTATTCAACCGCACGCGGATGCAGCACGGCAGCGCCCAGATTGGCGAGCTCGAGCATCTCGTCGTACGAAATCTCACCCAGCTTGCGCGCAACCTTCACGATCCGCGGATCGGTCGAATAAATACCGTCTACATCCGTATAAATTTCGCATAGATCCGCCTTGATCGCCGCAGCCAGCGCAACAGCAGTCGTATCCGACCCGCCGCGTCCAAGCGTTGTAATCTCGCCGTCCTCCGTCATGCCCTGAAAGCCGGCAACAATCACAATCTTGTTCTGATCCAGCGACTTGTGAAGTCGGAACGGGTTAATGTCGGTGATGCGCGCTTTCGCGTGAACAGCCTCCGTCTGGATGCCGGCCTGCCAGCCCGTGTAAGAGACCGCATCGACGCCAAGCCCTTGCAAAGTCATCGCCAGCAATGCGCATGACACCTGCTCACCCGTCGTCAGCAGCATATCCATCTCGCGTGCGGACGGTTTCTCATTCAACTGCTTCGACAGATCAATCAGGTCGTCCGTCGTATCGCCCATTGCCGAAACCACGACAACGCAGCGGTTGCCTTCCGCCTGCTTCTCCTTAATTCGATTCGCGACGCGAAGCATCCGTTCGGGCGTTCCGACGGAGCTGCCTCCGAATTTCATGACCACCAATGCCAATGCGCTCACTCCTATACATGATGCTTTGTGCGTATCGTGCAGCGTTCGTGCACCTTTTCACATTGCTACATTATAGCATAAACCTAATGACGATGGGGACATTTTACTTTTTTCATGGAAGGAAACGCGTCACGTGCCCCCCTTACTTACTTTGCCGATTCGCCCCCACTTGTCCCCACACTTCCGCCGACTTTTCAGCTACTTTGGCATACCTATCTGTACGAGATCATTTATACAGTATCCCCGTTGTTCCGCCGATGTTTTTCGCAAATTTGCGCTTCGCCAACACGTTGCTTACCACGATCGGTTCATTTATACCGCATCCCCATATATCCGCCAACATTGCAGCTTCTCTGATATACC
>JBEPYM010000006.1:0-61468 GCA_041641375.1 Paenibacillus sp.
CATGCGGCGCCGCGGGAAATCGAATTCAAGGATAAGCTGCCGAAGACGCGAAGCGGCAAAATTATGCGTCGCGTGCTAAAGGCATGGGAGCTAAATTTGCCGACCGGTGACTTGTCGACGATTGAGGATTAATGCCCATGTTCATGTCGTTCACCCGAACATTCATTGAATTTCGGGTGATCGGCTTTTTTGTGTACGAAAGTGTGTGGATGGAGGGAGGGTATGGATGAGAGAAGCGATTCGAACGCTGCTTTGGCTTACAGCTGTCGTACTGGTTGTTGCCTGTCAGCATAAGCTCGGATTCCAACGTCAGCCGCCTTCCGCGCCTGCTCCTGCTCCACAGACGGTACAGCAGCCGGAGCGGCCGGAGAAACCGGAACCGCAGGAGGAGCCGGAACGTAAGCCAGATCCGAAGCCTGTCGTGTCGACGGCGATGGTTATGGCTGTGGGGGATATTCTGCTCCACCACACCGTATACCAGGATGCGGAGCAGAAGGACGGCAGTTATCGCTTTGAGCCGATGTTCGAGCAGGTCAAGACGTACCTTCGATCAGCGGATTTGGCCATCGTCAACCAAGAAACGGTGATCGGCGGCAAGGAGTTGGGCTTGTCGGGATATCCGCTGTTCAACAGCCCGGTAGAGATTGGCGATGCGCTCAAGGATGCCGGGTTTCACGCGGTAACGATGGCAAACAACCATATTCTGGACCGGGGAGAGGCGGGGATACGCAACGCCATCCAGCATTGGCGCAAGCTGGGGATGACCTATGCGGGGGCTTATGAATCGGCTGATGATCGCGGTACGCCCCGCCTGCTTGAGAAGAAGGGAATTGTTTTTTCGTTGCTTGCTTATACGTACGGCACGAACGGTCTTCCGATTCCGGAGGGAAAGCCGTATTTGGTCAATCTGATCGAGCGGGAGCAAATTCGGCGAGATGTAGCCGTCGTTCGGGACAAATCGGACGTCATTATTGCCGCGATTCACTTTGGCGAGGAATATGAACGGATGCCGAACCGAGCCCAGAAGGAGCTGGTGAAGGAGCTGGCCGAATTAGGCGTGGATATCGTGATCGGCAGCCATCCTCACGTGCTGCAGCCGCCAGCCTGGGTGGAGCGGAGCGACGGACGCCGAACGTTCGTCATGTACTCCATGGGCAATTTTCTCTCGGCACAGGACGAGCTGTACCGGTTAATCGGTGGCGTCATGGGCATACAGGTACGCAAAACCGCAGCTCCGGGGCAGAAGCCTCTTATCGAGCTGCTGCAGCCGACTTTCCTGCCAACCTATAATTACTACCGGAATTGGCGTACGTACCGAATTATCCCGATGCACCGATTGGATGCCGACCTGCTTCCGCAAGCGGACAAGCATTATGACGAGATCAAGCGTCATATGAGAAGCTTCATCCCCGATCTGACGATACCGGAGCCGCCAGCCTAAGGCGGCTTCGGCTATTCCTCCATTCCAACGGCTGCATCGGGCATGAAGCCGCGGATGCATTCCAGAAACTGTCCTCCATATGCGCGAAGCTTGCTTTCACCGACTCCCTTTACCGCCATCAGCGCGGCTTCATCGGTTGGCAGCTTCTCGCACATATCGCGTAGCGTCGCGTCATGAAAGATGGTGAAGGGAGGCACCCTGCGTTTCTCCGCAATGGTTCGGCGCAGCTCCCGGAGCGCTTCGAACAGCGCTTCCGCCTGAGCACCGCCGGTACCGGCGGGCCGAGTCTCCTTTACCTTGTGAATACGCTGATACACCTGTTCTTTGCCCTCCAGCACAGGACGCGCTGCCTCGGCTAATGAGACGACAGGGTACTGTCCGTCCGATACCTTTAAATATCGATCGGCGGCGAGTAGTTGAATCATGGCAGCAATATCCTTCTCCGAATATTCGCTCATAATGCCGAAGGTGGACAGCTTGTCGAAGCCGAATTGTCGAATTCGGGCTTCGCGAGAGCCCTTCAGCACCTTCGCGACCGTTGTGATTCCGAACTTTTGCTTCATACGTACGATACAGGAGAAAATTTGTAATGCCTCGGTTGTAATGTCCTGCAGCTCGCGTTCATCGGTGCAGGTGCCGCAGCGGCCGCACGGCTCGGCGTCCTGTTCGCCGAAATACCGGACGATATAGCGCTGCAAGCAATCCGTTGTATAGCAGTAATCAACCATTAGCTTCAGCGTCCGATATTCCGCTTGCTTCCGCTCCGTCTCGGCTTCGCTTTTCTCAATAAAAAACTTTTGGGTAATCGGATCTTGAGGAGAGTACAGCAGGATACATTCTCCCGGCTCACCGTCGCGCCCTGCACGTCCCGCCTCCTGATAATACGCCTCGATATTTTTAGGCATATTTGCATGAATCACATATCGAACATTCGATTTATCGATGCCCATTCCGAATGCATTCGTCGCGACCATCACACGAATATGATCGTACAGGAAGCGATCCTGACTTTCGGTACGCTCGTCATCGCTCATTCCCGCATGATATTTGCCCGCCGCAATACGCAGCCGCAGCAAGGAGCGGTGAATGGCTTCCACCTCCTTGCGTGTCGATGCATAGATGATGCCGGATAGGTCCGCATGCTTTCGAACATATTCGGCAATGTATTTGTCCTTGTCCACCCCCCGCAAGACGGAGAAGGTCAAGTTAGAGCGCGCGTAGCCGG
Source organism: Paenibacillus sp. (assembly GCA_041641375.1). Taxonomy (GTDB): domain Bacteria; phylum Bacillota; class Bacilli; order Paenibacillales; family YIM-B00363; genus Paenibacillus_AK. The sequence continues at coordinate 2,667 of JBEPYM010000006.1, forward strand.
TTGTCACCCGCAGCGGGGACGCGAGCCGCAGCTGCTGCGCGATATCCTCCTTCACCTGGTCTGTCGCAGTAGCTGTGAATGCAGCGACGACCGGACGCGGCTCCGCGACCTCCAGCAGCTTCGCAATCGAGCGGTAGCTGGGCCGGAAATCATGGCCCCACTTGGATATGCAATGCGCCTCATCGACAGCAATGAGCGGAACGGAAACCTGTCTGATCAGCTCAAGAAACCGGTCGGAATCCAGCCGCTCCGGAGCGACATAAACAAGCTTATAGGAGCCTTGTAAAATATTCCGGTACACCTCATTCAGTTCCTTGACCGTCATCGTACTATTAATAGATGCGGTGGGGATGCCGGTCTCGTTCAACGCATCCACCTGATCCTTCATTAATGAGATGAGAGGGGAGATTACGATCGTGACGCCTTCCCGCATCACGGCGGGAAGCTGGTAGCATATCGACTTGCCTGCGCCTGTCGGCATAACACCCAGACAATCGCGGCCAGATAAAATACCCGTAACAAGCTCCTCTTGCCCCGATTTGAACGAGCTGTAGCCAAACAGCCGTTGCAGCGTATGTTTTGCTTCTTGCAGCAGCAAGCTTCATCCCCCCTGATGAAAAAAGCTGAGCCGGAGCGTATGAAGCCCCGGTTCAGCAGTTTCGATTACTGTCCCTTATACGAGATCGGATCCGAGAAAGGAGACTCTCCCAGCTTATTGACCGCAGATATGCGATACCAGCCGTCTGTTTGAACCGTAATATGATCGGCGGAGTTTTTCGAAGAGCTGACAATTCGGCGATAAGGTCCATCCGCTTTCTCGGCGAAATACAGATGGTATTGTTCGACCTGCTCACCCGCTGGACTTGCGTTCCACTTCGCACGAATCCCGAGCGGAATGCTCTCAATCGAAAGTCCGGCCGGGACAGCCGGTTTTTTGTCTGGAGCTGTCGTACCGGTGCCAGAACCTGTGCCAGTACCTGAACCGGATCCTGTACTCGTGCCAGATCCGGTGCCCGTACCGCTGGCATTGCCTCCCGGATTCGCGCTGCCGCCTGTCTGTCCGCCTGATGAACCGCCCGTCTGGCCACCCGGCACAGGGCCGAACGGAGATTGCAGTCCGGAGCCCGCATTGCCCGGCAGCTGTTCGCTGGAGCCGTCGGTGTAAGCGGCATTGCTAGGCGCCGACTCCTTGCCGGTTATATCGACAGCGGTCAAGTAATATCCGTACACCGCACCCGCAGGAACCTGATCCACGAAGCTGTTGGATTGACCGTATAGAACGACCTTGCCCGGCAGCCGCTCGAACGTTCCTTTATTCACGGAACGGTAAATGCGGTATCCGACGACATCCGGGCTGTAGGAGAAGAAAAACGTTCCTTCTACGTTGTCCGGATTACGCTTCAACGACAAATCCCGCGGCGGGGCAGGCGGGCCAGGGTCATCCTTGCGCGGATCGACCTCAGCCGGTGCATCGGCATAATCGTCTATCGGCTTGAACATCTCCAGCTTGTCACGCTCATCCGCAGGCTGCTTCTTAATAATTTCCTCGATCTTCTTCAACATCTCGGAGATCGGAGGATTGCGCTTCACCGTCAGCCGCTCCTGCACCATATCGGCGGGAGTCGACGGATGAGGCGTGTATGCCTTGCCCTGATACATGACGATTTTTTGCTTGGTAAGCACATTATCTTCTTCGGTGGGAACGAACTTGCGGTTAAACAAATCCGTCACCAGTCGATTGTTGTCTTTGACCACCTGGCTCGGCAGCTTACCGGAAACCTTCGACACGGTCATCGAGACGATCCCGTCGGGACGCTTGAATTCCTTGGTTGGAAACAGGTCGGGCTTCAGGTCGATGGCCTGGTCCATGACCTGTGTCCAGATCGTACGAGCTCGAATCGTCCCCTGATTTTTAATCAAGGTGGAAGGCTTGTCGTAGCCGGCCCATACCCCAAACGTCACATCCGGGGTATATCCGACAAACCAGGCGTCGTGATCGTTCTCGGTTGAGCCCGTTTTCCCTGCGATCTGAACCTTATTGAAATGTTTGAAATTGCGGGACATGTCGTAAGCCGTGCCTACAGCAGTCGATACGACGCTCCGCATCATATCCGTCATCAGAAACGCTGACTGCTCGGTAACCACGGTGGTCGGTCGCAGCTGCTGCTCAAACACGACCTTGCCGGAGTTGTCCTCGATCTTGCGGATCATATAGGCATCAACAAAAACGCCATTGTTCGCGATCGCCGCGTACGCATTCGTCAGCTCCTCCACAGAGGTGCCGTACTTCAAGCCGCCGATCACACCTGTTTTGGCGACATAGTCTTCCTTCTGAATGGAGGTGATGCCGAGCTTCTTGACGAAATCCCATGCCTGCTCGATACCGACAGAGTCCAGGAAGATGCGGATGGCCGGGATGTTGAGCGACAATACAAGCGCTTCGCGGGCCGTTACGAGGCCGCGGAACTTCTCGTCCCAGTTTTTGACCAGGTGATATCCCTTCACGCCGTCCTCGAGTATAATCGGCACGTCGTCCAGCACGGAAGCCGGGCTGATCGAGCCCTTCTCGATAGCGGGCAGGAACGCGGCCAGCGGCTTCATCGTCGAGCCGGGCTGACGCAGCATCTGGGTTGCGTGATTCAATTGCTCAATATGGAAATCGCGGCCTTCCATCATCCCGATAATCGCGCCGGTTTTATTGTTGATCATGATGGCGCCGATTTGCTCGATGCCTTTCGTTTCATGGTCCGGCGTGAAATTTTTCGGGTTCGACGCAATCTCGCGCATCATATCGTAAACCGTTTTGTCAATCGTGGTGTACACCTTGTAGCCGCCGCGAAGCAGCGTTTCGCGCGCTTCCTTGATTTGCTCGGCAAACTCTGGGCGTTTCAGATCGTCACGGGTCAGCTTCGGATTTTGCGCCATCAGCAGCCGGATTGCCGCTTCGCGTTCGGCCTCCAGCATCAAATACGGATACGTATTGTAGGCCTTCGGTTCGGGCTTCGCAAGCGACGCTTCAAGATCGAACGCTTTTGCTTCCTCGTATTGCTGCTTTGAAATCACTTCGAGCTCCGCCATTCGGCCGAGCACATACTGCTGTCTTTTCTTCGCCGCTTCGAAGCCGTTCTTGTTAAATTCGCCAAAGCCGTTAAATGCGGAATAAATGCTCGGCGACTGGGGCAGACCGGCCAGGTAAGCGGATTGCGCGATATTGAGCGCACTCATCTCTACATTAAATATCCCTTTGGCTGCCGCCTGAATGCCGTAAAGATTGTAGCCGCTCGATCCGTTGCCATATGGAATTTTGTTCATATAGTGGGTGAAAATTTCTTCCTTGGACAGGAAGCGCTCCAGACGGAGCGCAAGGAAAATCTCCTTGAATTTTCTCGCATCCGTTCGATCCAGGCTAAGGAATACCCGTCTGGCCAGCTGCTGCGTAATGGTGCTCCCGCCCGTCTGGTCCTCAAGCCTCCGCACCTTCTGGATCACCGCGCGCCCGATCCCTGTTATATCGACCCCGATATGATCGTAGAAGTTCGCATCCTCGGACGACATAAACGCGAGCTTCACCCAATCCGGAATTTCGTGCCATTGCGCCGGTCGGCGATCCTCCTCGCTTCTCAGCTGGCCGACCATCGAATCATCGTTGAAATAAACAAAGCCTGTATAGGTGCTTTCGTTGACCTTCTCTAAAATCTCCTTCTTCGAGCGAACCTTGTCGTCCTTCACCAATGCGCCGACATAGCCTGCGACCGTACCCGCCGCAAGGAATCCGCATAACATGACCAATATAAACATCCATTTAAACACGACATAAAACATGTACAAATATTTCCTGGCGACGGTTTTGGCAGCACTGCGCTGCGAACCGGCCTTGTTTGAATCTGGTGTATCCGTCGGCATCCTGGTCCCCCTGCTTCCATTTTCAGAAATATTATAGCATAAACATAAGATTCGAGGATACTTGACAAAATGGGAGGAGGCGCGAACAATTGACTGCAACGGTTCAAATATGGTATAAGAATGTACATATTTGCGAGAGGAATGAGCGGAAATGTCGGATACGAGCATATGGGGGAAGCTCACCCCGGAGCAGAAGGCGGAAACGGAACGGCAGTGGGCGATCATCAGTAGGGGAACAGCAGAAATCGTTCCGGAAGGGGAACTGAAGGAGAAGCTGGCAAGCTCGATTGCGAGTGGGACACCGCTCAAGATCAAGCTGGGACTCGATCCTTCGGCTCCGGATATCCATATTGGACATACGGTCGTGCTGCACAAGCTGCGTCAGTTCCAGGAGCTCGGGCATCAGGTGCAGCTCATTATCGGCGATTTTACCGGAAGGATCGGCGACCCGACCGGGAAGTCGGAGACACGCAAACAGCTGAGCGAGGATGATGTAAGACGCAATGCGGCGACATACCGCGAGCAAATTTTCAAAATTCTCGACGAGAGCAGGACAAAGGTGTTTTTTAACGCTGAATGGCTTGCGCCGCTCACCTTTGCGGATGTCGTTCAGCTAGCAGCAAAAGTAACCGTTGCCCGTATGATGGAGCGAGACGACTTCACGAAACGGTTCACCTCGAATCAGCCGATCTCGATCCATGAGTTTTTCTACCCTCTCATGCAGGGCTATGACAGCGTCGCTCTCCAGAGCGACATTGAAATCGGAGGGACCGACCAGAAATTCAATCTTCTGATGGGGCGTACGCTTCAGAAGGAGTACGGAGAAGCTGCACAGGCGACCATTACGATGCCGCTGCTCGAGGGTCTCGACGGCGTTAACAAAATGAGCAAAAGCCTCGGCAACTATATCGGCATACAAGAGGATCCGAACGATATGTACGGCAAATCGATGTCGGTTCCGGACGAGCTGATGCTGAAGTATTACGAGCTTGCGACCGATCTGTCGAATGAGGAGCTGCAGAAGCTGTCAGATGGATTGGCAGCAGGTTCGGTGCATCCCCGCGATGCGAAGATGCAGCTCGCACGGACGTTCGTGCGTATGTATCACGGCGAAGCGGCCGCTTCCGAAGCGGAGAATCGCTTTGTCACTGTTTTTCAGAAGGGTGCACTGCCTGACGAGATCGAGGAGCGAATCGTACCGGCGTCAGAGCTGGAGGATGGCGGAACGATCCGGATCGTGAAGCTTCTTGTGCTGCTGGGTCTGCAAAGCTCGAACGGGGAAGCCAAGCGAAGTGTTCAGGGCGGGGCGGTTAAGGTGAATGAGGTGAAGATTACGGATCCGAATGCCGATATCAAGGTTGTGGACGGAGACGTTGTGCAGGTAGGAAAGAGAATGTTTGCCAAGCTGTCGGTTCAATCCTAGAATCCAGTTGATCAGGCTCCCGTCGGGGGCCTTTTTTCCTATGTCGCTCCGATTCAGCACAAAAAAAACCGGAGGCAGATGGCCTCCGGTAACGCTCAAATTCAAATTAACGGCTGTAAAACTCGACGATTTGCTTCTCGTCGATTTCCTGAGCAAGCTCAGCGCGCTCAGGCAGGCGGATGAAGCGGCCTTCCATCGCTGCTGCGTTGAAGTCCAGGTACGCCGGGATGTGGTGGCGGTTCGCGATGGCTTCCTTGATGGAAGTCATGCCGCGGCTTCTTTCGCGAAGACCGATCACGTCGCTGGTGGATACGGTGTAGGATGCTACGTCAACCTTCTTGCCGTTCACCGTTACATGTCCGTGAGCGACGAGCTGACGAGCGCCCGCGCGAGTGTTCGCCCAGCCAAGGCGGTATACCAGGTTGTCCAGACGGCTCTCAAGAAGGGCCATAAAGTTCTCGCCGGCGATGCCTTGCAGCTTGGAAGCGCGGTCGAACAAATTGCGGAATTGCTTCTCGCTCAAGCCGTACATGTGGCGAAGCTTCTGCTTCTCCATCAGCTGCACGCCGTAGCCGCTAAGCTTGCGGCGCTGGCCTGGGCCATGCTGTCCGGGAGGGAAAGGGCGCTTCAGTTCTTTGCCGCTGCCACCCAAGGAAATGCCGAGTCTACGGCTAAGCTTAAATTTAGGACCTGTGTAACGTGACATTGTTCAATTGCTCCTCTTCAATTAGTCTTAGTTATAGAACGTACGCGTTTGCTTGCGAAAACGGATAAATTCTATATGGTAAAAAGAAAAGTCTGTGCCGAATCATGTCCGAATAAGCTTATGTATAAGCTCGCCGCGAGGAAGTTCAGCCGCTGCCCGCAGTAGGACACGTTCCGAGAGGGTTACACAGTTTTCTTTTAATTCGAAGTTAATAAGTAACATCGACTTCTTATTTTAATTGATTTGAGGTGCGGCTGTCAAGGAAACATTGACAAGCACATTACACACATACTTTTGAATTTCCTGTAAAATGTATGTGCAATCCACAACTAAACATAGTATTCTATACCTAGGTCTATAAGATGATCGGATGAATGGCAGCCGCTACTCTTGATGGGAAGCAGGAGGAGTACCGAAGATGAACGAGCGGAACACAACGGGAAGCTTAGTGCCGGATTTGGGCCCAGAGCACGGTAACCGAAGACAGGATATGCTTCTGCAAGCGGTGCGGGATTTGCACTCCCGCATAGATGTAGAGACAGTTCTGCGCGTCCTGATGGAACGAATTCAGGGACTGTTTCCCGGTGCGTGTATTGATATATTGCTTTCTCAGGATCACCAGACGGAGCTGCCGGGAGTCAAGCCGCTGCTCTTCCGTCATGATATTGACGATCTGGGTACTCAGGCCTTTATGCAGAATCGATATATGCTGCGCTGCACGGCGGTAGAACAGGGCCAGCATCGCAGCGAGCTAGCGGTCCCGCTTTCCGGAAAGCAAGGGGTGTACGGCGTGCTTCGCATGAATGCGGAAGACATCATTGAAAGCGAATACGATCTTGAGCTTGTCACCGTGCTTGCAGACAGCGCCGGTATTGCATTCGAGAATGCGAAGCTGTACGAACAGTCCAATATGCTGCTGCAGGAATTTCGGCTTATTAATGAAATTACGAAGCGGTTAAATCAGAGCTTGAAGCTGAACGAGATATTCAACTTCGCCTCCTCGGAATTAATGCATGTATTCCAGGCCGATTTTACTGTCATTCTGCAGCTGGACCGATCAAATGAATGCTTCCAGGTGTGCGCCTCCAATATGAAAGCGGTCAATGATGACACATTCCCGATCGACTACGGCTTCTGCGGGATTGTGTATAGGACGAAAGAACCGGTTATCATTTCGGACTATGTCAAAAACCCGGTAGTCGGATCGCAGCTGATGGAAATTACCGGCTCTCGATCCTTGCTGGCTACCCCGATGCTGTCCAATAATGAAGTTATTGGCGTCATCCTGGTTGCACATAGCAAACCGAACTTTTTCACCTACGAGAACTACAAGCTGCTGCAAACGATTTCAGGTCATATCGGACTCGCAATGATGAACGCCTCGCTGCATTCCGAGGTGAGGCGGATGGTCATCACGGATCACCTCACAGGACTGTATGCCCGGCATTATTTGGACGAACAAGTCAGCAGCAGGCAAAAGAAGGACAACTGCGGCTCGTTGATCGTCGTGGACATCGACAATTTCAAGCTGGTGAACGATACGTACGGACATCAGATCGGGGACCGAATACTGATTCAGGTCAGCGGGATTATCCAGAGCAGTATACGCGAAACCGACATCCCGGCTCGTTGGGGCGGCGAAGAGCTTGCCGTCTATTTGCCTCAAGTATCGATCGAGCAGGGGGTTCGGATTGCCGAACGGATTCGCAGTCGTGTCAACGCCGAGACAGATCCCCAAGTAACGGTGTCGTGCGGCATCTCCGAATGGAATCGAGAGGATGAGAAGATCAGTGTAGAGCATCTGTTCTACAAAGCCGATATGGCGTTGTATCAAGCAAAGCATTCCGGTAAAAACCAGTATAAAATCGGTTGACGATCGTATAACCTCTCCTGTTCGGGACACGATAAGTGGCGAAAGGGGAGGTTATTGTTATGCGGAGTCGATTCCAACGGTGTAAGCTTGCCGTGCTCATGCTCCTTGCGCTCGTTACGCTGCAGCTGACAGGCTGCCGAACGGCTGACCCGGCGCTCGACGGAGACAAGGTGCTGACTCATGTGATCAAGCAGGTACATAAAGCGCCAAGCTTCTCGTTCCAGGGTGCGACGAGCATTCGGGTAGCGGACGTAGATTTAAGCAAAGATACAAAGTTTCAGGGATATGTAACGGACCGGGGGCGCGCTTATCTTACCGATGCTCAAAGCGCTCGCCGCAGTACGGCGCAAGGCGCCCATAATCCGCTGCAGGCGCTGCAGCTCGTAGCGGATCAGAAACGCGAGGTAACCGTCAACACAAGGCTGTCGGATAATGTGACGCTCGTGTTGGACATTCAGGCAGACGAGACGAAATCTACGGCTTATTGGCAACGGGAGTGGCGAAATCGGAACCGGGCGCCTTCCGTCGATGTGGAGCTGTCCAGGCTGGCTTCTGTGTACCGTCTGTCAGACGAAGAACAATCCCGCTGGAGACAGGAATCGGCTGTTCGTCTTGCGGAAGCGGCTGAACGCTTCGAGGCCATGCTTTCTTCTCTTCGCACCAGAACCGAATATCGCCTTTCCATTGACCGGGGAACCGATCTGCCCGTTCAATTGGATGCGGTAACCGTGCTCAATTTCGTGAGTGAAGGGGAAAAAAGACAGGAATCCTCACATACGACATATCGCTTTTTTCAATACAACCAGGACGCAGTGATCCCGGAACAGCCCGCAAGGAGATAACTTCGCGTTCCCCGGGTATTCATGATACACTATGGATGGTTTCCATATTATTTTTTGTTGCTGCAGGAGGTTGGCGAGAATGAGAGATCCGCGAATTACACAGCTAGCCAAGACATTGGTGCATTATTCGATACGGGTGGAGCCCGGAGACAATGTGCTGATTGAGATGGTAGGCTCAGAGCGAGAGCTGGTAAAGGCTCTGATTGAACAAGTATATGAGGCGGGCGGCCATCCATACGTGGAGCTGCAGGACCGCAACATTGTACGACATATGGTAACGAAAGCAAGCAAGGAGCATCTGGAGCAATGGGCTGCGCATGATTTGGAGCGAATGAAGCGGATGCAGGGCTGGATCGGCATCCGGGCTTCGGAGAATGCGAGCGATATGTCAGGGATACCGTCGGCGCAGCTCGCGATGTATCAGCAAATTCACACAAAGCCCGTTCATCTGGAGCGCAGGGTGAAGCATACGAAATGGGTAATCGCGCGTTTTCCCAACGACGGAATGGCGCAGCTGGCCGGCATGAACACAGATGATTTCGAGCGGTTTTATTTTGATGTATGCAATTTGGATTACAGCAAAATGTCGAAGGCAATGGATCCGCTTGCCGCTCGCATGAGCCGGACCGACAAGGTTCGCATTACAGGGCCGGGTACGGATTTGACTTTCTCCATCAAGGGGATTGGCAATGTGAAGTGCGACGGACTGCGCAACATTCCGGACGGCGAGCTGTTCACCGCACCGGTGCGGCATTCCGTGAACGGCGTAATCAGCTACAATACGCCTTCCGTCTATCAGGGCACGACCTATGAAAATATCCGGTTCGTCTTCGAGAACGGGAAAATCGTCGAAGCGACCTCCAATAATACGACTGCTCTAAACGCGGTGCTGGATACCGATGAGGGCGCGCGTTATATCGGCGAATTCAGTCTCGGCTTTAACCCGTATATTCTTCATCCGATGAAGGATACGCTGTTTGACGAGAAAATTGACGGCTCGCTTCATTTTACTCCAGGCCAAGCCTACGAGGAAGCGGACAACGGCAACCGTTCGGCGGTACACTGGGATCTCGTGCTGATCCAGAGGCCGGAGTACGGTGGAGGCGAGGTCTGGTTTGACGATGAGCTTATCCGAAAGGACGGCCGATTTGTTGTGGCTGACCTGGAGCCGCTCAACCCCGAGCATCTAAAATAGCGGACAAGGCCAAATTATACTTGCGCTGGCGAAACATAACAGGTTATGATAGTAGCAAATCTTTCCGGAGGCGATCCTCATGTCCAATAAGAATGCTGCAATTGTAGAGCTGTCCCAGACGGCGAACCAGTTCAAATCTTCGATCGTATTGCAATATGACAATAAGTATATCGATGTCAAGAGTATTCTCGGCCTTTTCACTACATTGACGAATACCGGCGACTATGAGCTGCACGTTCACGGTCCAGATGCGGATGAAGCGAAGTCGGCACTTCTCTCCGTGTTTGAGAAGCATGGGATGGCTGTGAAGGTCCTCTAGCATGGCAACAACTCGAAGCTCTCGTTCTCCGGAACGGGGGCTTCTTTATTGTGTAATATTACAATTGGCAACATTACTTGTACATCCCATGGATTTCGACTAATATAGGAGTAGACGATAATGAGTCCGAACGGCCACAAGGGGGGAGCCCGAATGTCATCGGCATCGGAAATGCTGGAAGAGTTGAATCGCAAAGCGCTGCAGCTTCTTAAGGATGATGCGGAGAAAATAGAAAAGCTGATTGAAGTTCAAATGGAGAGCTTGACGAATCGGAGATGTCCGGTTTACGAGGAAGTGCTCGACACGCAAATTTACGGCTTGTCACGCGAGATTGATTTTGCCGTTCGTGCCGGTCTGGTGCAGGAGTCAATTGGCAAAGAGCTTCTGGTGAAGCTGGAGCGTAATCTTGCGAAGCTGTATGAAGCGCTTGGCCAAACGAATTGATATCTGGTTGCTTGTTCGCACAATGGAATGGAAAATAGAAACGCCAATTTCCTGCAAGGGACGGAGGCGTTTTTTCTGTCACGGGATTAACGGGACTTACCTTGGTGCAAAGGAGAGAGATGAGATGGATTTGGGCATAAGAGGGAAGACGGCGGTGATTACGGCGGCTAGCCGAGGATTAGGCCGAGCCGTTGCGGAGTCGCTCGCCGCAGAAGGCGCAAACTTATTGCTGTGCAGTCGCAGCGAGGAATCGGTTGCGGCTGTGGCCGCTGCATTGTCCGACACATACGGGATTCGGGCGGCAGCGATGGCAGCGGATGTGGGGAACGCATCGGATATCGAGCTGCTGCAGGAACGAGCGGAGTCGCTGTATGGGGGAGTGGATGCCCTGTTATGCAACGCGGGCGGACCTCCACCGGGCGGCCTTCTGACGTTGACCGACGAGCAGTGGGAGCAAGCCTTCCAGACGAATATGATGAGCGTTGTCCGGCTTATCCGATCGTTCTACCCCTTGCTCAAGCAGTCCGGCGGACGAGTCGTTACGATTGCGTCTTCTTCGGTCAAGGTTCCGATTCCGGGACTCATGTTATCCAATACGTTCAGGGCGGGGCTCGCGGGTTTTATGAAGACACTCAGCATCGAGCTTGGCCCCGATCGGATTTTGTTGAATACGGTTTGTCCCGGAAGAATTAGGACGGACCGTCTCGATGAGCTGGATCAGGCACGCGCATTGCGTGAGGGACGGTCGGTCGAGTCACTGCGCCAGGAGATTGTTAGGGATATCCCGCTAGGCCGTTACGGAGAACCACAGGAGCTGGCCGGCTTCGCCGCCTATCTGCTATCTCCTGCCAACAGCTATATGACAGGATCGGTTTTCTATGTTGATGGCGGTATGGTTAAGGCGCTCTAAGCAAGCGCCGGAATGATCGGAAGCTTGCAGGCGTTCTGTCCGACAGGGTACAATAGAGAAAATGAACGGAGAAAGAGGTGGACTCTTTGTCACAACAGGAAGAGAACGGAACGGTTCGAGTTTCGGATGATGTTGTTGCTACAATCGCCGGGCTTGCTGCCCTTGATACACCGGGAATTGCGGCAATGTCTGAAGGGATATCGGAAGGCCTGGCCAAGAGATTGAGCGGCAAAAATGCACAGAAGGGTGTATCGGTTGAGGTGGGTCAGGTGGAGGCAGCGATCGATCTGCGCGTGATCGTGCAATACGGCGTCCAAATCCATGAGGTATGCAGGCAGCTGCAGGACAATGTGAAGGAAGCCATCGAAAACATGACTGGGCTGAATGTCGTTGAGGTGAATGTGAAGGTAGAAGGTGTCGCCTTCAAGGAAGACGCGCCGGAAGAGAGCAGCATTACGTATCGCGTTCGTTAGAGCGGTGATCTGGCAATGCCCGGAGCGGTAGTGGCTGTCGATTAACTGTGGACAAAGTAACACTTGTATGAAACATCGTACAAAAAGGATGTTAGAACTGCCATATCTGCCCCTTTTGTACGAAACGTCGTACAAATCCCATGTTATCGGAGTAAATCAGCTCGGATTTGTATGACAAATCGTATAAAGCACGGTATATGTCCTCTTGTTGCTTAGAATTTGTGTGAAATTTCGTACACATCACGATATTTCGAATCTATCCACAATTGAGTGACAGTCTCCTTTTGCTACTGCCCGAACATACTTCCTTCCCTCGCGAGGACTCATCATGCGAAAAACCGGCCCGATGATGGCCGGTTTTTTCATGGAATCAAGTCGAAAGGGAAGTGCCAGATCGTCGGGGCGGTGCGTCTTCGACCGCTCGTTGTTCTCGCGATATGCTGAGCAGCACTCCCAGACTGGCCATACAGACGAGCAAGGAAGAGCCGCCGGCGCTTACGAACGGCAGTGTAACGCCTGTAGCCGGGATTGCTCCCGTTACGCCGCCGATATTGATGAACGCCTGCACTCCAAGCATCCCCATGATGCCGGTGCCGACCAGCGTCCCGAAATTATCAGGGCAGCGAAGCGCCACAATGAGCCCGCGCCACAAGAACAATAAATAAATGAGCAGAAACAAGGTGCTTCCGACAAAACCGACCTCTTCTCCGATAATGGCGAAAATGTAGTCATTGTGCGCTTCCGGCAAATAATGCAGCTTCTGGATGCTTTGACCGATTCCGGCGCCGGTAATACCGCCGTGCCCGAAAGCATATCGTGCTTGCAAAATTTGGAAGCATGCGTTCTGCGTATCATGCCAAGGGTCCAGGAAGCAGGTAAACCGGGCTAACCGGTATGCGAGATCTTCCTTGATGATCGAATAGATGCCAATAACCGCGGTCGCAAGACTGCCCAGCACGCCGACCAATGCGGTCAGATGCAGCAAATTTGCACCGCCGGCGACGATAACGGTCAATGCACACGCAACGAAGATGATGCAGGTGCCAAGATCCGGCTGCGCCATAATGAGCATTGCAATTCCGCCGACTACAAGCAAGGCGGGAATAAGTCCCTTGCGCAGGTCGCGAAACTTCTCGCCCTTCTTGCTGATCAGCGCCGACAAATACAAAATGATGGCAAGCTTGGCGAACTCAGCGGGCTGAATCCCAAGCGATCCGATCAAAAACCAGCTTCTGGCGCCGTTGCGGTCAGGTCGGAACAAGACGACAATCAACATCACGACAACGATCGCCAGAATCGGCAGAAACCATTTCTTCAGCTTGGTGTAATGAATATTCATCAGTGTGAACATCAGCAGGGTGCCGAACACAGCAAACACAACCTGACGCTTCACATAATAGAGCTTGTCTGAAAATTCAACGCCGGCGTAAGCGGAGCTGGCGCTGAATACCATCACAAGTCCGAAGCCGACCATAAGAAAGGTCAAGAGGAGCAGCAAAAAATCAGGTGATCCTCTGCGTATGGTACTCATAGCATCGGACCGTTATACGTGGGCCAGTTGATCTTTGAGAGCCGCCAGCTTCACCTTTGCCGTCTTAAGTACTTGCTCCGGGACATCACCCTTATAATCCAAACCGTGCGGGAAGGTTGCGCGTCCGAGATAAATGTCCTCGATCATCAGCACCGCCCAAGGCTTCTCCAGCTTTCCTTCGATTGCTCTCGTGCTGAGGCGCAGGAAATACTCATGGCCGGTAGCGGCCTCATCGATTTTGTAATCATACGTCGCTCTATAGTATTCCCATTGCCAACGGACAAAGCCCAGCTTGCTGGTTACTTCGTCCAGATCGGCCAATTCCGCTTTCAGTCCGTTCAAATCGGTGTTTTCCACGATCACAGGAAATTCCTCCTACATACTTGTTCTTGGCTGACGCCGTCTTTTCCATGATAGTATGTTTCAGGAAACAGCGCAAGCAACGTCAAGGGCAAATTGCGAATCCTTTATGAACGATGTCAGGTGGTCACAGCTCTATTTCTAATGGTACAATGGCTACAATATGCCAAAAGGAGCGGACCCATGAACGCTGCAACCCCGATGAATGAGCTGTTTCCCCGAATGGTGGAATGGAGAAGACATTTGCACCGGCATCCGGAGCTGTCGTTCCAGGAAGCTCAGACGAAAGCGTATATCGTTCGTCAGCTTGAGCAGCTCGGCGTGCCGGTTGACGGTTCCATCCAGAGCGGTTACAGCGTCGTTGCGATCATCGAGGGCGGTCAGCCGGGACCGACGATCGCACTGCGTGCGGATATTGATGCGCTACCGATCGAGGATGAGAAAAGCTGCGAGTATCGTTCCACCGCCGAAGGCGTCATGCATGCCTGCGGGCATGATGCGCATACGGCGACGCTGCTGGGGGTGGCTGCTTATTTAGCGGAGCGCCGAAGCAGCCTGAGAGGGAACGTCAAGCTGCTGTTCCAGGCAGCGGAAGAGGTCAGTCCCGGCGGCGCCAAGCCGCTGATTGAAGCGGGTGTGCTGAAGGAGGTAGATGCGGTATACGGAGTTCATCTGTGGACACCGTTCCCAAGCGGTCATATTTATACGAGGCCCGGACCATTCATGGCCGCAGCCGATGAATTCCAGCTGACGATTCTGGGCCGCGGCGGCCACGGCGGATTGCCGCACCAGACAACGGACAGCATCCTGATCGCCTCCCATCTCGTGGTCAATCTGCAAAGCATCGTGAGCCGCAACATCGATCCGACCGAGGCGGCGGTTATCTCTGTCGGTGCAATCAAGGGAGGAGCCGCTTTCAATGTCATTGCCGAGCGGACAAGCCTGCTGGGTACGGTGCGAACGTTTGAGGCCGAGGTTCGGGACTATACGGAGCGAAGAATCCAGGAGGTGGCAGAAGCCACATGTGCAATGTTCGGTGCTCAGGTCCGAACGGAATATAAGCGCGGTTATCCGCCTGTTGTCAATTCGCCCGCCGAGGCCGCCAGAGCGCTGGAGGCGGCCGAACGCGTTGCAGGTCGCGAACGAACCGGAGAATGCGGACTCATTATGGCAGGCGAGGACTTCGCTTACTATCTGCAGGAGAGACCGGGCTGCTTTGTATTTATAGGCGCAGGCAAGTCGGGTAGCGCCCCACATCACCATCCGATGTTTGACATCGACGAGAATGCAATGCTGACTGCCGCTTTATGGTTCATCGAAATCGTGCATTCCTGGCTTGCCCCCGGGCAACAATAATCAGGAGAATGCGGCGTGAGCCGGCTTCTCTTTTATTTCCGGAGGAGGGGTTAAGGGATGAGCAAGCAAGTGCGCGACATCATGACGACCGATGTTGAGACGGTTACGCTCAAGGATAATATTTATGAGGTTGCGGTCAAGATGAAAACGTTCGACGTCGGCTTTATTCCCGTTGTCGAAGGCCGCAAGCTGATCGGCGTCATCACGGACCGCGACCTCGTCGTACGCGGCTATGCCGAGAAGCATTCCGGCTCCACGGCGGTGGAAGAGGTGATGACGGATACGAAGATTGCGACGATCACACCGGACACAACCGTTGATGAAGCAGCCAAGGTCATGGCCAAGGAGCAGATTCGCCGTCTGCCTGTTGTTGAGAATGGCGAGCTATGCGGCGTTGTCGCGATTGGAGATCTGGCGGTACGCAACAAGCTTCAGGACGAAGCCGGGGAAGCGCTCAGTCAAATTTCTGAACCGGTCAAGTCGAGATAATGGAACAGATTTGACACGAACAGCTTGCGCAGTCTGCGCAGGCTGTTTATTTTGCGTCCCGCTCCCCAATACTAATACGTACAATCGACTGCTGGGGGTGTGAGGATGACAACGAAAATAGATGCGGACCGGAGACCGCTCATTGTCCAATCCGATTTTACATTGCTGCTGGAGGTGCGAAACCCGGCCTTTGAGGAAGCGAGAGAACAAATTGCCGCATTTGCCGATCTGGTAAAGAGTCCGGAGCATGTGCATACATATCGAATGACACCGCTGACGCTCTGGAACGCAGCGGCTGCAGGGTGGGACGTATCGACGATCATGGATACGTTGAAAGGATACGCCAAATTCGGCATACCCGCCAATATTCAGTCTGAAATCTGCACGTATATGGAGCGATATGGCCTATGCTCCCTCATTCCCGGTACGGCAGGCGGGCTTCTGCTTGTGAGCTCCATGCCGGACATGCTGGATCAGCTTGCGGAGACGGCCAGTGTTGCGCCTTGGCTGACGCGTCTGGAAGCGGGCCGCTACCTCGTATATCCGGAAGGTCGAGGCGCAGTCAAGCAGGAGATGATGAAGCTTGGCTATCCGGTGCAGGACCGGGCCGGTTATGTGACGGGTCAGACACTCCCGCTGCAGCTGGTCCAAGACGGCAGCTGGATGCTGCGAACGTATCAAGAGGCGTCGGTGGAGGCGTTCTACCGCGGCGGCGGTCTGGAAGGCGGCAGTGGTGTGCTTGTGCTCCCATGCGGTGCGGGCAAGACGGTAATCGGGATCGCTGTCATGGAGAAGCTGCAATGCGAGACGCTCGTTCTGACCACGAACGTGACGAGCGTCAAGCAATGGAAACGTGAAATTCTTGACAAAACGACGCTGACGGGCGACTTGGTAGGCGAATATACCGGTTCATTTAAGGATGTGAAACCTGTTACGATTGCCACCTACCAAATCTTGACCCATCGCCGCACGAAGCAGGACACCTTTTCTCATATGGCGCTTTTTCAGGAACGAAACTGGGGGTTGATCATTTATGATGAGGTGCATCTGCTTCCTGCGCCTGTATTTCGGGCGACCGCGGATATTCAGGCGAAACGGCGGCTCGGCTTGACGGCAACCCTTGTAAGGGAGGACGGCTGCGAGGAGGATGTGTTCTCGCTTGTCGGTCCAAAGCGATACGATATTCCATGGCGGCTACTGGAGCAGGAGGGCTGGATCGCCCAAGCGCGCTGCGTGGAAATTCGCATCCCGATGCCGGGCGATGTTGAACGAGCCTATGACGCGGCGGAGCCTAGAGAGAAGTTTCGGATCGCGGGCGAAAACCGTTGGAAGCTTGCCGCTGTGCGCAGGCTGCTCGGGCGTCACGAAGGATTGCCAATTCTCATTATCGGCCAATATGTGAGCCAGCTGCAGCTGCTTGCGGAGGAGCTAGGCGCACCTCTCATTACGGGCGAGATTCCCCACGAGGAACGAGAGCGAAAATTTATGGCCTTTCGTAAGGGCGAATCGTCGGTACTCATCGTGTCCAAGGTAGCGAACTTCGCGGTCGACCTGCCGGATGCGGCCGTTGCGATTCAGGTGTCCGGCAGCTTCGGCTCGCGCCAGGAGGAGGCGCAGCGACTTGGACGCGTGCTTCGGCCGAAGCGAAATGGATCAGGCGCCTATTTTTACTCGCTCGTTACCGAATTTACGGTTGAGCAGGCCTATGCGATGAAACGCCAGCAGTTTCTGGCCGAACAGGGCTACCGGTATGAGGTGCAAACGATCGCATTCACAGAGAAGGAGTGGGTCGGCTCATGAGAAGTGCGGAGCTTCTGAAGCAATTTGGGCTGGAAGGCTCAGGAATAGAGGGGCTAATTCTAGATGAACGGACTCGTTGGACAAGACCGGAGCACAGCGTTCTCGATATCGTGCTGCGCTGGCTCGGCTGCGAGCCGTTCTCCGAAGCAGCGCTGCTTCAGCATGCGTCGTCCGACGTTTCATCCGCCGAGCTGCGGGTTGGTTTGCAGCTGCTTTGCCGCAAAACGATCCTGTTCTCCATTCGAGGCGGCTATAAGGAGCGACTGTATATCCTGCCTGTCGATACGCTGATTGCTCTTGTGCCGATCCGTTGGGAGGCAGCGGCTCACGAGCTTCGAATGACAGGGGAATTCAAGGAGGTAGGTGAGCTGGCGAATACGTCCGGGCCTGGGGGAAGCTTGCGGGATGCGCTGCTGAGCCTGTTATGCGGCATTCGGAGGAGAAAGCCGAAGCTGACTGCCAGAGGAACGTTGGGGAAAAAGGACATAGAGGCTCTAACCGCACTTCTGCCGCTTGAGGAAGCCGGTATGGAAGGCATTAGCGCTGCTGCGCATCCGCTGTATCCGAAGCCGCTTGCAATTACTCTGATGTGTGCGGAGCGACTGGAGCTGATTGGGGTATGCGATGGTGAAAGGAGGCTGGTCGTTCACGATGCTCATGCAACCGAATGGTTTCGGCGCAAGCCTGCTGAGATGGACCACCAGCTCCAGACGCTGCTGCTTTCCATATGTGGACAAGGCGAGCTGTTGCTTCTGCAGGCAGCTGCTCTCCTGCTCAGCGCCCCGGAAGAGAGCGAGCTGGATGCGGACGTACTGCTGCAGGCTCTGCTCATCATAGGGGGCAATGTTCAGGGCGATGCCAAGAAGCGTATCGAACGCGAGCTGCTTGAACCATGGGCAGCGTTCGGATGGCTGGCTCCCGGACAACGACGGGAAGGTCGCTCCACGTACCGAATGACGCGCGGTGCCATAAGCGAGCGAGCTGGTGGCTGCTACGTACAACCGGACTTCGAAGTCATTGTGCCTCCCGATGTCGATTATGTAAGCCGATGGCATATCGATCGCTTCTGCGAGCCTGTCCGCACGGATGCCGCAGCCATCTACAAGCTGACCTGCTCCTCCTTTCAGGCAGGGCTGCCTGGCTGGATGGAGCCGAGCAGTCCGATTGAAGCGATACGGGCTTGTTCGTTATTCGGCATTCCTGATCAAATTGAACGCGCCCTGGAGGAATGGCTGCAGCTTGCAGGACAGGTAGTGCTGCGAAGGGAGCTGCTCCTTCGCTGCGCAAGCCAGGAAACAGCGGATCGGATCGGGGCTCATCCGAAGCTGGCGCCATTGCTGGGCGAACGGCTGGGCAGCTGCTATGCCGTAGAAGAAAATCTGGAGGAGAGTCTTCGTGAGCTGCTGACCAAAGAAGGCTTTGGATCGAATGTCCGAGGGCTTGAGGATTGGTGCAACAAGGAAACGATGACGCTCTTGCCTCCAACACGATCGTTACCCGAATATCGATATGAGCGCGAGCTTCCCGAAATCGAAGAGCTGTACCCGGAGCTTTCGGTCATTCCCGGTATATGGTGGGGTGGTTTGAAGGCGTATCACCGTTCAACAAGACGGACGATCATGCAGCAGGCTATCGATTGGGGCACGCCGGTTGAGCTGCGATTGAATGGGGATTTGCTGCGATTCGTACCGAAGCGGATTACCGATGACGACTCCGGATGGGTTGTGACGGGACGCACCAGAGCAGGAGAAGGTGTGCTTCACGCGCGGGATTGGGAGGAAATGCAGTTGATTTTACCTGGGATTAATGATAAGTAAGAGAGAAGGCGCTTTACAGAAGCAAAAGGAGGGGTCACAATGAGCGCGACAGAGATCCGTACGCTGGATATGGCGGCTATTATACTGAAGGCTTACGAGCTGGGCGATTTCATTAATGGCTCCGTGCTTGTATCCGAGTACAGCGAAGCCAAGCGCCAGGTAGAGGAGGACCTTGAGCTTGCAGCGATCGTCGGCCGCTTTGAGAAGGCAAAGGAGCGGTTTGAGGAATGCAAGCGATTCGGTCATTTTCACCCGAATTATCACGAAGCCTTGCAAGAGGTTCATCGTATACAGGAAGAGCTCGACCAGCGACCTGCGGTGGCGCGGTTCAAGGCGGCCGAACGCGCACTGGACGAGCTTCTGTACGCCGTATCCGAACGGATCGCACGTTCCGTATCGGACACGATCAAGGTCCCGGCGAATGACGATCCGCTGTCGGGCGGCGGCTGCGGCTCCGGAGGCTCCTGCAGCGGCAAATGCAGCTAACCCGCGGATTTAGCGGTGCAGCTTTACATCAAATTCCGGAATGACGGCTCCCACAATATCGCCCCGCCAATTGCGGACCGGCGGTTTGTGGAACGGCGCAAGCAGCTCAAGCTCGGCGGCCGTCAGCCAGTCCAGCTGGCGAAGCGCTTCGACGACAACGGGATACAGCGCTCGCAGCGAGCCGTCGTCGATCTTCACGGCAAGACCAAGTCCACGCTCCGGCAAACACGCGGCAAATACGCCTTCGGCGCCCATCTTGCCGACGATGCGACCTGAGGTTGCGCGGATCAGAGCGGTGTCGAAGCGGTCGTTGCCGGCAAGCAGGCTCGGGTGAGCGCGGATGGCGCCAAGCACCCTGCTGCATGCCGATGCGGTGATTGGTGCGAGGCCGGATGGCTCGCCAAGACGTGCATAGGCGGCGGCAAGCGTGAGCAGCGGCATGCCGAATACCGGTACGCCGCAGCCGTCCACGCCGAGCGGAATTTCATCCGCCGGTACGCCGCTTAGCTCGGAAACAACGCCAAGCATCAGCTGCTGCACCGGATGGGCGGGCTCCATGTACGTCTCGAGGCTGTCTCCCCGATGCAGCGCAAGCGCAAGCATCGCGGAATGCTTGCCGGAGCAGTTGTTGTGAAGCGAGGTAAACCGCTCGCCTCGCCGCAAGATTTGTTCCGCGGAAGGCGCATGGTAAGGGGCGTGCGGACCGCATTGCAGCTTCGCCGCATCCAAGCCGAGCTTGCCCAGCAAGCTGGAGACGGCCTCGATGTGCTCGCTTTCTCCGTTATGGGAAGCGCAGGCGACTGCCAGCTCCGAATCGGTAAAGCCATACCGTTCCGCAGCACCCGCAGCCACAAGCGGAATGACCTGAAGCAGCTTCGCGGCCGATCTTGCGTAGACGACCCGTCCCGCATCTCCGAGCGAGGCGAGCATACCGCCTGCCGTATCGGCAACCGCGATGGTGCCGAGGTGTCTGCTTTCTACCATCTCACCGCGTGTAACGGCAACGACGGATAACGATTGTTCCAGCATGTTGCGTCAACTCCAATTCTGTACGTACTCTATAGCTGAAGGAAGGGAAGCCGATTGTTTCCGGATCGCACTGGATTGATCGTCTGGGTTAACGATACGAAAGCCGCCCGCAACCTGGATCGATACGGGCACATTCATTTTATCAGCAAGAAGCTTCATTATGTAGTCATGTATATTCATACCGAACGTTACGACGACACGGTGAAAGCGCTGCAGCGGCTGCCGTATGTAAAGAAGATTGAAAAATCGTACCGCAGCGAAATCCCGACCGAATACAGTAGCAATGTTCCCGACAAAACCCGATTTTACACCTATTAACTCATTTTGGGAAGCGGACCTCGGCATGCCGAGGTCTTTTTTTCTTGGTGTGATTAATAATACGGAAAATTCAGATAAATTTTGAATATACTATTTGTGGGAAGATGTCTATACTCATTTTATGATGTTAAAGATATTTTACAAATATTGAAAAAGGTATTGGAAATTATATAGGAATGTTGTAAGATTTAAGGGTGTGCTACTAGGTATTTCGACCCAGAGGAGGTGAAAATTGTGAAGGATAAGTCGACGAGGAGATGGGGCACATACGAGCCGTTCTACGTAGAACTCGGCGACAAGAAGGTAGCCGATGTCATCATTACGAATCATGCCAGGGAACGCTGGGTGGATCGGGTCGAAACGGAAAGAACTGGCTTCGCCGATATCGCTGAGTTTGTTTGGGAGCGGTTGAAGCAGGGACGGATGGAGCCGTATTACAGAAAAGAGGAAGATGTGTACCTCATCGACGATGATCTTGTCGTAGTTTGTGAGTTTGCCGAGCTGAAGAATGAAGTGGATTTGATCGGCAACCCGCTTCACAAGATGATAGTCGTCACCTTCCTGGGGCGGATGAGCGAAACGTTGGAGCTTCGCGATCTGAAGTCCTACTATTCCTGGCTGAGACACTCGCGTCGAATGACGCTGATCAAGAACAGCCGCAAACGGAAATAATACCCTTCAAATACGGACGCGTGCCGCTCCTCGGCGCGCGTCTTTGCATGCTTCGCGGATTTCGGGCAGGAATGATATAATGATGGGCAGGACTGACATTAGAGGGAGACAGTGAGATGGCGCTGACCTTTCATCAATTGCATATTTTTTATACGGTAGCGCTCAAAGGCAGCTTCTCGGCCGCTGCACAGGCACTGCATATGACCCAGCCTGCCGTTACGATGCAGATTCAATCGCTGGAGGATTATTACGGAACAAAGCTATTCCAACGTTCGACCAAGCGGATTGAGATCACCGACGCAGGCAAGACTTTGCTGCCGCTTGCGGAGCAAAGCATTGAGCTAATGAAAAAAACGGACGTGGCGATGTCGAAATTTACCCATATGCTGCAAGGCCGTCTCGTTCTCGGGGCCAGTCTTACGATCGGGGAATACATTTTGCCACGACTTCTCGGACCATTTTCCAAAGAATACCCGCATATTTCGGTTCAGCTGAAGGTCATGAACACGACTCAGCTTATTGACGATATCCGGAGTCATCAATTAACGTTCGCGCTGATCGAAGCGCCGGTTCAGCAGCCAGATTTGCATAGCGAAATTGTGCTTAATGACGAGCTGAAGCTGATCGTTCCTTCCGGTCATCCGTTATTCGATCGGGAGGAGGTTTCGGTTGAGGAGGTGCTTGAGCACCCTTTCGTTCTGCGTGAGCAAGGGTCCGGCACAAGACAGGTGATGGAGCATGAGCTTCGCGCTCGCGGCTTCGCAGAGGATCGGATGAAAATCGTCATGGAGCTGGGAAGCACAGGGGCTGTCAAGTCAGCTGTAGAAGCGGGACTTGGGCTGTCGATTCTTTCCCCGTCATCGGTGAAGCACGAGGTGACGCTCGGACTGATGAAGGCGATGGAAATTACGGGTGTCCGTTTCGTCAGACACTTTTACGCCATCTATTCGAATACGACCATTCTGCCAATCTCGGCTGTCACGTTTCTGTCGTTCTTGAGAGAACGGGATTTGGGGAAATGGCTTTAATATTGCGATAACAAACGGGAGGTATAATGTGAGCATTCGCGAAGCGGATTTGCATATGCACACAACCGCATCGGACGGACTGCATACGCCGCAGGAGGTTGTGCGGCTCGCGGTACGGGCGGGTTTGGCAGCCATCGCGATTACGGACCACGATACGGTAGCCGGAGCCGCCGCAGCAGCAGCCGAAGGGGCGAAGCATGGGCTTACGGTGGTAACGGGCGTAGAAATCAGCACGGCGCTCGCAGCGATGGATATTCATGTGCTTGGTTATTACGTAGATGAGCGGGACGAGCAGCTAAAGGAAAGATTGGCCTGGCTGCGTGGAGTGCGCGAATCGCGTAACGAGGACATCTTGCGAAAGCTCGGACAGCTGGGAATGTCCGTCACGATGGAGGACGTTCGCAAGGCGATGGACCGTCCGCTGCAGCCGGAGGAAAGCGTTGGCCGCCCGCATATTGCTGCAGCACTCGTACATACCGGTTATGTTCGTTCTATACAGGATGCGTTCGATCGCTGGCTCGGTTCAGGCAAGCCGGCTTTTGTCCAGCCGGAGCGGATTTCACCGGAAGTTGCGGCAAAGTGGATTCGCGAGGCTGGCGGTGCGGCCGTACTGGCCCATCCGGGACTTTATAAACGCGATGAGGATGTACTGGCGCTTGTCCATACGGGATTGTTTGCCGGGATTGAGGTATACCATTCCGATCATACGCCCGAGCAGGAGCGGCGTTATGCGGAATTTGCCGCAGATGCGGGGCTAATTGCAACCGGCGGCTCCGATTTCCATGGTATACGGGAAGGCGATTCTTGGCACGGATCCATCGGGTCGCGCCGCGTGCCGCTACATGTGCTTGAAGCGTTGCGGGAAACATGCATCAGCAATCGGAAGGGAGGGACTGCCGATGATTCGTAAAGCGATCATACCGGCTGCTGGACTTGGGACAAGATTCCTGCCGGCAACCAAAGCACAGCCGAAGGAGATGCTTCCGGTTGTCGACAAGCCTGCGATTCAATATATTGTGGAAGAAGCGATATCGTCGGGTGTAGAGGATATCATTATCGTCACCGGTCGCAACAAGCGTGCGATCGAGGATCATTTCGACAAGTCGTTCGAGCTGGAAGCGACGCTTGAAGAGCAAGGAAAAGCTGAGCTGCTCGCGATGATCCGAGGCATTTCCAACATGGTGGATATTCATTACATTCGCCAGAAGCAGCCGCTGGGACTTGGGCATGCTGTGCTGTGCGCGCGCAAGTTTATCGGAAATGAGCCCTTCGCCGTCCTGCTGGGTGACGATATTATCGATTCCGAAGTGCCCTGCCTGCGCGGAATGATCGATATGTATAACACGTACCATACGTCTGTCATTGCGGTGCAGGAGGTGGATTGGAAGGACGTCAATAAATACGGCATCATTTCTCCAGCGCAGGATCAGGGGGATTCGTCGGTCCACCCCTGGATTGCAGATTTGGTCGAGAAGCCGGAACTTGAGCAGGCGCCTTCCAATTTGGCGGTGATCGGGAGATATATCATTGAACCGGACATTTTTGACTTGCTGGAACGTCAGGAGCCCGGTCGAGGCGGCGAAATTCAGCTGACAGACGCGCTGCGTAAGCTGAACCGGCTTCAGCCGATGAAAGCGTTCCGCCAGCAGGGCAAGCGGTACGACATCGGCGATAAGTTCGGCTATCTGGAAGCGACAATCGAGTTTGCTCTGCGTCGCCCGGATTTGGCGCCGCAGCTTAAGCCGTACTTAAAGAAAATAGCGGAACAGCTAGATTTATAAACGACATTTTTTCGGATAGGATGATGCTCCCATGGCGAACTCCAGACGAATTGCGGTTATCGGTACCGGTTATGTGGGACTTGTGTCAGGCGCGTGTCTGGCCGAGATCGGACACGAGGTCGTATGTGTCGACCATCTGCAGAGTAAGATCGACATGCTCAACCGTCATGAAATTCCAATTTACGAGCCTGGCCTGCAGCCTATTGTGCAGCGAAACCATGAAGCGGGAAAACTGCGGTTTACGTCCGATCTGACAGAAGCGGTGAAGGCGTCCGACATTGTCTTCGTTGCTGTCGGCACACCCGCTTCAGACAGCGGAGACGCCGATATGACCCAGGTATGGACGGCGATTCGGCAAATAGCGGCAGCGATCAACAGCTATAAGCTGGTCGTGATCAAGAGCACAGTGCCGGTCGGCACAGGTCGCCATGCCGAAACGATGATGCGGGAGCACGCGCCGCTGGGAAGCGAATTCGATGTTGTATCCAATCCAGAATTTTTGCGGGAAGGCACAGCCGTGTACGACACGTTTCATATGGATCGAATCGTCATCGGCGCGGAGAATGAACGGGCAGCGTCGATGCTGAGAGAGGCGCTGGAGCCGTTCCAGGCGCCGGTACTCCTTACCAATCGGGAAAGCTCGGAGCTCATTAAATATGCCTCCAATTCCTTCCTCGCTACAAAAATTTCGTTCATCAACGAAATTGCCAACGTATGTGAGAAGGTCGGCGCCGATGTGTCGTTGGTTGCGAAGGGGATGGGAATGGATAAGCGAATCGGCCCATCCTTTCTGAACGCAGGCATTGGCTATGGGGGCTTCTGCTTGCCGAAGGATACGCGCGCACAGCTGAGAATCGCGGAGAACGTCGATTATGATTTTAAAATTATGCGAGCAGTCATTGAAGTGAATCAGCTGCAGCGGCGCCGTTACGTCGACAAGGTGCGCACGGCGCTCGGCGGAGAGCTGTCCGGCGCCAAGCTTGCAGTGATGGGCGTCGCATTCAAGCCGAACACAGACGATATGCGCGATGCTCCGTCGCTGGATATTGTCAGCTGGCTGCAGGAAGAAGGCGCGAAGGTGTATGCTTATGATCCGGTAGCGTCCGAACGGGCGGCTGCACTGATGCCGGGGGCGATTATGTGCGATAAGCCGGAGCAGGCGCTTGACAATGCTGATGCGATGCTGGTGCTGACTGAATGGGAACAGGTGAAGGAGCTGCAGCCGGCTGTGCTTCGGCGGCTGATGAAGCGCACCATTGTGGTTGACGGGCGGAATGTGTATGACCCGAACGTGATGGCGGCAGAGGGCTTTGCCTATTATTCAATTGGAAGGGCTGCCCGCGAATTGTAATCGCCAAGTTGTATAACGTTTGTAAATCCTTTATAATATTCCCTAGCTAACTCCATGCAGGGGGAATTATGACGGTACGGCAATATACGATTAAAGAGGTGGCGCTTCGTACAGGGCTGTCCACCCAGCTCATTCGCAAGTGGGAGGAACGATACGAGGCGGTTACACCGACACGCTTTCCGAACGGATACCGCAGCTATTCGAGAGACGACATCGATAAGCTTGTATGGCTGAAGAGTCGAGTGGATGCCGGAGTTCCGATCGGGAATGCGGTCCATGATTACAAGGCGCTGGAGACTGTGAATGAGGCGCTTGTACAGCCTCGTCTTGAATCTATCGCCGATGGAAGCGAGCTGTCCCAGTATCGCGCATCGTTGACCGACTGTTTTTTGAAGCTTGACCAATCGGGGGCGCAGCGGCTGTTTGATCGTCTGCTTGCGCTCCATTCGATGGAATTTGTACTGATGGAAATTATGCAGCCCGTATTGGTTCAGATCGGCGAGCTGTGGGAAAGAGGCGAGCTTTCCGAATTTCAGGAGCATTTCGCGTCGCATTTTATGCGTGACCGGCTGTTGGCCGTACGCAATCTCTTCCAATCCCCGGGGGTCGACCGACCGCTGATCGTAACCGGATGTATGCCTGGTGAACGGCATGAGATGGGCATTCTGTTTTTCGGCTTCTTTGCCCTGCAGCTCGGGTTTCGGGTGGCGCATCTCGGCACTTCGCCGTCCGAGAAAGGGATTCTCGACTGCCTGGAGCAGTTCGCACCCGTTGCCTTCGCCTTCAGCGTCTCCTCCGCAGATGTGCTGGAGCGGGCGACACCGTTCTTGCTGCGTCTCGATCTGGCGATTCAGGCTCGCACACAGTCGACGCTTGTGTTTATCGGAGGCCGCTGTATTGCGGAGGATCGACTGCTGCCCGATTCAAGCCATATTTATTTGATGGCCGGCAATGCGAGAGAGGCAACCGTCAAGGTGAGGAAGCTGACGATGCATTGAAGGGTCAGTTGCGCAGCGTCAGCAGCTCGTCGCACAGCACGGATGCAGCCTTATGCAGCACGCGCGACTTCAACGTAACGATACCGTGTTCGAGAATCAAGGGCACGCTCCAGGGCTTGCGCAGTTCGGAAGGCGCGGGCGCGCTGACGAGCTTCAGCACTCCATTCTTCAGAAGCGGAGCAACGCATATTTTGGGAAGCAGCGCCACGCCCAACCCGAGCTGCAGCGCATGCTTGATCATATCCAGACTCGAAAATTCCATAACCTCCGGCGGCATTCCAATGGAAGCAACCGCCTCCTCCGCATACTCGGTATAGACACAGCGCGGTCCGAACGTAATCAGCTTCACAATCGGCTGCTGCCAGACGTCGTATGAGCTCCCCGCAACGAGTACCATCTCCTCCTTCACCAAAGGAATAAATTCGACATCGCTACGTTCCGGATTTTGGGACACCAGCCCGAAGTCAATTCGATTGCTCTTCAGATCATCCATCACATCCGGCATAAATCCGGTTTCAAGACTAACCGCCACCTGCGGATATTCGACAAAAAAACGCTCTAGAACAGGCAGCATTCGTGTCATGCAAAAGGACTCCAGCGCACGGATTCGAACATGCCCCTTCGGCTGATCCAAATCGGAGAACGTTTGTTCCAACGATTGACTCAGTCTGGAGAATTGATAGGCGTAAGCGGCAAACTGTTCGCCAGCAGGGGTAGGGACCGTTCCTCGCACATCACGAACAAACAGCTGCTTTCCGCATGCGTGCTCCAATCCCTTGATCTGAGCCGTTACCGTGGATTGCACATAACCGAGTCTCACAGCCGCACGGCTGAAGCTTCGTTCCTCATAAACGGCAAGGAAGGTAGCTAACGATCTTCCGTCCAAACGCTCCAGCAATGGATTTCTCTCCTTGTTATCGAAATTTTCGATAGTAATAATCGAAAAGATTCGTTTTTCGAATGGATAAGAAAATGTTACCATACGGAGAAAGATTCGGGAAGGGTGTGAGAGCAGGATGCCGATTCAACGAATGACCAAAATGATGTATGCCGGAGCTGGCGCGTTTGCGCTTGTGTGTACGGCGTCCTGGCTAGCTGCCGAGCTGCAGGTGCTGTTGATGATTGCTCCGTTCGGCGCGACCTGTGTACTGGTATTCGCTCTGCCGGAAAGTCCTCTAGCGCAGCCGAGGAATGTAATCGGCGGCCACTTGATCTGTGCGGCAATCGGGCTTCTTTGTTTGCATACGTTCGGAGTCGCCCCTTGGAGTTTAGGGCTGGCGGTCGGGGCGGCGATTGTAGGGATGCAGCTGACCCGAACGATCCATCCGCCGGCAGGGGCAAATCCGCTTCTCATTATGCTGATGCCGGTCGGATGGAGTTTTCTGGTCACGCCGATTCTTGCGGGAACCGTTTTGATTGTGCTGGCTGCTTCTATCTATCACCGACTGTTCCGCAGGCGGTATCCGGCTACATGGTTGTAAATGCGGTTCGTAAGGCGAATCGTCAACGGATTTCCTGCTTGAGTACTTTGATTCGGGATTCATCCGGTGTGACAAACAGCGTCTTCTGATGGTCGTAGATGACGAAGCCGGGCTTCGAGCCGCTTGGCTTCCGAACATGGCGAGCCAGCGTAAAGTCGACCGGAACGAGGCTCGACTGCTTGCCGCTGGAATAATAGGCTGCAAGGATGGCGGCTTCCTCCAGGGTGGCGTCACTGTAGGAGCCCCCGCGAATAAGCACATGCGAACCCGGCATGTCCTTGACATGTAGCCATGTATCACCAGGGCCCGCCAGCTTCATCGAGACATAATCGTTCTGGGTATTGTTTTTTCCGACATAGATCGGAATGCCCTCGCTCGATGTGAAGCATAGAACGGACGGTTTGCTGTCCTTGCGTTTCTTCTTCTGCTTCTTCCCCCGGTCGCGTAAATAACCGCCTTCAACAAGCTCCTCACGGATTTCATCGATATCGGACATCAGGGCGTCCTGCAGCTGCTGCTGCAGCGCTTGAAAGTAGGCGGTTTCCTGCTTCGCCTGCAGCATTTGCTCTTCTACGTGAGCGATGCTGCTTTTCATTTTGTTATACCGTCTGAAGTAACGCTGCGCATTCTCGGCTGGGGATAACAGCGGATCGAGAGGGATGACGAGCTCCGGCTGCTCTTCCTCGTAATAATCGATCACGACGGCTTCCTTGTCGCCCCTTGATATGCTGTGTAGCGATGCAGTCAGCAGCTCTCCCAGCTTGCGGTAACGATCCGCATCCAGAGCGTCCTCGAGCGATTCATCCAGCTTGGCGAGCTTCTTGACGTTCTTGTCGATCTCGTTCTGGAGAAAACGAGTCAAGTCCAGCGTCCGCTGTTTGATTACATCCCGCTCCGATTTGTCCCCGTAAAACTGCTCCAGACATTCCGAAACCGACTGAAACTGTGCGGAAACGGTACCGCTTAAGTGAGGGAGCGGCAATACAGAGAAGACGAGCTTTCCCTTGTTTCCCAGCTCCTTGATATGCGGGTAATAGCGGTGCTTTCGCAGGTCTTCCAGCAGCTGTATGAACGACGCCGCGACTGCGAAGGGAACGGGGGTGCCCGGGGCGGCCGCTTGTATGCCGGCGAACGCGACCGCGCGGGCCGCGAGCGGAGATACGCCCGTATACCCCTCCACGAGTGCCGCTGCAGCCGATTCTTCATCCACTGCGCCTGCAGTCTGCAGCAGCTCTGCGATATCCGTCTCCGCCGCGTCGAAGGGCTCTCGCTTATGCTGCTCGGGCGGCTCCACATAGCGCACCCCTGGGAGAATGACCCGGTGTGACGAAATGGCCGGCGTAATGTGATGAATGCCGTCCAGTACGGTTCCGGTATGCGGATCGAGCAGGATGAGATTGCTGTGTCGGCCCATTATTTCGAGCACGATCCGCTTGACGGAGATGTCGCCAAGCTCGTCCCGCTGCCGTACGTCGATATACACAATCCGCTCGTTGCCGACCTGACGGATATCTTCAATAATTGCGTTCTCGCAGTGCTTGCGCAGCAGCATGCAGAACATCGGGGCTTCCACTGGATTCATATAGCTTCGCTCTGTCACATGCAGACGGGGGTAAGTGGGGCTGGCCGACAGCAGCAGCCGGTAGGACTGCCCGCCCGCCCGTATATGCATCACGATATCCTGATTCGTGGGCTGATAAATTTTGTTGATTTTGCCGCCCTTGCACGCCTGAAGCTCAAACGTGACGGCGCGTACGACGAAGCCGTCCAAAGCCATTGCCTGCACTCCTGTCTGTGGGTCCTTGTCATTTTGTTCTGCCGATTTCTTGTTCATTGTATCCGATTGAGGCAGGAGTCCGCCAGTTCAAGCTTCGATTTAAGGGATATTTCCCGGCTTGTCTGAATACATATTGTTCGAGTACAAGGTGTTCGATGAGAAGAAGGAGGAACGCTCAGATGGATCGCAAGGAATGGTACCAACTGGATGCAGACGAGCTGTTGCAGGAGCTGAAATCGCATCCGGAGCGAGGACTGTCCGCCAGTGAAGCGGATGCGCGAAGGGAGCAGTTCGGAGCGAACGAGCTGAGCGAGGGGGCGCGGGTTTCGCCGATTGCCCTGTTTCTCAATCAGTTCAAGGAGTTTATGGTGCTGGTGCTGCTAGGCGCTACACTGATTTCCGGGCTGCTGGGCGAATATCTGGATGCGATCACGATCATCGCAATTATTTTGATTAACGGCGTACTTGGCTTCGTGCAGGAATATCGGGCGGAGAAGTCGCTCAGTGCGCTCAAGCAGCTGTCGGCGCCGAATGCGCGGGTTATACGCGGCGGCAGTCTGGATGTGATTCCGGCAAGCGCGCTAGTTCCGGGTGATGTCATTGTGCTGGAGAGCGGGGATCGGGTCCCTGCGGACTGCCGTTTTTTGCAGGCGAACTCGCTCGATGTTGAGGAATCCGCACTTACCGGGGAATCTGTGCCGGTCGCCAAGCATGCGTATGTGCTGGATGCACCGGAGATGCCGCTTGGTGATCAGAAAAATATGGGATTTATGGGCACGATGGTCACGCGAGGAACGGCAAAGGCGGTTGTTGTGCGGACGGGAATGGCGACGGAGATGGGGAAAATCGCCGACCTGATCCAAAACACAGAAGCGATGGAAACGCCGCTGCAGCATCGACTGGAGCAGCTCGGCAAAATCTTGATCGGCGTCGCGCTTGCCTTAACGGTTGTTGTAGTCGCTGCAGGTATCATGCACGGTCAGCCGGTATACGGGATGTTTCTGGCTGGGGTTTCCTTGGCTGTAGCGGCCATTCCGGAAGGTCTGCCTGCCATCGTAACGATCGCGCTCGCGCTTGGCGTACAGCGGATGATCAGGCGGAAGGCGATTGTGCGGAAGCTCCCTTCGGTCGAGACACTCGGCTGCGCATCGGTCATCTGCTCGGATAAAACCGGTACGCTTACACAAAACAAAATGACGGTTACCCATATGTGGATGTCCGGGAAAACGTTAGATGTCGCGGGGGACGGGTATACGCCGGCAGGTGACATCAAGCTGAAGGGCTCGCCGGTTGATGTGAAGGGAGATACGGCGCTGCGGCGTTTCCTGCAGATTGGAGCGCTGTGCAACAATGCGGTGCTGGTGCAGGAAGCTCCCGCCGATTCGAGCGGCAAGCGCAAGACGATTTCTGCAGAAGGCTCTTGGACGATCAAGGGCGATCCGACGGAAGGCGCGCTGGTTGTCCTTGCAGCCAAAGCAGGTCTCACTGCAGCTTCGCTCGAAGGCCTGTACAAACGGATTGCGGAATTCCCGTTCGATTCCGAGCGCAAGCGGATGAGCGTGCTGGTAGAGCACCAGGGCGGAAGGCTCATTATGGCTAAGGGAGCGCCGGACGTCCTGCTGGATCAATGCTCGTACATCCTGTGGGACGGCAAGGTTACGCCATTCACGCAAACGCTTCGCACGAAGGTGCTGGAGGCGAGTGAAGCGATGGCCGGTTCCGCGCTGCGCGTGCTGGGTCTCTCCTTCCGTGAGGTGAAGCCGCATGAACAGCTGGAGAATGCGTCACAGGCCGAGGCGGGGCTCGTGTTCGCCGGACTTGCCGGAATGATCGATCCGCCGCGCAGGGAGGTTCGCGATGCGATCGCGACGTGCCGCAGCGCGGGCATCCGCACGGTGATGATTACCGGCGACCACCGAACGACGGCCGTTGCAATTGCGTCGCAGCTCGGCATGCTGCCCAAAGGCGGCTTGACATTGACCGGCCGGGAGCTGGCCTCGATGCCGGACGAGGAGCTCGATGCGAAGGTCGAGCAAATCTATGTATACGCAAGAGTGGCGCCGGAGCATAAGCTGCGCATCGTCAAGGCGTTTCAGAAGAAGGGGCATGTCGTGGCGATGACCGGGGACGGCGTCAACGACGCACCTGCGATCAAGGCGGCGGATATCGGTATCGCGATGGGGATTACCGGTACGGACGTATCCAAGGAAGCGTCGTCGCTTATCTTGTCCGACGATAATTTCGCGACGATAGTCGCAGCGATCGAGGAAGGCCGCGGCATCTATGAAAATATTCGCAAGTTTATTCGCTACCTGCTTGCATCGAATGTGGGCGAAATTATGACGATGTTCCTGGCGATGATGATGGGCTTGCCGCTGCCGCTTGTCCCGATCCAGATTTTGTGGGTAAACCTGGTTACCGACGGACTTCCGGCTATGGCGCTCGGCGTCGACCAGGCTGAGAAGGATTTGATGCAGCAGAAGCCGCGCGGGGCGAAGGAAAACATTTTTGCAAGGCGGCTTGGGTGGAAAATCATCTCCCGCGGCATAACCATCGGGGTGTGCACCTTGCTGGCGTTCTGGCTGACGCTTCGCGAAGGGGATCTGGTGAAGGCGCAAACCGTAGCGTTCTGCACGCTCGTTATGGCGCAGCTGATTCACGTGTTCGACTGCCGGAGCTCGCGTTCGCTGTTCCACCGCAATCCGTTCCAGAACAAGTGGCTCGTGCTGGCGGTGCTGTCGTCCCTGCTGCTGATGATTCCTGCGATTTATATGGAAAGCCTGCAGCCGATTTTCAAGACGACCGCACTCGGCGTACGCGAATGGACGCTCGTGCTGGTGCTGGCGACGATACCGAGCGTCGTATTCGGGATTGGCAGCGTGCTGTTGCCGAAGCGCTCGAAGAGACGATTGACCGGCTATACGACAGTTTCGAAATAAGGCATTGAGATGGGGGGCCGATTGCGGCTCCCTTTTGTCTGTTGTATGGAGTTCTTCTCGGTCTGTGAGAAAATGGGGGGGCGGGTGGTCGATGTTGTAAGGAGTACAACTTGATAGGAGACAAAATGGGCGGCAGACGGTCGATATTGTATGGAATACACTTTGGTAGGAGAGAAAATGGGGGGTAGGCGGTTGATGTTGTATGGAATACACTTTGGTTAGGAAAAAAACCAGGGGCGAGCGGTCCATGTTGTATGGAGTACAGGTAAATGGGCTCAACACAGGAATATAGGAAAATGTATGCGTTTCCACATGTATTCGGTGCAAGATGACTGCTTTTGCAAGCGATTTCAAGCAAATCATCCTGTATCCCATACAAGATTGCGAAGCCTTGCACGGATAGCCGAGCAGAAGAGAGGCGGCACTCGCCTCTCTTCCCGCTTACGCCTGCTCCACGAGCATGCGAATTTGACCCTCGGTGTCCGCGAGCTCCGATGCGAAACGCTTCGTCTCGGACTCCAATTCCAAAACCAGCTCGCGAACAGCTTTCCGCTTCCGGGATACCTGCTCCCATGTGCGGTTGATTCGGCTTTGCACCATCCAGTCCACGATAAAGCCGTCAAAGAAATAGTCGGCAAGGTGATAAGACCGCCAATTTCCACCTGGATGCGCGTATCTCGTTGCACATCCTGCAGCTCCCTACGGAACCGCTCTACCCCTCGCTGCGCAGCATGAAGGGCGGATCTCGCCTCGTCGATCCGGCTATGCTTCATGGCTGTCGAGATCGTACCGCCCCCCAGCATATCCCAGGTGCCCCAATTGAGGGCTGATCCCAGCAGCTTGAGGGCATGGTCCAGTAAGCGGATCACTCCCCGCCCCGCCGAGCAAGCCTCCTCCAGCTCACGTACGTCGGCTCCAAGCTCCGCCGCCCAGTCGGACAGCTCGTTCAATTTGTCCGCCCGCGCATCGCTTTGACTGCGGATAAGCTCCTGCTTCCGGACAAGCAGTGCTCCGATTTCATCTTCGAGCCTTCGCATACCTCCGAGCTTCAGCTTCACATCAAGCAGCTCGCGCTCTACATCTTCGACCGTTGCCGCAGCCTCCTCGTAATTGAGCTTCGCCTGCAGCAGCTCCTCCTGTTCCTTGGAGAGCCGAGACTCCTTCTGACCGATCAAGGCATAAAATAACGCTCCTAGACTCAATCGTTCAAGCCGATCCACATCGGCCTGTTCTTTGCCAAGCTGCTGCTTCAGCTCGTGGCACTTCGCCGCCGCAGCGGCTAACTCCGACTGCAGCTCCTCCTGCCGGCGTTCCCAATTCGCTTTATGCCGAATATCCAGCCTATACTCGGCGATCTGCCGATTGATCGTTTCGAGCATCCGATTCGCTCCTGTTCACATATATGGAATGATACGGGTAGTGCGCCTGCTGGTTTCAGTCTTTTCAACTAAGGCTACTCATTTGCTACAATTTGCGGTATGATGGGGGGAATGGTCGTACAAGATTTTCATGGTCAAGGAGATGGAGAAAGATGAAGTTTACAAAAATGCATGGTCTGGGCAACGATTTTATCGTTGTATTCGGGCATCAGGAGCTTCCGGCGGACGCTTCCGAGCTGGCGGTCAAGCTGTGCGACCGCTTTTTTGGCATCGGAGCCGACGGTCTCGTCTATATTCTTCCTTCGCAACAAGCGGATTTTATGATGCGCATCATGAATTCGGACGGCTCGGAAGCGGAGCAATGCGGCAACGCAATTCGCTGTGTGTCGAAATATGTGTATGATCACGGACATGTGGGCGGCCGAACGGAAATCGCAATCGAGACGATCGGAGCGGGGCGTCAGGAGGTTCAGCTCCAAATCGTGAACGGCGAGGTTGCGTCGGTTCGCGTCGATATGGGAGAGCCGGTGCTGAAGGGGACTCAGGTTCCGACAACCATCGATCGTAATCCGGTCATTTCGGAGCCGATTGAAGTAGACGGACGGACGTTCCAATTTACAGCGGTATCGATGGGCAATCCGCACTGCGTCATCTACGTCGACGATGCGGAGAGCTTCGATCTCCATAAGTGGGGACCGAAGCTGGAAGTACACCCGTATTTCCCGCGCAAAATCAACGTTGAGTTTGTCACAGTGAAATCGCCGGGCCATACGGTGATGCGAGTGTGGGAGCGTGGAGCGGGACCGACGCTGGCGTGCGGCACAGGCGCCTGCGCCACTGTCGTCGCTTCGGTGCTGAACGGCTTGACCGATCGATCGGCCGTCGTATCGCTGAAGGGCGGCGACCTTCACATTGAGTGGAACGAAACGGACGGTCATGTATACATGACAGGACCGGCTGCGATCGTATATGAAGGCAACCTATAGGTTCAGAAGGAAGCAGTGGGGGAGGGCACGCGTATGAGCGGCAAAATCGCGCTTCGCAGCGTGTTGCAGGAGCGGGTGCTGGTCGGTGACGGGGCAATGGGTACCTATTTGCATGCACTCGGCTATCCGATCGGAGCTCCATTTGAAGAATACAATCTGACGCAAGCGGAGACGATCGCCAAGGTGCATCGTCAATATTATGACGCCGGCGCGCGGCTGATCGAGACGAATACGTACTCGGCGAGCCGGGATAAGCTGGCGAGGCACGGCCTGGAGGACGAAACGGCCGCCATCAATCGGAAGGGCGCCGAGCTGGCCCGATCCGCGGTAGGGCAGGATGCTTATATCGTAGGCACAGTCTCATCGCTTCGAACGGGAAGGCGTAAGCCGATCAACCTGGATGCGCTGAGCGCGGGCTTCTCGGAGCAGATGGCGGCGCTGCTTGAAGGCGGCGTCGACGGATTGCTGCTCGAAACGTTTTTTGAGCTCGACGAGATGCTTGCCGCTATTCGCGCCGCGAGACGTCTGAGCGCGGATACGACGCTGATCTGTCAATTCGCGGCCGATCCGGTCGGCCGTACGGTGGACGGTCATTCCTACAGCGATGCCATCCGGATCGTACGCGATGAAGGCGCCGATGTATTCGGCTTTAACTGCCGCAGCGGTCCGTTCGGTGTTATGAAAGCGATCGAGACGTTGGAGCCGGGTGTACTGCAGGGACTGCCGCTTTCCGTCTATCCGAACGCCGGACTGCCCGAATTTGAGGGGGATACGTACCGCTATTCGGCAGGTCCGCAATATTTCGCCGATAACGCGAAGCAATTCGCTGCCCGAGGGGCTCGGATCATCGGCGGCTGCTGCGGCACGACTCCTGCGCATATCGAGGCAATTGCCGCTGCGCTGAAGGGTATGGAATCGGTTGCCGAGCTTCCTGCCGTCTCGGTCCCGGAACCGATCACGGTCGGACAGCCGCAGCCGCAGCCCGAGCAATCGCCGCCTGCTCAGCCTAACCTGCTTGATCTGGTGGCACAGCGGCATACGGTGATTGTAGAGCTCGATCCGCCGCGGGACCTCGAGATTGCACGGTTTATGAAGGGGGCCGAGGCGCTGCGGGATGCGGGGGCCGACGCCATCACGATGGCCGACAGCGCTCTTGCCGTTACCCGCATGAGCAATCTGGCGCTCGGTCATCTGGTCAAGCAGCAGCTTGGCGTGGAGACGGTGCTGCATCTCACATGCCGCGACCGCAATCTAATCGGCACGCAGTCGCACCTGATGGGCTTTCATGCGCTCGGCCAGAACCATGTGCTTGTCATTACCGGCGATCCGCCGCGGTTCGGAGATTTGCCGGGAGCAAGCTCCGTCTATGATATGACTTCATTTGAGACGATACGGATGATCAAGCAGCTAAATGAAGGGATCGCGTTCTCCGGCAAGCCGCTGAAGCAAAAGGCGAATTTTATCGTGGCGGCAGCGTTTAATCCGAATGTGAAATATTTGGAGAAGGCGGTTCAGCGTCTGGAGAAAAAGGTGGAAGCCGGAGCGGATATGATCATGACCCAGCCGATTTACGACGGTGCGTTGATCGAGCGGGTATACGAGGCGACCCGACATTTGTCCGTGCCGATCTTTATCGGCATCATGCCGTTCACGAGCGGCCGAAACGCTGAGTTTCTCCACAATGAAGTGCCGGGTATTCAACTGCCCGAAGAGGTTCGCCGCCGTATGGCAGGGCTCGAAGGAGAGGAAGGACGCCGCGTTTCGCTTGAGATCGCCAAAGAGCTGCTGCATGTGTCCATGAATCGATTCAAGGGCGTTTACTTGATTACGCCGATGCTCGCTTATTCGATGACGGTGGAGCTGACGAAGTTTGTATGGGACATCGTGCCAAAATTTGGCGGTGTTCAAGCGGGAAACCGATAAGCTTCCACTTGTACCCATATGCAAAATGAATTAAAATAACTTCATTGGATGTGAGTCGAATGCTGCGGAGTATGACCGGCTTCGGCCGTGCGGAACGCGAATGCGGCAGCTTCCGGTTGACTATCGACCTGAAAACCGTCAACCACCGGTACGCCGAAGCCGCTATTCGGCTGCCGCGGGAGTGGATTCGCTTCGAGGAGCCGCTTCGAAAGCAGCTGCTGGCGGTGATCAGACGAGGACGGGCGGATGCCGTCGTCGGCATCGAGCGGGTTTCAGGCGCACAGGCGCCGACCGCGATCAATCTGGAGCTTGCATCCGCATATGTGGATGCGGCCAGCCAACTCAAGCAGCTGTACGGGCTGGAAGGCTCGCTCACCGTCTCGCAGCTGATGGCATTGCCGGATCTCCTTCAGCTAAGCGCACCGGATATGCCGCCCGATGAGAAGCTCAGCTCCGAGCTCGCGGCCTGTCTGACGGAAGCGCTGGACCAGCTGGAGCGGATGCGCAGGACGGAGGGGGGATTCCTCGAAGCCGATATGCTGCAGCGGCTGGAGCGTCTGGAACAGCTGCGGTCGGAGCTCGAGTTTGAAGCACCTGCTGCTTCGCTCGAATATCGGACAAGACTGCAGGGCCGGATGGCGGACCTTCTGCAGGGACATCCGATTGATGAAGCGCGTATCCTGACCGAGGTCGCCGTATTTGCGGAGAACGCAAGCATCGACGAAGAGCTGACGCGCCTGCGCAGCCACTTCGCTCAGTTCCACTCCCTGCTGTCCGCCGAGGAGCCGGTAGGGCGCAAGCTTGACTTCCTGATTCAGGAGATGAACCGGGAGGCGAATACGATTGGCTCCAAGTCGAAGCATGTTGAGCTGACGACGAGGGTCGTCGAGATGAAAGCAGAGCTGGAGAAGATTCGCGAGCAGGTGCAGAACATAGAGTAACGGCGTTTTTTGGGTATGATACCCATGTTTTCCGGCTACAATAGCCTACTATGAGAGTCTTGGGGGGAACGGCAATGGCAATGAGCATTAAACTCATTAACATCGGGTTCGGCAACATCGTCTCCGCGAATCGGATTATTTCGATCGTCAGTCCCGAATCCGCGCCGATTAAACGTATTATTCAGGAAGCAAGGGATCGGCACATGCTCATCGACGCCACCTATGGCCGTAGAACGCGTGCGGTGATTATTACGGACAGCGATCACGTCATCTTGTCGGCCGTTCAGCCTGAGACGGTAGCTCACCGACTATCCAACAAAGACGACGATCACGACGAGTAGCCGGAGGGCCTTGGGAATGGGCAAGGGATTGTTAATTGTAATTTCCGGACCGTCCGGCGTAGGCAAAGGGACGATTTGCGGCGCACTTCGGCAGGCGGCTCCCGAGCTAGTATACTCGGTTTCGGCGACCACCCGGAAGCCGAGGCAGGGAGAGGTTGACGGCATTAATTATTTTTTTAAATCGCGAGAGCAGTTTCAGCATATGATTGAGCATGATCAGCTGCTGGAGTGGGCGGAGTATGTCGGCAATTTTTACGGAACCCCTCGTGAGTTTGTCGATCGCACGTTGGGCGAAGGCAAAGACATTATTTTGGAGATTGAAGTGCAGGGCGCGCTTAAGGTGAAGGAGAAATTTCCGGAAGGAATTTTTATCTTCGTGATGCCGCCCTCCTTGAACGAACTGCGTGAGCGGATCGTGAACCGCGGAACGGAGACGGAGGAATCGATTCGCAGCCGTCTGCACGTCGCTTCCCAGGAAATTATGCTGATGAAGCATTACGACTACGCGGTTGTGAATGACGAGGTTGAGCTTGCGCTGAAGCGGATTCAATCGATTATCGTGGCCGAGCATTGCCGTCGCGAGCGGTTTTTGTCAGAATTAGAAAAATGGCATGTAGAGGTGTGAGAAGCGATGTTATATCCGTCCATTGACCAATTGATCAAGAAGGTAGAGAGCAAATATTTGCTCGTCACGCTGTCATCGAGAAGAGCGAGAATGCTGCGGGATTCCGTAAAATCTCAGCTGAAGGGACCGCGCGCGCACAAGTATGTCGGCGTTGCGCTGGAGGAAATTCATGGCGACTATATCAAATTTGAGAAGCTGCACAAAGAAGCTGCCGAGAAGCAGGAATAACCGCTGAATGGCAAGTGAAAAATGACAACCCCGGCGGTTGTTATTTTTTTGCGGAGAGATAGAAGGGGGACGACAGGGCGTGAAGGGGAAAACGATCGTGCTTGGCGTGTCCGGAGGAATTGCGGCTTATAAGGCGGCTGCGCTGTGCAGCAAGCTCGTACAGGCGGGAGCGAACGTGCGGGTGGTGATGACCGAAGGTGCGTCCAAATTCGTAACGCCGCTTACGTTTCAGGCGATCAGCCGCAATCCGGTATTTGTCGATACGTTCGATGAGAAGGATGCGTCCGTCATTGCTCATATCGACTTGGCGGATCATGCCGATCTGATCGTTGTGGCACCGGCAACGGCGAATGTGATCGCCAAGATGGCACATGGAATTGCTGACGATATGCTGACGACGGTGCTGCTTGCGGCCGCATGTCCGGTTCTGATCGCACCGGCGATGAATGTGCATATGCTGGAGCATCCGGCTGTACAAGCCAATCTGGCGACGCTTGCCGCACGCGGCATCCGGTTTGCGGAGCCCGGTGTCGGGCAGCTGGCTTGCGGTTATGTCGGCAAGGGGAGGCTGGAGGAACCGGAGCTGATTGCTGAGCGTATTCGCGAATTGCTGATGGAACGGGATGAACGGCCGCTTGACGGATGTTCGGTGCTCGTATCGGTTGGAGCGACAGCAGAGCGTATCGACCCTGTGAGGGTGCTGACGAACGATTCCTCCGGCAAGATGGGCTTTGCCGTCGCCGAACAGGCGCTTCGTCTGGGAGCGCGCTCCGTGACGGCGGTGTGCGGTCTCACGACCGCACCCGTCCCGGCGGGGATCGAGCTCGTTCGCGTGGAATCGGCGCTGGAGATGCAGCGCGAGCTGGAAGCGCGATACGATGGTGCGGATCTCGTTGTTATGGCGGCTGCCGTCGCGGATTACCGGCCGGCCGAGCGTTCGGAGCGGAAGCTGAAGAAGGTGGAGGGCGTCCAGGAGCTTACACTCCGTCTGGTGAAAAACCCTGACATCCTGGCAGGGCTTGGCGCCAAGAGGACGAAGCAGTTTCTGGTGGGCTTCGCAGCCGAAACCGAGGAGCTTGAGTCGAACGCGATGAAGAAGCTCGCTGCCAAACGTTGCAATCTGATCGTCGCCAATGATGTGACCGATCCGCAAGCTGGCTTCGGGAAGGATACGAACGTCCTTCATATTTATGGACGAGAGGGACTGGTGTGCGCACTGCCTCCACTAGCCAAAGCGGAGGCGGCGCGGGAGCTGCTGAAGCTGGCGGCGGAGTGTATGCGGGAGGAACAGGGGGAAGGGCAATGACGCTGCCTCGGGTTGCCAAGGTCATTGTCGATGTCCCCGCCCGGGAGACGGACCGTCCTTTTGATTATTTGCTAACAGAAGCGACTGCGGAGTGGGTGCGTCCGGGCAGCCGGGTGGAGGTTCGGTTTGCCGGGAGGACGCTGCAAGGCATCGTGGTCGGTTTATCGGCGGAGAGCGATGTCGAGGAAGGCAAGCTGAAGCCGCTTGAATCGGTGCTCGATGCGGAGCCACCGCTCACTGGGGAGCTGCTGCAGCTCTCCGAATGGGTGAGCGACAAATATGCCTGCTCGCGGATTGCGGCGATCCAGGCTATGCTGCCGTCTGCGCTCAAGGCTCAATACGGCGCGATGCTCACAGCCCCGGAACGGGAAGGGGCGGCTATTGCCGGCTCGCAGGAGGAAGAGGCGCTGCTCGCTTATATTCGTTCCCGTCAGCCGGTGTCATTGGATCAGGTGTTGAAGGCTTATCCCGGCTGCTCGCAGCTGCTAAAGCGCTGTTTGTCGGAAGGCAGTCTGCTGCTGCGGCGGACCGTGAAGGACCGTCTGTCACGTAAGACGGCGCTGGCGGTTTACCCGCAGGCGGACGGTGTCGCGCTGCTGGCGGAAGCGGACAAGCTGCCTGCCAGGTCGGTGAAGCAGAAGGAGCTGCTGCGCGCGCTGGCGGAGTCGAAGGGACCGATCCCGCTTGCGGAGCTGTCGGCTCGGCTTGGAGGCTCGGTATCCGGCGCGGCGAAGGCGCTGGAGGGACGAGGACTTGTCTCCGTGCGGGAGGAGGAGGTGCTCCGCGACCCTTATGCGGGACGAAGCTTTACTCCCAGCGAGCCGCTGCCGCTGACGGCGCAGCAGCAGGCCGCTTACAGCCGTATCGTATCGGCTGTACGCTCGCGCAGTCCAGACACCTTCCTGCTGCAGGGCGTGACGGGGAGCGGCAAAACCGAGGTGTATTTGCAATCGATTCAAGCATGCCTGGAGGAAGGACGAGACGCCATCGTGCTCGTTCCGGAAATTTCACTCACCCCGCAGATGGTGGAACGGTTCAAGAGCCGGTTCGGCGAGCTGGTTGCGGTGCTTCACAGCCGATTGTCGGACGGTGAACGATACGACGAATGGCGCAAAATTGCAGATGGTAAGGCGCGTGTGGCGGTCGGCGCAAGAAGCGCGGTATTTGCTCCCTTTTCCAATCTTGGACTTATTATTATCGATGAAGAGCATGAATCCTCTTATAAGCAGGAGGAGAGTCCGAAATACCATGCGCGCGATACGGCAATCGAGCGAGGCCGACTCAGCGGAGCGCCGGTGGTGCTCGGTTCGGCGACGCCGTCGCTCGAGACGTATGTGTCGGCGGTGGAAGGTCGCTATCAGCGGCTTCAGCTGACGGAACGTGCGCTTGGCGGGGCAATGCCGGCCGTGACGATCGTCGATATGCGGGAGCAGCTGAAGGGCGGCAACCGCTCGATGTTCAGCGCACCGCTTTTCGAGGGGCTGCAGAAGAGGCTCGAGCGCGGGGAGCAATCGGTGCTGCTGCTGAACCGCAGGGGCTACTCGACATTCGTGATGTGCCGCAGCTGCGGTTATACGGCGGGTTGTCCGCATTGCGACATCAGTCTGACGTATCACCAGCATACGAGGCTGCTGCGCTGCCACTACTGCGGCTATTCACAGGCGCAGCCGGAAACGTGCCCGGAGTGCGGCAGTCCGCATATTCGCTATTTCGGCACCGGCACGCAGAAGGTTGAAGAGGAGCTGGCCAGACTGTTTCCGGGTATCCGGGTGATCCGGATGGACGTCGATACGACGACTGAGAAGGGCTCCCATGAGAAATGGCTGACGATGTTTCGCGAGCATAAGGCCGATGTATTGCTCGGTACGCAGATGGTAGCTAAGGGACTTGACTTTCCGCTCGTCACGCTTGTCGGTGTCATCGCCGCCGACACGGTGCTGCATCTGCCTGATTTCCGTGCGGCGGAGAAGACGTTCCAGCTGCTGACCCAGGTGGCCGGTCGGGCAGGGCGTCATCAATTGCCCGGCGAGGTCGTCATCCAGACGTATTCGCCTGAGCATTACAGCGTTCAGACGGCCAGTCAGCATGATTACGAGGCGTTCGTCCAGCAGGAGCGCAGGCAGCGGCAGCAGCTCGGCTACCCGCCGTACTGCAGGCTCATCTGCATCACGCTCTCGGACCCGAACCTTCAGGCGGTAGTACGCGCAGGCGAAGCGCTGGCCGATTCGCTGCGCAGGAGCTGGCGCATTCGAAGCGGGGAGAGCAGACACGACTGGGCCCAGGCCAATCCGTTCGACCGGGAGCAGGAGGCTGCGGAGGTGCTTGGACCGGTGGCGGCGCCGATTCCGCGGATTAAGGACCGATATCGGTTTCACTGTGTCGTAAAAGCGAGTACCGCCGATTTCGACGGCATCATCGCTTCCGTGAAGCGGGAGGCCGATCGTTTGGCCGCTGCCGCCAAGCGGAGCGAGCTGCTCTTGTCGATCGACGTCGACCCCCAGGTGATGATGTAGCGGAAGCTTATGGTGCAAGGAAACAAGCGGTATCGGATACAATGAATAGAAGATGGAGATT
This sequence comes from Paenibacillus sp., assembly GCA_041641375.1. Classification (GTDB taxonomy): domain Bacteria; phylum Bacillota; class Bacilli; order Paenibacillales; family YIM-B00363; genus Paenibacillus_AK. The sequence continues at coordinate 46,271 of JBEPYM010000006.1, forward strand.
ACAGGAAGGAAGTTGATGGCTGATGGCAATTCGATTGATCGTAAAAGCGCCGGACCCGGTATTGCGGGAGGCGGCAAAGCCGGTACCGAAAATTACTCCGAATATTCTCAAGCTGCTTGACGATATGGCCGAAACGATGTATGACGCGAATGGAGTAGGGCTCGCCGCGCCGCAGGTCGGCATCTCCAAGCGGGTCATCGTGATGGATTGCGGCGAGGAGCATGGCGGATTGATCGAGATGATTAATCCGGAGCTGGTGGAGCTGGACGGCGAGCAGTTCGGCCCGGAGGGCTGCCTGAGCATTCCCGGCATTAACGGTGAGGTGAAGCGAGCGATGCGGGTGAAGGCGAAGGGGCTTGACCGGGAGGGCAACGAGATCGAAGTCGAGGGTACCGAGCTGCTTGCCCGCTGCCTGCAGCATGAGGTGGACCATCTGAATGGAATTTTGTTTACGGACCTGGCCGACTCGATCTATGAAGTGAAGGCGGAACCGGAGCCGGAGATGGTGCGCAACCAGCCGGTCGGCAAGGATGCTGCGAATGGATCGAAGTAAAGCAAGAATTGTGTTTATGGGTACGCCGGAATTCGCGGTGCCCTCTCTCCGGCTGCTGCTGGAGGAGGGCTACCTTGTTGTCGGCGTAGTGACGCAGCCGGACCGGCCGAAGGGCCGCAAGCGGGTGCTGACGCCTCCGCCGGTCAAGGAAGAGGCGCTTGCGCGCCAGCTGCCGGTGCTGCAGCCGGAGCGGCTGCGAGCGGCGGACGCCGTTGAAGCGCTTCGCAGCTGGGAGCCTGATCTGATTGTGACGGCAGCTTACGGACAAATATTGCCCAAATCCGTCCTGGACATGCCCCGTTACGGTTGTATCAACGTTCACGGCTCTCTGCTGCCGAAATACCGCGGCGGAGCGCCGATCCAGCGCTGTCTGATGAACGGCGAGCAGGTGACGGGTGTGACGATTATGTATATGGCCGAAGGGCTCGATACCGGCGATATGATTTCCCGTGTGGAGGTGCCGATTGTAGCATCGGACGATGCCGGAACCTTGTTTGCGAAGCTGAGCGTCGCAGGAGCGGAATTGCTTGGCGAGACGCTTCCGGAGCTGCTGGCCGGCCGAATGGAAGCGGTGCCGCAGAACGAAGCGGAAGCGACCTATGCGCGCAATTTATCGCGGGACGACGAGCGACTGGATTGGAGCCGCGATGCGGTGGCGCTCTGGAATCAGGTGCGCGGCTTGCGACCGTACACGAGCGGCTTCACGTTCTGGAACGGCGAGGTGCTCAAAATTTGGAGCTGTGAGCCGGAACGGGCGGGCGAGTCGTCCGGACAGCCGCCGGGTACGGTGCTGGAAGCGGGCGCAGCGGGCGTCACGGTCGCTTGCGGCAGCGGCGTTCTGCGCGTGACCGAGCTGCAGCCGGCGGGCAAGAAGGCGATGCCTGCAGCGGAGCTCGTGCGCGGCGGACAGCTGAAGGCCGGGGCGGTGCTGGCTAATGAGTAAGAAAACTGCCTCACCGACTGGGAAGACGCTTCGCTCTGCGCGGGAGGTCGCGCTGGAGCTGCTGCTGCGTGTTGAGGAGCAGGGAGCGTATAGCAATTTGCTGCTGAATCAGCTCTTGACGAGGCATCCGCTCAGCCGCCCCGATGCGGCGCTTGCGACGGCCCTTGCGTACGGGACCATTCAGCGTCTGAATACGATCGACTATTTCTTGAACCGGTTTGTCGCCAAGGGAGTGGCAAAGCTGGAGCCATGGGTCCGGGTGCTGCTTCGGCTCGGCTTCTATCAGCTGTATTATCTCGACCGTGTGCCGGATCATGCCGCCGTCAGCGAATCGGTCCACATTGCGAAGCGCCGCGGACATGCCGGGATAGCCGGACTTGTGAACGGCGTACTGCGCAATGTCATTCGGGAGCGCAACAGCCTGCAAATCCCGGACAGCCTTCCGGTGGCTCAGCGGCTCGCGCTCGTGCATTCGCATCCGGAATGGCTGACGGCGCGCTGGCTGCGCCGATACGGCGAGTCGGCGGCTGCGGCCTTATGCGCGGCCAATAACGAGCCGCCGCGAATCAGCGCCAGAGCGAGCTTGCTGCGAGGCGGGAGAGGTCCGCTGCTGGACAAGCTGCAGGCAGCCGGCATTCAGGCAGAGCCGTCACAGGTAGCGCCGGACGGCATCGTCTTCGGCGATGATTTTGGCAACGCCGCGAAGTCCGAATGGTATGCTGCAGGCGAGTTGACGGTGCAGGATGAGAGCTCGATGCTTGTGGCGAGACTCTTGTCCCCCGAGCCCGGCGACCGCGTGCTGGACTGCTGCGCCGCACCTGGCGGCAAGACGACGCATATTGCCGAACTGATGGGCGACCGGGGCGAAATCGTTGCGGGCGACGTGCATCCGCACAAGGAACGTCTTGTCGCCGAACAAGCGGAACGTCTCGGGCTGCGCTCCGTACAAACCATCGTCGCAGACGCACGGGAGCTGGACTCCCGCTTTCCCGCGGGCTCGTTCGACCGCGTTCTGCTGGACGCCCCATGCTCGGGGCTTGGCGTCATCCGCCGCAAGCCTGATCTGAAGTGGACGAAGAGCGAAGCCGACATCGCTGCCATCGCAGAGCTGCAGCTTTCTCTGCTTCGCGTGGCGGGCATGTTGGTAAAACCCGGAGGCACGCTCGTATACAGCACCTGCACAACGGAGCCGGAAGAGAACGAGGCGGTGGTGGGCGCTTTTCTCCAGGAGTTAGCTGATTTTATGCCGGATCCAGAGCTTGATCGATATTTGCCTCAGCCGATTCTCGAGGCAGCCGGGCACAAGCCTGGCTCCGGCTATGTACAGCTGCTGCCGCACCATTTTCATACCGACGGCTTCTTTATGGCTCGGCTTACCAGGCGTCCGCTATCGAAGTAATGCTCGATTCGGTGCGGCGGCTGGTTTTTTGTGTTAAAATGGTACGCATGGGCTTACACTATTACCATGGACAAATTTTCTCGACGTCCCAAGCAAGGGCGGAACGCCTTTGTCCAAATCCAACACCCATAAGGCAGTGATGGCAGTGAAACCTTTTATTTACGATTTATCTTTCGAGGAATTGACCGAATGGGTCAAAAGCTCCGGTGAACCGGCTTTCCGCGGCGGACAAATTTACGACTGGCTGTACGTCAAGCGGGTACAGAGCTTTGAAGAGATGACAAATTTGCCGAAGCAGCTGCGCGACAAGCTGATCGAACACTTCCAATTTGTCACCCTGACTGAAATTACGAAGCTGGAATCCAAGGATGGAACCGTCAAATTTCTGTTTGGTCTGCACGACAACCATGCGATTGAGACGGTACTCATGCGGCATAATTACGGCAACAGCGTTTGTGTCACGACGCAGGTCGGCTGCCGAATCGGCTGTACGTTCTGCGCGTCTACACTTGGCGGCCTGAAGCGCAACTTAACGTCCGGCGAAATTATCGCCCAGGTCGTGTATGCGCAGCGCCTGCTCGATCCGGAAGAAGAGCGCGTTTCGTCCATCGTGATCATGGGCTCCGGCGAGCCGTTCGAAAACTACGATGCGACGATGGCGTTCCTGCGCACGATGATTCACCCGAAGGGGCTGAACATCGGACAACGTCACATTACCGTATCGACGAGCGGAATTGTGCCGAGCATCTATAAATTTACGGATGAGAATACGCAGATCAATCTGGCCATTTCGATTCATGCGCCGAACGACGAGCTGCGCTCGAAGCTGATGCCGGTGAACCGGCGATATCCGTTCCAGGAGGTAATCGACGCCTGCAGGCACTATATTGCCAAGACGGGTCGCCGCATCACGTTCGAATATGCCTTGATCGGCAGCGTGAATGACCGGCCGGAGCATGCCGAAGAGCTCGCCGACGTCCTGCAGGATATGCTGTGCCACGTCAATCTCATCCCGGTCAATTATGTGCCGGAGCGCAATTATGAGCGCACGCCGCGGGACGACATTTTTGAATTTCAACGTATTCTGGTCAAGAAGGGCATCAACGCGACGATTCGACGCGAGCAAGGCCACGATATTGCGGCTGCGTGCGGTCAGTTGAGGGCCAAGCATGCGGAGTCTACAGGCACGAGGTGAAACCGAATGAAAATCGCCCACAAGACGGATATTGGAAAAATCAGGCAGGTCAATGAAGACCGCTGCGCCATTGTCCCGAATCTGAACGGCTATACCCTTGCCATCGTAGCAGACGGCATGGGCGGGCATCAGGCCGGCGATACGGCCAGCCAGCTTACCATTGAGATGATTCAGCAGGAGCTGTCAAGCTCCATACATACGGGCATGAGCGATCAGGAATGTCTGGACGCGCTGGAAGCGGCGATTCGCAAAGCGAACGAGGTCGTCTTCGACGCCGCCTCCCGCAAGGAGCATTATCACGGCATGGGGACGACCGTCGTGGCGGCTCTTGTGGACGGACAGCGCATCCGGCTCGGCCATATCGGCGACAGCCGCGCTTACCTGATAGACAACGGCAGGCTCCGGCAGCTCACCGAGGACCATACGCTGGTGAATGAGCTTGTCAAGAACGGCCAGATTACCCCGGACGAAGCAGCCTCCCATCCGCGGCGCAACGTCTTGACGAGGGCGCTCGGCACGGAGCAGCATTCGGAGGTCGATCTGACGGTGCTTGATTGGCATTCGGACCAGCAGCTGCTGCTCTGCTCCGACGGACTGAACAGCATTGTGCCCGAGAGCGCAATGGCGACCGTTCTCGGCAGCGAGGCGCCGGCGGAAGACAAGGTGAGCCAGCTGGTGAACCTGGCGCTGGATGCGGGAGGAGACGACAATATTACAGTCGTACTGCTTCACAACATTGCCGAACCGGATGAGGATTCAGATCGTGATACCAAAACAAGCGACGAGCAGAAGGCGGGGTGAAGGAATAATGATCGGACAAGAGCTGGGCGGCCGTTATGAAATCATCGCACGGATCGGCGGGGGCGGAATGGCGCTCGTTTACAAGGGACATGATATTTTACTTAATCGGAAAGTCGCCGTGAAGGTTCTGAGGCCGCAATTTGTACACGATGAGGAATTCATTCGCCGCTTTCGCCGGGAAGCTCAATCCGCGGCCTCGCTCTCGCATCCGAATGTCGTCAGCATTTATGACGTCGGACAGGAAGGCGAGACACACTACATCGTGATGGAGTATGTCGAAGGTCATAATTTGAATGAAATTATTCAGGATCGCGCGCCGCTTCAGGTTGAGGAAGCGGTTCACATTGCTTCGCAGATCGCCGATGCGCTCGATCACGCGCACAGCAACCAAATCATTCATCGCGATATTAAGCCGCATAACATTCTCATTGGCAAGAACGGCCGGGTGAAGGTAACCGATTTCGGGATCGCCCGTGCGACGACGTCCTCGACGATTACGCAAACGGGGTCGGTTGTCGGTTCCGTCCATTATTTCTCGCCGGAGCATGCGAAGGGAATCAATACCGGCGAGAAGTCCGACCTGTATTCACTTGGCATCGTGCTGTACCAGATGCTGACCGGCCTGCTGCCGTTCTCAGGTGAAAGTCCGATATCGGTTGCCCTGAAACATTTGCAGGAAACGGTGGAGGAGCCGCGTAAGGCGAATCCGCTTATTCCGCAAAGCGTCGAAAACATTATTCTGAAGGCGATGCGCAAAAACCCGGAAGAGCGGTATCAGTCTTCCAAGGAAATGCTTCAGGACCTGGAGACATGCCTGTCGCTGGATCGCCGCAACGAGCCGAAAATCTCCTTCGCGATGGGGAATTCGAGCGGCGGACATGATGATATGGAAGCGACGATTGTGATGCCGGCCATACGGACGGAGGGCGGGAAATTCGCCGATTGGAAAGGTCTGGAGCGCGAATCCAGGTCCGAGGTTTCCGGCGCATCCGAATTGGAGCCGGAAGGAGAGACGGCCGCCAAAGGGCTGAACCCGTGGGCGAAGCTGTCGATCTGGTTCGGCATTGTTGCCTTGATGCTCGGGGGAATGTGGTTCGGCTTGAAGGCGCTGCTCGGTTCACTGGAAATTCCTGATGTCACCGTTCCAAGCGTCGTTAATTTGAAGCTAGATGAGGCGAGGCTGAAGCTGGGGGCGGCAGGTCTTCACATTGACGAGCCGATGATCGAGACGTATCAGCGGGATATCCCGAAAGGTGTCGTATACCAGCAGGAAAAAGCCGGGATGTCGGTCAAAAGGGATACGCCGATCAAGCTGTGGGTGAGCAAGGGGATCGAGCTGAAAAAAATGCCGAATTTTAAAGGCAGAGTGTTCAAGGACATTGAAGCCGAGCTGATGGCCATGGGCGTTAAGCAGGCACAAATTCAGCGAGTCGACGAATTCACCGACGAGCCTGCAGGTGCGGTCGCACATCAGGTTCCCGAGGCCGGAACTGAATTTGATCCGGAGTCTTCCTCCATTAAGCTCACAGTGAGCAAAGGACGGCAAACGGTCGCTATGCCGAACTTGATCGGAAAAACGGAGCAGGAGGCGGTTTCGGAGGCGACGCGGCTGAACCTGAAAATTTTGGCCTCCAACATTATTCGCGAGAAGGCGTATTATCCGAAGGGTCAAGTGTTCAAGCAATTTCCTTATGAGCCGAAGGATCCGGTATCGCCGAATACGGACACGATCAAGATTTGGGTCAGCACCGGCTTGCCTGACGAGGCGATCCAGTCGACCGTTGACGTTACGGTGCCGCCGACGGCTCCCGACAAGGAAACGACGGTTCGCATCGTCGTCACAGACGCGATGGGCGACAAGGTAGAGTGGGGCACACGCAAAATGACGCAGGCGCAGCGTTTTCCGATCGGCGTCGTAACGTCGCCGAGCAAGGACGCGGTCATTGAGGTGTTCCGCGACGGACAGAAGTGGAATCAATTTACGTATACACACCGGGACGCGCAGCGTTCGACCGCGCGACCGGTGTTTGGCTCGGATAGCGGCGGTTCGACGGGTAGCACCGGTACGACAGGCGGAACCAATGCCGGTACAACTGGGGGCACCGGGACCGGAACGGGAGCCGGCAACACGGGCAGCGGGACGGGGACAGGTACTAGCGGCGGTACGTCCGGCACCGGACAGACGACAGGTACGGGTTCGACAACGGGCACCGGTACAAGTGGAACGGGCGGCGCGGGCGGCACTGGACAGACGCCGGGCACAGCGCCGAGATCGTAAGACAGCGGAGGATAACAGGCAATGCCCAGAGGAATGATCATGAAGGCGCTGGCCGGCTATTATTATGTCGCTTCGCGGGAAGCTCCGGAAGCAGTGGTGCAGTGCAGGGCCAGAGGCATATTCAAGAAGAGAGGCGAAAGTCCGCTTGTTGGGGATATCGTCGAATACAGTGTATCGGCAACAGGAGAGGGCACTGTCGAGTCATACGAGCCGCGAAGCTCTGAGCTGGTGCGCCCGCCGATCGCTAATGCGGATCAGGCGGTGCTCGTATTTGCAGCTCGCAGTCCGGCGCTCAATATTCAGCTGCTCGACCGTTTCCTTGTCCATGTCGAGCAGGAGAGCCTGGAGCCGGTCATTTGCCTGACCAAAAGCGACCTGCTCCAGACGGGTGCGACCAGTGAGAAGGAGATCTTGGAGGCGGCCGAGATCTGCCGAGACATCAAGCGCATCTATGGCGCAGTCGGGTATCGCGTCATCGAAACCAGCGCGCGCATAGGCGAAGGAATGGACGCGATCCGGGAGGCGCTGCGCGGCAGGCACAGCGTCTTCGCCGGGCAATCCGGCGTTGGCAAGTCCTCCCTGTTGAATGCGCTGTTTCCGAGGCTTTCTCTCGAGACGAATGCAATCAGCGAGAAGCTGGGACGCGGCAAGCATACGACAAGGCATGTCGAGCTTATTCCGGTGCCGGGCGGCGGCTTCGTCGCAGATACTCCGGGGTTTTCGTCGCTTGAATTCCCCAATCTGGGAGCGGAGCAGCTTGGCGCTTGCTTCCCGGAATTTGCTGCCTTCGCGGAAGGCTGCCGTTTCCGGGGCTGTCTCCACGTACAGGAGCCCGCTTGCCGCGTTCGTGAAGCGGCGGAGAAGGGCGAGCTCGCAATGAGCCGGTACGAAAGCTATAAGACGTTTCTTCAGGAAATTAAAGATAGAAAGCCGAGGTATTAGCATGCTGCATATCGCACCTTCGATTTTATCGGCGAATTTCGCCAGGCTCGGCGAAGAGATTGCCGATGTCGAACGGCATGGGGCCGACTGGCTTCATGTGGATGTGATGGACGGACATTTTGTGCCGAATATGACGATCGGGCCGCTGGTCGTACAGGCCATTCGCCCGATTACGAAGCTTACGCTGGATGTTCACCTGATGATCGAAAAGCCTGAACGCTATATTGAGGCATTTGTTGAAGCCGGGGCCGACATTGTGACCGTGCATCAGGAGGCATGCGTGCATCTGCACCGTACGGTGGAGCGGATCAAGGAGTTGGGTGCCAAAGCAGGCGTGGCGCTGAATCCGTCTACGCCTGTTGCCATGCTGGAGCCGATTCTTGAACGAATTGATCTGGTGCTCATCATGACGGTCAATCCGGGTTTCGGCGGACAATCGTTTATTCCAGAGTCGGTGCGCAAGCTGGAGGCCCTCCAGGCGATGCTCCGTCAGCGAGGATTGCTGGACCAGGTGTATGTCGAAGTGGATGGAGGCATTAACGCCGATACAGCCAGTCTTGTGCGCAGTGCAGGCGCCAATGTGCTGGTTGCCGGCAACGCGGTATTCGGCTGCGCGAATCGCGGCGAGGCGATTTCCAGGCTTAGAGCCTAGACACGCAAGTGGGGAGAGATCGACATGAGAAGCTTCTGGGCGGTAGTCGGCTATGGACTGGCGTGCGCCATCTGCCTTACTTTTTTTTCCATGATTCAGGACCTGATCAAGTATGCATTTTCGCTCGGTGCTTTTTTCCTCGGATTACGCTTCTTTCGTTTTTATGAAACATGGGGTGTGCGTATTGCCTTTATTTTAACCTCCATCGCCTTGTATTTTGTCGTTACGGTGATCTATACCGTTCTTGCAATTGCCAACGGCTGGCCGATCCCGACGATGCCGCAGCCATAATAAAAATTTTAGGCACGTTTTTGCTCCCCTCTGAATAGAATACATCATAATGGTAGGCAGCGAAGGAGGGGTAGAAGTGAAATTTTATACGATCAAACTACCTAAATTTCTTGGTGGCGTCGTAAAGGCCATACTAAACACGTTCAACAAAAACTGAGCGAGCGTCTAATACTTACTTCAGGTTCACCCCGAACATAGACAAACGCGCATGAAAAAAAGCACCGTTCGGGTGCTTTTTGTCTATTGTCAAACCTTCATATTCAGCTGATTACACCCGAGTCACTAAACCGGATTTCAGTGCTTTCGTGCTGACCCAAACGCGCTTCGGCTTTCCGTTCACAAGAATGCGTACTTTCTGAACGTTAACGCCCCAAGTGCGGCGGGTTCTGTTGTTTGCGTGGGAAACATTGTTGCCAGTTCCAGGACCTTTACCTGTTACGAAACATCTGCGAGCCATCGTTACACCTCCTCAACTTTGACATTATAACACACACCATTTTGCCCAGTCAATGTTCATGGGATTGTTTTCCGAGCGCAAACAGAGTATTGCCTTTATTTCCAAACGCTATTATAGTAAAATGTACTTTAGTCCATAATATTGTCATACTTTCACAATAAGGAGTGGTTCCTGTGTCCATCGAGCTCGTAACCGAGAAAGGCAAAGTATTCGTCTCCGATGACGTAATCGCGACGATTTGCGGCTCGGCTGCTTTGGAATGCTATGGACTTGTGGGAATGGCTTCCAGGAAACAGGTGCGCGACGGCATCGCCGAGCTGCTGGGTCGTGAAAATCTAAGCAAAGGCGTTGAGGTGCGAAGAGAAGCGGACGGCATTCATATTGATTTGTACATCGTTGTCAGCTACGGCACCAAAATTTCAGAGGTAGCCCATAATGTTCAATCCAGAGTCAAATACGTACTGAATGAAATTGTCGGACTGAAGGTGGACTTCATACATATTCTGGTTCAAGGAGTCCGGGTTTCCAAGTAGGGAAGGAGAAATGTTCGTTGAGTAAGCGCTTAATTGATGGGAACGACTTCATGAGCATGGTATTTTCGGGGGCTGACGCGCTGACCCGGAATGTAGAGAAAGTGAACGCGCTCAATGTGTTTCCAGTACCGGACGGAGATACCGGAACAAATATGAACTTGACGTTGACCTCGGGAGTGGAGGCACTGCGCAGCAAGCCGGCCGGCGAGATCGGCAAGGCGTCGGAGGTGCTCGCCAAGGGTACGCTGATGGGAGCGCGCGGCAATTCCGGCGTCATCCTGTCGCAGCTCTTCCGCGGCTTCTCGAAGAGCGTGTCGGGACTCACGGAGGTGTCGCCCTCCCAATTTGCCGCCGCCCTTCAGCAAGGTGTTGAAACCGCATATGCAGCGGTTGTAAGGCCGGTGGAGGGGACGATTCTCACGGTAGCGAAGGATACGGCGAAACATGCCGTGGCCATCGCACGCCGCACGCCGGATATGGTCGAGATGATGCGTGAGGTTGTGAAGGCTTCCCGTGAAGCGCTCGCCCGTACTCCGGATCAGCTGCCGGTGCTCAAGCAGGTCGGTGTGGTTGATTCGGGTGGTCAAGGTCTTGTCTTTATTTATGAGGGTTTCTTGGCGGCACTGCAGGGCGGCACTGCTGCTTTCACGCCGGAATCTGCGTCCGGGGTCGGACGGATCGACCATACGCCGACTCCGCTGCTGCATGAGCTTCAGCAACAGGCTCACACGACCGGTACGGTCGAGGATATGCATAAGCAGCAGGAGTCTCGCCGCGCACAATCGATGCTTTCGACCGAAGATATTGAGTTTGGATATTGTACAGAATTTATGATCCAACTGAAGCCTGACAAGACACCGGGGCTGTCCTTCGACGAGAGAGCATTCCGGGAGACGCTGGAGCAGCATGGGGATTCGCTGCTAGTCGTATCGGACGATGAACTGGTGAAGGTTCATATTCATGCCGAATATCCAGGCGAGGTGATGAATCTGGCGATGCAGTTCGGAGACTTGACGAAGATCAAGATCGAGAATATGCGCGAGCAGCATTCGCACCTGCTGATGGAGGAAGAATACGATCAAGCATACGGCAGTAGAGCTGCCGCTGCCGAAGCACCTACCGCGGAAGGGGAGCAGGAGCTGTACTTGCCGAAGCCGTTCGGCATGGTGGCAGTTGCTCCAGGCGACGGAATCGCAGAAATCTTCAGCAGCCTCGGCGTGGACGTCGTGATCTTCGGCGGTCAGACGATGAATCCGAGCACGGAGGATATCGTAAAAGCCATTGAGCAAGTCAATGCCGAGACCGTGTTTGTACTGCCGAACAACTCCAACATTGTGCTGGCTGCCCAGCAGGCGAAGGAGATTATGGAAAATCGCGTGGAAGTCATTCCGACCAAGACGGTACCGCAAGGAATGGCGGCGATTCTCGCGTTCCAGGACGGGGCAACGGCGGATGCCAATGCGGAGTCAATGAAATCGGCTGCGACACGCATTCGCTCCGGACAAGTTACGCATGCAGTACGCGATTCCAATGTCGATTCGGTTGCCATCCGGGCAGGGGACTATCTCGGGATCTCCGAAAGCACCATCGTCGCGTCGGATCCGGATTTGTTCGTGTCTTGCCGCAAGGTGCTCGATGCCATCATTCAGAGCGGCGACGAGATTGTTACCGTGCTGACAGGTGAGGATGCCGACCATGACATGACCGTTCGGATTCAGGATTACGTTCGTCAGACGTACCCCGACACGGAGCTTGAAGTGCATCGAGGTGGTCAGCCGATCTATTACTATATTTTCTCGGCGGAATAGCGCAGAGACCGGACATGAAATGGAGGAGGTAACTTATATGGCCAATATTCGCATTGTAACGGACAGCACAGGCGATATCAGAGCTGACATTCGTTCCGCTATGGGAATCGAGATGGTGCCGTTGAAGGTTCACTTCGGCAAGGAAACCTATTTGGACTCCGTTACGATCAATTCGGAGAAATTTTACGAGCTGCTCTCGAACAGCACACAAATGCCGACGACCTCCCAGCCCTCGCCGGTTGATTTTCTTGAGGTGTACAAGTCACTCTCGTCCGAACCGGATACGCACATTATATCCATCCATCTTTCCGCGGCGCTGAGCGGCACCTACCAATCAGCCGTACTGGCCAAGTCGTTGCTGGAGGAGAAGACGAACATTACGATCATCGACTCCAAATCCGCTTCGATCGGCTGCGGCATGCTGGCGATTGCAGCCGCGAAAGCTGCGGCGGAAGGCAAGACAGTGGAAGAGATCGAAGCGATGGTTCTGAAGCTGCGGGAATCAACACGTTTGTATTTCTTGGTAGATACGCTGGAGTTTTTGCAGAAGGGCGGACGGATCGGCAAAGCCTCCGCACTGATCGGATCTCTGCTCAATATCAAGCCGATTTTGTCGGTGGACAATGAAGGTGAAGTGTATTCGGTTGACAAGGTGCGGGGTCACAAGAAAGCAATGGGCCGCATCATAGAGCTGCTCGAGCAGGATTTTGCCGGCAAGCCGGTGCGTATCTCCATCGCTCACTCGGCCTCCGATGAAGCAGCCAAGGAATTTGCCGATTTGATTTCATCGAGGCTCGATGTCAAGGAAGTTCAATATACGGGGCTTGGTCCGGTCATCGGCACGCACGTCGGACCGGGAGCGCTGTCCGTCTTTATGAGCCCCGCGGAGCTGTAGTTTATGGCCGTGTTACATACGACGCCCCTCACTGCAGTTGTCGGTGTCGGGCCACAAAAAGCAAAGGAATTGGCCGCGTTCGGAATTACGAACGTGGCTGATTTGCTTTTTTACTTCCCGTATCGATACGACGATTACCGTCTGCGTGATTTGAGCGAGGTATCCGACGGGGAGCGAATAACGTTGCTCGCCAAAGTGGTTGCGATGCCGACACTGCAGCATTACGGAAGGCGGAAGTCGCGGCTGATGTGCCGGTTTGCCGCAGATTCTTCTTCTGCGCTGATCACCGCTGTATGGTTTAATCAGCCATTCCTGAAGGAACGGCTCGTACCGGGGCTTGAGCTGACCTTGACCGGAAAGTGGGAGGCGCGGCGCAATCAGATTATTGTCTCGGAGACAGGGTTTCCCGGCAGCTCCGGTCCGAACGCGCCGGCGGCAGCCTCCGCTTCCGGGCTGCTTCAGCCGGTATATTCGGTAGGCGGCACGATTACTCAGAAGTGGATTCGCAAGACGATCGGTCAGGCGCTGCGTCAATACGCTGATTCGATCCCTGAGGTACTGCCTCAATGGATCGTGGAACGGAGAACGCTGATGTCTCGGCGTGAAGCGGTAGTAGAGATCCATCACCCATCCGATACAGAAACGGGCCGATCGGCTCGGGAACGCTTGGCTTACGAGGAATTGTTTCTGTTCCAGCTCAAGCTGCAGGCGTATCGCGCCGTATCGAGGGAACGGCAGGACGGCGTAGCGATGCACTTTGAAATGGAAGAGGTACGTCGGTTTGTACGGGGGCTTCCCTTCGTGCTGACTGCGTCCCAGAAGCTGGTGCTTGCTGATATATTGCGGGATATGCAGGCTCCATATGCGATGAATCGACTGCTTCAAGGGGATGTCGGTTCGGGAAAGACGGTGGTTGCCGCTGCATCGCTGTTTGCTGCAGTAAAAGCCGGTCATCAGGGTGCATTGATGGTGCCGACCGAAATTTTGGCGGAGCAGCATATGCGTTCCTTGACCCGGCTGCTGGAGCCTTGGGGCGTAACAGTCGGGCTGCTGACAGGAAGCTTGACCGAACGGCAGCGGAGAGACGTTCTCGCATCGATGCGTATGGGGCTTACCGACATTGTGGTCGGCACGCACGCGCTAATTCAGGAGGACGTCGACTTCCGATCGCTCGGGCTTGTCGTAACCGATGAACAGCATCGGTTCGGTGTTAACCAGCGCAGCATACTGAGGCGCAAAGGGATGAATCCGGACGTTCTTACGATGACGGCGACGCCAATTCCGCGTACGCTGGCGATTACGGCGTTCGGCGATATGGACGTCTCCACATTGCGGGAGCTTCCCGGCGGTCGGAAGCCGATTGAGACGTATTGGGTCAAGCCGGACAAGCTGGAGCGCGTCATCGGTTTTATCCGGCGCGAGCTGGAAGCGGGTCGTCAGGCGTATGTGATTTGTCCGCTGATCGAGGAATCGGAGAAGCTGGATGTACAGAACGCGATCGATATGTTCGTCCAGTTGAGCGGTGAGCTTGGTGCGGAGCGCGTCGGTTTGCTGCATGGACGTATGACTGCTGCGGATAAAGACGATGCGATGCGGCAGTTTTCCGAGGGGACGACGGGGGTGCTTGTCTCGACGACGGTCGTCGAGGTCGGCGTCGATGTTCCGAACGCCACGCTGATGGTGATTTATGACGCCGATCGGTTCGGCTTGTCCCAGCTGCACCAGCTGCGAGGCCGTGTCGGCCGGGGCGAGCATCAGTCGTATTGCGTGCTGATAGCCGACCCGAAATCGGAGACGGGCCGTGAACGGATGAAAGCGATGACCGAGACGAACGACGGTTTCGAAATCTCGCGCCGCGATCTGGAGCTGCGCGGCCCCGGCGATTTCTTCGGCACGAAGCAAAGCGGCTTGCCTGAGTTCAAGCTGGCCGACATCGTCGCCGACTTCGAGACGCTCGAGTCCGCCCGCGATGATGCCGCCGCGCTGCTCGCCGAAGACGGCTTCTGGACAAACGCCGCTTACGCCGGACTCGTCGCCTGGCTGCACAGCCAAGGCATTCTGGACACGGGCGTGCTGGATTAGAAGACGCGCCCAGCCGGAGTCGCTTCCCATACGGCACCGGTGTGGCCATTCATTGCGGAGTCTCCGCACTCCGACACCGGGGGCGGCCACCACTGCGCTGTAACGGACGGGCGTCTATTCGTCTGTTTGCAATGTTGAGCGTATCCCCGTTTATCCGCCCGTTCTGCTCCTTGTGAGGGGAGCAGCGGGTATCGCATTTTCGGCATTTTTTGCGTATCCCCGCTTATCCGCCGGTGCTGCACCTCGTGTGGGGGAGTCGCCGGTATCTCATTTTCGGCATTTTTTGCGTATCCCCGTTTATCCGCCGGTGCTGCTCCTCGTGTGAGGGAGTCGCCGGTATCTCATTTTCGGCATTTTTTGCGTATCCCC